>JBAQZJ010000218.1:0-28308 GCA_049790855.1 Planctomycetaceae bacterium | reverse complement strand
GGAATTCCCGCGGCGGCGTCGTCATTTCGAAATCGAACCGGAAAGACCGCCTCAGCGGCTCCCGTAGGCAAAGTGGGCGAAGGCCCGGTTCGCGTCGGCCATGCGGTGAACGTTTTCCCGCTTGGTCATCGCGGCACCTTCACGCCGGTAGGCGGCCATCAGCTCGTCCGACAGTGTCAAGTGGATCGGACGACCCTTCTTCGAGCGGACCGCCTCGAGCAGCCAGCGGATGGCAAGCGTCTGCTGGCGCTTCGGCCCGACCGGGGTCGGAACCTGGTAGGTCGCACCGCCGACCCGCTTCGACCGCACTTCGATCGACGGACGAATGTGATCGATCGCCTGGGTGAACACTTCGATCGGCTCCTGCTCGGGCATCCGATCCTTGATGCGGTCGAGCGCGTCGTAAAAGACACGGAACGCGGTGCTCTTCTTGCCGTCGTACATCAGGCAGTTGACGAACTTCGTCGCCAGTTTCGACCCGTGACGCGGGTCGCCCTGGAGCTGCGAACGACTGGCGGTGAAACTCTTGGCCATCTCGAGAACCTGTAAGGCCGATTGCGCCGGCCGAAATGGAACGTGAACCGCGAAACTCAGCCGGCATTGCCGGTCCTACCGTGCCGACGCGGTCACTTCTTCTTGCCGGCGGCAGCACCGCCCTTGGCCTGCTTCGCCCCGTAGCGGCTTCGTGCCTGCCGGCGTCCGCTCACGCCGAGACAGTCGAGGACGCCGCGGATGATTTTGTATCGCACGCCGGGAAGGTCACGGACTCGGCCGCCTCGCACGAGCACGATGCTGTGCTCCTGCAAGTTGTGGCCTTCGCCGGGAATGTACGCGGTGCATTCCTTGCCGTTGGAGAGTCGCACGCGGGCGACCTTCCGAAGAGCGGAGTTCGGCTTCTTCGGGGTGACGGTCTTGACGACCAGACACACGCCGCGTTTCGCCGGGCATCGCTCCAGAAGCGGCGTCTTGCTCTTGGTCCGCTGAATCTTCCGCGGCTTGCGGACGAGCTGGTTGATCGTGGGCATCGGCTACGCCTGCGACGCCGAACCGGCGTCGTACATTACGGAAAATCGTGAGGGTAGAACGATATCGGTCGGTGACGGCCGCGTCAAGCAACGCACATGATGCTTGTCAATCGAGTCAGCCGGCGGCCTCGGTCGACGCGAGCGCCCCGCAAGCGGGGCGGCTTACGCCCGTTGAAGACACGGAACGGCCGGTCACTTCTCTTCATCCTCCGGGGCGACCCGGTCGAGCGCCCCGCCGCCGGCGGACGGCACGTCGCCGACCTCGGCCAGCAGATCCCGGCGGGCCGCCAGAATCCGCTCTTTCTCGGCCTGAAGCTCTTCCAGAGCCTCGGGCTTGATCCGGACTTCGGCGTCCTGGTGCATGTGGAAGCCGGTTCCTGCCGGCACCAGATGGCCCAGAATCACGTTCTCTTTGAGACCGACGAGGTAATCGACCTTGCCGGCGAGCGCCGCTTCGGTCAACACCTTGGTCGTCTCCTGGAAGCTCGCGGCCGAGATGAAGCTTTCGCTCTGGACGGCCGCCTTCGTGATGCCGAGCAGCTGGGTGCTGCCGATCGCCGGTTTCGGAGTCGTGTGGCTCGCCGGAGTCTGTCCGTCGGCCTCGATCGCGCTGTTCGTCTCTTCGAGCGTCTCCTTGGGCACGATGTCGCCGGCCTGGAAGTCGGTGTCGCAGGGGTCCGTGATCTTCACGCACTGCTGCAACGCTTCGTTCGTCCGCCGGAATTCCAGCTTGTCGACGAGAATGCCCGGCAGCATGTTCGTGTCGCCGACGTCCTCGATCTTCACTTTCCGAAGCATCTGTGAGACGACGATCTCGATGTGCTTGTCGTCGATTTCGACGCGCTGGGCGCGATAGACGTTCTGGATCTCGTGAACGAGGTACTGCTGCACCGACTCGGTCCCCGAGACGCGCAGAATGTCGTGCGGCACCAGCGGACCGCGGGCGATCGCGTCGCCGGCGCGAACATGGTCGCCGGTGTGGGCCAGCATCTGCCGGCCGGCCGGAATGACGTGCTCGACCTCGGTGCCTTCGGGCGAACGCACGATGACGATGCGCTTGCCCCGCTTCCGCTCCTTGAGCAGCTCGACCTCGCCGTCGATCTCGGCAATGACCGCCGGATCCTTCGGCTTCCGGGCCTCGAACAGTTCAGTGACCCGCGGCAGACCGCCGGTGATGTCCTGCGTGCCGGTGCTTTCACGCGGCGTTCGTGCGATGGCCATGCCGGCGGAAATCTGCTGTCCTTCCTGAACGTCGATGCTGGCCCGTTCGGGAAGCGTGTAGAAATCGAGCGGCTTGCCCTGGGCGTCCTCGATGAGGATCTGGGGATGCAGGTCGCCGCGGTGCTCCAGCACGGTTCGCCGAATGTGTCCCGACGCTTCCCGCTCCGATCGAACCGTCTGGCCTTCGATGCAATCCTCGAACCGCACCGTCCCGCCGACTTCCGAAAGGACCGGCACGCTGTGCGGATCCCACTCGCAGAGGATCTGGTTCGCCTCGACGGCGTCGCCTTCCTTGATGTGCAGGGTCGAGCCGTTCGGAACGCGGTACTTCTCGAGCTCGCGGCCCTTGTCATCGGTGAGGATCAGCTCGCCGTTCCGCGCGAGGACGACGCTGCGGCCCTCGGAGTTGACGACCGTGCGGATGCGGGCGAACCGCACGCGACCAGCCCGCCTCGCCTTGATGTCCTTCTCTTCGATGCCCGTCTGGGCCGCACCGCCGATGTGGAAGGTCCGCATCGTCAGCTGGGTGCCCGGCTCACCGATGCTCTGGGCCGCGATGATGCCTGCCGCAAGTCCTTCTTCGACCATGGAGCCGGTCGAGAGATCCATTCCGTAGCAAAGCCGGCACATGCCGAGCGACGCTTCGCACGTGAGCGGGCTGCGAACCTGGATCTTTTCGAGACCCATGTCCTGGATCTTCTCGGCGATCTCGTAGGTGATCAGCTCGTCTTCGCGGACGATGACCTCGTCGGTGATCGGGTTGACGATGTTCGACCGGCTGACGCGGCCGCGAATGGCCTCGGCCAGGCTCACTTCGACCTGCTCGCCGCGGTACGTCACCCCCTTGGTCATGCCTTTGGTGGTGCCGCAGTCGTGGGTCGTGATCACGACGTTCTGGCAGATGTCCGCCAGCTTTCGCGTAAGATATCCCGAGTCGGCCGTCTTGAGCGCCGTGTCGGCGAGACCTTTACGGGCGCCGTGCGTGCTGGAGAAGTATTCCAGCACCGTCAGGCCCTCGCGGAAGTTCGCCTTGATCGGCGTCTCGATGATCTCGCCCGACGGCTTCGCCATCAGCCCCCGCATGCCGGCGAGCTGACGCATCTGCTCTTTACCGCCGCGAGCGCCCGAATCGGCCATCAGAAACAGCGGGTTGACGTACTTCCCGTTGTCGCGATAGTCGGTCTGCAATTCTTCGAGCATCGACGTGGTGATCGCCTCGCGGGCGTTCGTCCAGATGTCGAGGATCGAGTTGTAGCGCTCCTGGTTCGTGATGATGCCGCGCTCGAACAGCTTTTGCTGCTTGAGCACGAGCTTCTCGGCCTCGCCGATGACCTTGTCCTTGTTGCTCGGCGTCTTGAGGTCGCTCGTCGCGAACGAGACGCCGCTCGAGGTCGCCTGCTCGAACCCCAGGTCTTTCATCTTGTCGAGCAGCTCGATCGTGAACTTCCGGCCGAGCTCGAGATAGCAGTCGGAGATGACGTTGGCGAGATCCTTCGCCTTCATCGTCCGGTTGTAGAACGCCATGCGCCGCGGAAGCATGTCGTTGAACATGACCCGGCCGACGGTCGTCTCGAACGGGCGGCCCGGCTGGTAGGCGTCGGCCCCGTCGCCCTTGACCCGCTTGTCGCGGGGCAGCCGCAGCTTGATCCGCGTGTGGCGGGTGACTTTGCTCTGAGCGAGGGCGAGAAACACCTCCTGCGGGCATGTGAACGCCATGCCCTCGCCCGGCCGTCCCTCTTTCGTGACGGTCAGGTAGTAGCAGCCCATGACGATGTCCTGCGTGGCGCTGATGATCGGCGCCCCGTTCGCCGGGCTGAAAATGTTGTTCGTCGACAGCATCAGCGTCGTCGCTTCGACCTGCGCCTCGATCGAGAGCGGCAGATGCACGGCCATCTGGTCGCCGTCGAAGTCGGCGTTGAACCCGCGGCAGACGAGCGGGTGGATGCGGATCGCATTGCCCTCGACCAGCACCGGCTCGAACGCCTGAATGCCGATCCGGTGCAGGGTCGGCGCCCGGTTCAGCAGGACGGGGTGGTTCGTGATCACCTCTTCGAGGATGTCCCACACCTCGTCGTCGCGCCGTTCGAGCATCCGCTTGGCGCTCTTGATCGTGTCGGCGTGACCCAGTTCCTTGAGCCGCCGGATGATGAACGGCTGAAACAGCTCCAGCGCGATCTTCTTCGGCAGGCCGCACTGGTGGAGCTTCAACTCGGGGCCGACGACGATCACCGACCGCGCCGAGTAGTCGACGCGCTTGCCGAGCAGGTTCCCGCGGAACCGGCCCTGCTTGCCCTTGATCATGTCGGTCAGCGATTTGAGCGGCCGATTGCTCGAACCGAGCACCGGTCGCTTGCAGCGGTTGTTGTCGAACAGGGCGTCGACGCTCTGCTGCAGCATCCGCTTCTCGTTGCGGACGATGACCTCGGGCGCGTTGAGGTCGACCAGCTTCTTGAGCCGGTTGTTGCGGTTGATGATCCGCCGGTAGAGGTCATTCAGGTCGCTGGTCGCGAAGTTGCCGCTGTCGAGCAGCACGAGCGGCCGCAGGTCGGGCGGAATGACGGGAATGACGTCGAGCACCATCCACTCGGGACGGTTGTCGCTGTCGCGCAGGCTCTCGACGATCTTCAGCCGCTTGATCAGATCCTTGATCTTCTGCTGGCTGTTCGTCGTGCGCAGCGTCTCGCGAAGCTGCACGCTTTCGGCGACGAGGTCGATCGCCATCAACAGCTTCTTGACCGCCTCGGCCCCCATGTCGGCCTCGAACGACCCTTCGCCGTACTTTCGCTCGGCGTCCCGCTTCTCCTCCTCCGTCAGCATTTGCGTCCGGGTGAGCGGCGTATCGCCCGGATTCGTGACGACGTAATCCTGGAAGTAGATCACCTTCTCGAGGCTGGTCGTCTTCATGTTCAGGAGCGCGCCGAGCCGGCTGGGCATGCTCTTGAAGAACCAGATGTGGACGACGGGGGCGGCCAGCTCGATATGGCCCATCCGCTTGCGGCGGACGCGGCTGTGCGTGACCTTCACGCCGCAGCGGTCGCAGATCATCCCCTTGTACTTCATCCCGCGGTACTTGCCGCAGGCGCACTCCCAGTCCTTTTCAGGCCCGAAGATCCGTTCGCAGAACAAACCGTCGCGCTCGGGGCGGTAGGTCCGGTAATTGATCGTCTCCGGCTTCTTGACCTCGCCGAAGGACCAGGACCGGATGTCGTGCGGACTGGCCAGCCCGATCTTGACGCTTCCGTAATCGTTGACGCGATCGTAGTTCGGCTCAGCGACCGTGCTCATTGTTCGACCCCTGCGAGGGTGAGTATACGTTGGAGGTGAGAAGTCCCGCCGGCCCGATTCAGAGCGCCGCCGACGCCATCGGGTTCTTCTCCAGCTGCATGTTCAGGCACAGTCCGCGGATTTCGTTGAGGAGCACGTCGAAGCTGGCCGGAGTTCCGGCTTCCAGCGTGTTCTCGCCCTTGACCATGCTCTCGTAGATTTTCGTGCGTCCCTCGACGTCGTCGCTCTTCACGGTGAGCAATTCCTGAAGGATGTACGCGGCGCCGTACGCTTCGAGCGCCCAGACTTCCATCTCTCCGAACCGCTGACCGCCGAACCGCGCCTTGCCGCCCAGCGGCTGCTGGGTGATCAGCGAGTACGGCCCGGTCGCACGGGCATGCACCTTGTCGTCGACCAGGTGATGCAGCTTGAGCATGTAGATTTGGCCGACCGTGACCTTCTGCTCGAAGGCCTCGCCCGTCCGGCCGTCGAACAGCACGCTCTTGCCGTCCTCGGGAAGGCCAGCGGCGACGAGAGCCTCGCGGATCTGGTCCTCGTCGGCCCCGTCGAAAACGGGACAGATCGCCCGGAAGCCGATCTTGTCGGCCGCCCAGCCCAGGTGCGTCTCCAGAATCTGACCGACGTTCATCCGGCTCGGCACGCCGAGCGGGTTGAGGATGATGTCGACCGGCGTGCCGTCGTCGAGGAAGGGCATGTCCTCGATCGGCAGCACTTTCGAAATCACGCCCTTGTTGCCGTGGCGGCCGGCCATCTTGTCGCCGACCGAAATCTGTCGACGGCTGGCGACGTAGACCTTGACCATCTGCAATACGCCGCTCGGCAGCTCGTCGCCGCGCTTGAGGCTGTTGAGCCGATGTTCCTTCTCGTCGATGACGTCTTCGACCGCCTGCCACTGCTCCCGCATGACCTTTCGCAGTTCGGCCTTCTTCTGAGGCGAGCGCACGTCGAGATTCTCGGCTCGCTCGGGGAAGCGGACCGCGTACTCGGCGAGGAACTTCGCGTCGTCGATCTTTCGCAAATCGCGGCCGTCGTCGTCTTGAAGCTTGTGCCCCAGGACCGATTCGAATTCGCCCAGGAACGCCTGGAACGCCTCGGCGACCGCGGCGGCGCCTTCGGTCTCGGCCTTCTTCAGTTCCTGCTCGAACTTCTTGCGTTCCAGTTCCGAGAGGCTCATCCGGCGGCTGAACCGCTCGGTGTGAATCACGATGCCCTCGACGCCCGACGGCACTTCGAGGCTCTCGTTTTTCACGTCTTCGCCGGCGCGGCCGAAGATCGCGTGCAGCAGCTTCTCTTCCGGCGTCAGCTCGGCCTTCGCCTTCGGGCTGACCTTGCCGACGAGGATGTCGCCCGGCTGAACGCGGGTTCCGACCTGGACGATGCCTTCTTCGTCGAGATGCCGTAGCGCCTTCTCGGAGACGTTCGGAATGTCGCGGGTGAACTCTTCCTTGCCGAGCTTCGTCTCGCGGATCTCGACGTCGAACTCGTCGATGTGAATCGACGTGTAGACGTCTTCCTTCACGAGCCGCTCGGAAAGGATGATCGCGTCCTCGAAGTTGTACCCCTCGAACGACAGGAACGCGACGAGCACGTTCCGGCCGAGTGCCAACTCGCCGTGCCGGGTGGCGGCGCTGTCGCAGAGCATCTGACCCTTCTTGACCTTGTCCCCGACGCCGACGATCGGCTTCTGGTTCAGGCAGGTCCGCTCGTTCAGGCCGACGAACTTCCGCAACGGATAACGTCGGCCGTCGACTTCGACGACCGTCGCATCGACGAAGGTCACCTTTCCGGCCTTTTCGGCCCGGACGATCATCCCGCTGTTCTCGGCGACCGCCTTTTCGAGGCCGGTGCCGACGAGCGGCGGCTCGGCGATCAGCAGCGGCACGGCTTGCCGTTGCATGTTCGAACCCATCAGCGCGCGGTTCGCGTCGTCGTGCTCGAGGAACGGGATCAGCCCCGCCGAGATGCCGATCATCTGACCGGTGGCGACGTCGATGTAGTCGACGGTCTCCTTCGGCACCCAGACCACGTCGTTGCTGTGGCGGGCGAGCACGCGGGCGGCATCGAGTTGGTCGCCCTTAACCGGGGTGTCGGCCGGAGCGACGTACCAGCGGCTTTCCTCGTCGGCCCGCAGCCACTCGACCTCGCCGGTCAACTTGCCGTTTTCGACCTTGCGGTACGGAGTGATCAGGAAGCCGTAGTCGTCGACCTTCGCGAAGAGCGACAAGCTCGAGATCAGCCCGATGTTCGTACCTTCCGGCGTTTCGATCGGACAGATCCGGCCGTAGTGCGAAATGTGAACGTCGCGGACCTCGAACCCGGCACGCTTGCGGTTCAGCCCGCCCGGACCGAGCGCCGAAAGCCGCCGCTCGTGGGTCAGCATCGAAAGCGGGTTCGTCTGGTCGACGACCTGCGACAGTTCGCTGCGACCGAAGAAGTATTCGATCGCCGCCGAGACGCTCTTCGGGTTCACGAGCGTCCGGGGCGTCATCTCTTCGACGTCCTTGAGACTCATCCGCTCCTGAACGGTCCGACGGAGCTTGAGGAAGCCCTTGCGGATCTCTTCGCTCGCCAGCTCGTCGATCGTGCGGAGACGGCGATTGCCGAGGTTGTCGATGTCGTCGACGTGCGCCTCGCCCTGGCCCTGCCGAAGGTTCAACAGGTACTTGATCGAGTTGACGAAGTCCTCAGCCCGCAGGGTCATCTCCGAATCGGGGATGTCCTGGTCGAACTTCCGGTTGATGCGGAAGCGGCCGACCCGTCCGAGGCGGTAGCGATTGACGTCGAAGAACTTCTCATGAAAGAGATCCTTCGCCTTGTCGAGCGCCGGCGGGTTTCCGGGGCGGAGCCGCTGATAAATGCGCAGCAAGGCCTCTTCGTGGCTCGCCGTGCCGTCTTCGGCGATGCTATTCAGGATCAGCGGGTCGACGAGATCTTTGATGAGCTCGATCGACTTCAGCGACGACTCGGCGATCTCCTCGGCGACGGCCTTGCTGATGATGTGGCCGCAATCGACGACGATCTCGCCGGCCCGGCTGTGCCCGGCGGGAAACACGACGTCGTCCGCGGTGTAGCGACCGGAGATCTTCTTGACGAATTCTTCGCCGCTGCCGACCTTGACGCTTTCCACTTCATGGAACAGCCGCACGAGCGCCTTGTCGCTGCCGTATTCCGCCTCCATCGCGCGGAGCAGCGTCATCGCGCTGAACTTGCCGCTCTGGTCGATGCGGACCGTCAGCGTGTCCTTCTTGCTGATGACGAGTTCGATCCAGCTTCCACGCTCGGGAATCACGCGGCACGAGAAGTTCGTCTTGCTCTCGCCGGGGTCGCTCGACAGCACGAAGTCGACGCCGGGGCTGCGGTGAAGCTGGCTGACGACGCAGCGTTCGGCGCCGTTGACGATGAACTCGCCGCCGCCGAGCATGATCGGCAGGTCGCCGAGATAGACCTCCTCTTCGACCGGCTGCTCCTTCACCAACCGAAGCCAGATGCGGAACGGCCGCCCGTAGGTCAGACGAAGCTGGCGGCATTCCGTCGGGTTGTACCGCGGCTTGCCCAACTCGTATTTCGAGTACTCCAGCCGGTATTGGCCGTCGTAGCTCTCGATGGGAAAGATCTCGCGCAGAATCTCTTCGAGGCCGTGATTCTTCCGCTCTCGCGAGGAAACATCGAGCTGCAGGAATCGGTCGTAGGACGCGGTCTGAATCCGCGTCAGGTCGGAAAGCTCGAACTCGGAAGCGATCTTGCCGAAGTTCCGCTTTTCCTCAGAATACCTGATCCGCGTGGCGGGAATCGGCATCGTGTTCCTCTCTCGCTGTCAAACGACGGTGGCGGCGAACCCGAAGCAATGCAAAAAACGCGGCCCGGTGCCCGCCCGGCACATCATGCGGCGACGAGGCCGCAGACGACTTCCGGGCCGAAGGCACGCGTCAACCGCGTCTCGGCAGGGCTGGGGTGATCGAATCGCAACGGCGGCGGGGAGCCAAAGTCAGGCGGCGAACCGGTTCCGGCAGTTCGACGGGACGGAGAACGCGGTCGAGCAGAAACGACGGTGCGACGGCACCGACACCATGACAACCGGACGAAACGACATGCGCTTGCCGGCTGGCAAAAGAACGAAAGCGAGACGCGCTCCACGACATCCCGCTTCCGAATGCTCTGTCCCTGACCGCGCGGAATAACCGACCCGTAGCAAGCGGCATTCTGCCCGGGTGACGTCCAAAAGTCAAGCGGCGCGGCCAGTCGGCACATGACGTGCTGCCTGGCCGGTCGCATTCCGGTCCGGCCGGCGACGGGGACGCCGGCCTTCCGAGACAAGGGTGACTACTTCAGCTCCACCTTGGCACCGGCTTCCTCCAACTCCTTCTTCAGCTTCTCGGCGTCTTCCTTGGACACGCCGGTCTTGATCGCCTTCGGGGCGCTTTCGACGAGATCCTTGGCTTCCTTCAGGCCCAAGGCGGTCGCCGCGCGGACGACCTTGATCACGCCGATCTTGTTTCCGCCGATCTCGGCGAGAACGACGTCGAACTCGGTCTTTTCCTCAACCGGCGCAGCGCCTTCGCCGCCGGCCGGGCCGGCCATCATGACCGCGCCGCCGGCCGCCGGCTTGATGCCGTGCTCGTTTTCGAGGTAGTCGGCGAGGCTCTTGGCCTCCAGCAAGGTCAGCCCGACGATCTTCTCGCCCAGGCTCTTGATGTCGTCCGCGTACGCAGTGTCAGTGGCCATCGCTCCCGTTCCTTTTCATCACCCCGGCCGGCCGACACTCACGCCGCGTCGCCGTACCGAAACCCGTATTTGTTGTAGACCGGATCCAATTCCCGAAGAGGCCGCGACAAGACAGGCCTCTTCACTCTCCCGCCGCCAGGATTCGCACCTCACGCCGACTCGGCCGCAGCCTCGCCTGCGGCTTCGCCGCCTTCCTTCTCGTGGATCGTCTTGAGCTGGCTGGCGATTGTCGAGCCAGGCCCCAGCAGAGCCGCCGCGAGATTGGCTCCCGGCGCCAGAATCTGGCTGACGATTTTCGCGAGCAGATCCTCGCGACTTGGGCTTTTCGAGAGCGACTCGACGCCGGCGGCGTCGAGAGCACTTCCTTCGACGGTCCCGCCCTTGATCTGGATCTTCTCGTTCTTCTTCGCCGCCTCGACGATCGTCTTCGACAGTTCGACGACGTCCCGACCGCCGAAGATCAGCGTCGACGGACCAGCCAGCACCTCGTCCAGCCCCGATACGCCGCTTCGCTCCAGCGCCTTGCGGGCCAGAGTATTGCGAACGGTCACGGCGGTGATGTGTTTCTTGCGCAGGTCGAGCCGCCACATGTTCGCAGACAGCGCGTCCATCCGCGAAACATCGATGACCAACATGTCGCGCGCATCGCCGATGCGATCGGCGACGGCGTCGATCACCATTCCCTTGACTGCTTTGCTCATGGGAGTGAACCCGAACGTAAGGCCGACGGTGCCGGCCTGATTGCGTGAACGACGCGGAACTCGGCCGGCACCGCCGGCCCTGCGCGATCAGATGGCGACGATGATTCCCGGCGACTGGGTCGCACTCAATGCGATTCCGCGGAGATAATTTCCCTTCGCCGAGGACGGGCGAAGATTCTCGACCGACTTCAGCAGCGCGCGGACGTTCTCGATCAACTGGCCCTGCTCGAACGACATACGCCCGACGACGCAATGCACGACGCCGCCTTTGTCGGCACGGAACTCGACCTTGCCCGCCTTGTATTCGCGAACCGTATTGGCGACGTCGGTGGTCACGGTGCCGGCTCGCGGCGAGGGCATCAGGCCTCGCGGCCCGAGCACTCGACCGAGCGGACCGACGACGCCCATCATGTCGGGCGTGGCGATCGCGACGTCGAAGTCGAGATAGCCGTTCTTGATCTCATCGGCCAATTCTTTGCCGCCGACGCGATCGGCCCCGGCCTCCTGGGCGAGCTTGGCATTGTCGCCCTGGGCGAACACGATCACTCGCTGGCTCTTGCCGATGCCGTGCGGCAGAACAAGCGAGCCGCGAACGACCTGATCGGCCTGCTTCGTGTCGACGCCCAGCCGGATCGCGATTTCGACGACCTGATCCATCCTGCAGGGCCGGACGCCTTTCGGCAACCCGTCCTCAAGACTCTTCAGGGTCTTCACGGCGGTCTCGAGGTCGACCGTCCCCAGCGGGGCGACCTTCTCGAGCAGATGGCGCATACGCTTCGAGCGTTTCATATCGATGCGGGTTCCGGAGGATGTTCCCGGTGAATGTCGCCCGTCCGCCCGCCGCGGCCGGGGGTGAAAGACTGCAGAACTCAGCCGACGATTTCGATTCCCATGCTGCGGGCCGTGCCCGCGATGACCTTCTTCGCCTGCTCCATGCTGCCGGAATTGAGATCCTGCATCTTGGTCTTGACGATCTCTTCGACCTGAGCGTCGGTCACGGTGCCGACCTTGTTCTTCTTGGGGTTGTCGGACCCCTTGGCGACCGAAGCCGCCTTTTTCAACAGCACCGCAGCCGGCGGACTCTTGACCTCGAACGTGAACGAGCGGTCATTGAAGACCGTGATGACGACCGGAACGATCGTGCCCGCCAGCTCCCGAGTCCGCTCGTTGAACTGCTGGACGAACTGCCCGATGTTCACGCCGTGCGGACCAAGGGCGGTGCCCACCGGAGGAGCCGGCGTCGCCTGCCCCCCGGGAACCTGGACCTTGATCTGCGTAACAACGACTTTCTTCGCCATCGCTCTTATCCGTAGGTCAGGCCGCGCCTGACGAATCGAAGCCGCCTCGCCGCGACGCCAGCCGCGACTACACCTTTTCCACTTGCCAGTATTCGAGGTCGGTCGGCGTCGGCCGCCCGAAGATCTCGATCAGCACGGTGATCTTGCCGTGCGTCTCGTCGATCGACTCGACCGAGCCTTCGAAGCTCTCGAACGGACCGTCCTTGACCTTGACGATCTCGCCGACCTCGAGGTCGATCTTGAGCTTGGTGGGGCCGGCGCCGCTTTCCTCTTCTTGCTGCGTGCCGAGCATCTGCTCGACTTCGTGCGACTGCATCGCGATGGGCCTGCCGGCCGCACCCGTGAAATCCGCCACGCCGCTCGTATCGCGGACCAGATGCCAGCTCTCGTCGTTGAGATGCATCTGGATCATCATGTAGCCGGGAAACCGCTTCTGCTCGACGACCCGCTTCTTTCCGCCCTTCGCATCGACAATCTTCTGGGTCGGAATGACGATCTCGCCGAAATACTCCTCCATGCCCTCCCGCTTGATACGACGCTCCAGCGACGCCTTGACCGACTTCTCGCGGTTGCTCGTCACTTTCAGGACGTACCAGCGCATCGGCGAATCGCCGTCGCCGGCACCGTTCGCCTCGGCGGGAGGCCGTCCGGCCCCGCCGCCTCCAGCGGTGTCGATAGGATCGTCGTCGTCCATCATGGCTCGCGGATCGAAGCACGGGCGGAGAAGCCGCCCGCGGAAGCGACCGCGGCCCGATAGGACGGGCCGCGAGAACGCGACATGTTGCCGATTCGCCCGCGGATTTGCAAGCGATGCCGGCCTAAGATTCGAATTCCGACCCGTTTCCGATCGTTGCCGTCCGAAAAACGGGCCGCTGGTCTCACTCGGCTGGCGCTCCGCCCCCGGCATGAATCACGCCGATCAGCCGGAAGAAGAACTGCCAGAGATAATCGAACGCGAACAGCACCGCGGCCAGCAAGAGCATCGTGACGATCACGACGACCGTCGCGCGGTACAGTTCATCCCGCCCCGGCCACGAGACCTTCGCCATCTCGGCTTCGACCGAAACGAGAAAGTCGGCGAACTTCGGGTAGTTGACGACGCGGTAGGCGAACCAGGCCCCCGCAATCGCCAGAGCGGTCGGAATTCCGACGCGGATCCACGGGTCGCGGAAGTCGCCCAGCGGCACGACGCTCATGACATAGCAGCCCAGGAAGATGACGACCCACAGGGCCAGCACCGTCAGCTGACGAGTCAATCGTCCCTGATTCCGCTTGTAGATGCCGGCAGCGAGCAAAGTCGAAACCAGGCTCACATCCGCGCGGTTCTTCGTCGCCATCAGGCCGTCCTGGTTAGGTGGTAGGTGATAGGGGTTAGGTGGTGGAAGTCGAGGCGAACGACCGCCCACCACCTAACCCCTACCACCTCATGTCGAGCACGGGCGGGAGGACTCGAACCTCCAACCTGCGGATTTGGAATCCGCTGCTCTGCCAATTGAGCTACGCCCGTAGAGATAGGAAATAGTAAGCAGGAAATAGGAAATAGAAGCTCACAATAACGAGGCTCACTTTTTCCTACTTCCCATTTCCTGCTCCCTACGCTCACTTCTTCCTCGATTCCTTATGCACCGTGTGCTTGCGCAGCTTGGGGCAGTACTTCTTCAGTTCCAGCCGCTCGGTGCCCCGCGTCTCTTTCTGCACGCGGTAGTTCCGCATGCCGGTCTCGGTGCATTCCAGCCAAACGTATTCGCGCATGGTCGTAGAGAGTGTCTAGTGGTCTGGTGTCTGGTCGTCTGGCGGTGAGATGAGCGGTGCCCGGCGGACCAGGCACCACTCACCAGACACCAGACACAAGCTTGCCGTCAGGCCAGGATTTTCGTGACGACGCCCGAGCCGACCGTCCGGCCGCCTTCGCGGACGGCAAAACGGCTGCCCTCGACGAGAGCGACCGGCTTGCCGAGTTCGACTTCCAGTTCGACGTTGTCGCCGGGCATGCACATCTCGGCGCCGCCCAGCAGTTTGACGCTGCCGGTGACGTCGGTCGTCCGGAAGTAGAACTGCGGGCGGTAGCCGCTGAAGAACGGCGTCTTGCGGCCGCCTTCATCCTTGCTGAGGACGTAGACCTCGCAGTTGACCTTGGTGTGCGGGGTGATGCTTTTCGGAGCGGCGAGCACCTGGCCGCGCTCGACGTCGTCCTTCCTGGTGCCGCGGAGCAGGATTCCGACATTGTCGCCGGCGACGCCCTGATCGAGCATCTTCCGGAACATTTCGACGCCGGTGACGGTCGTCTCTTGAGTATCGCGAAGGCCGATGATCTGGATTTTTTCGCCGACCTTGACCTGACCCTGCTCGATTCGACCGGTCACGACTGTGCCGCGACCTTCGATGCTGAACACGTCTTCGATGGCCATCAGGAACGGCTTGTCGATCGCCCGCTGCGGCTCGGGGATGTGCGCGTCGAGCGCGTCCATCAACTTGCCAATGCAGGCGTTGGCCGCTTCATCGGCCGGCGTTTCGAGGGCCGCCTTCGCGTTGCCGCGAATGATCGGAATGTCGTCGCCGGGGAAGTCGTACTTGTTGAGCAGGTCGCGGATCTCCATCTCGACCAGCTCGAGCAGCTCCTCGTCGTCGACGAGGTCGACCTTGTTGAGGAACACGACGAGGGCCGGCACGTTGACCTGACGGGCGAGCAGGATGTGCTCGCGCGTCTGCGGCATCGGGCCGTCGGCGGCCGAGACGACGAGGATACCCCCGTCCATCTGGGCGGCCCCGGTGATCATGTTCTTGATGTAGTCGGCGTGGCCCGGACAGTCGATGTGGGCATAGTGCCGCTGGGAGCTTTCATACTCGACGTGGCTGACGGCGATCGTCACCGTCTTCGTGTCGTCGCGGACCGTGCCGCCCTTGGTGATGTCGGCGTAGGAAATCGGCTTGGCAAGCCCTTTCGTCGCCTGGACGGCGACGATCGAGGCCGTCAGCGTGCTCTTGCCGTGGTCGATGTGGCCAATCGTGCCGACGTTCACGTGCGGCTTTGTCCGTGTAAAGACTTCCTTCGCCATGGGTACGCTACCTTGTCTCTCGCTACGGGGTCCGGCGGTCAGAGACCGCCTTCCTTCTCGAATTCGGGAAGCTGCGGCCTGTCTCGACGCCGAGACTAGCAGGGCCGCGGCCCGCAGCCCCGGCGGGGCCAATGCGGGGTTGCCGGTTCGACCGTCCCGACAAGAGCTGCTGAAGGGACTTGAACCCTTGACCTCGTCCTTACCAAGGACGCGCTCTACCAACTGAGCTACAGCAGCGACTTCGCCAAGACTTCGCCAGACGACAAGGGTCGAAATACCGACGGACGCCAAGCCCGCCGCTCGCCGACTGGAAAGTGCGTATAATGATCAAACCACCCCGCCGGGCAAAGCGTCCGGGGGGCAAATTTCTTGTCAGGGACTCAAGCCGTCAGAGCGGGTGAAGGGAATCGAACCCTCACCACCAGCTTGGAAGGCTGGAGCTCTACCATTGAGCTACACCCGCTTGCGAGGTCGAGAGACAAGAGCCGAGAGACCAGGGAACGATTTTCTCTGGACCCTTGACTCTTGCCCCTCGACCGAATGGAGGGAGCAGGATTCGAACCTGCGAAGGCGTCAGCCACCAGATTTACAGTCTGGCCCCTTTGGCCACTCGGGTATCCCTCCGAATCGAGAGACAGGGGAAGGGGGGAGGCGGGAGAGTTCCGGCCGATCTCGCGTCCCCCGCTCTCCCGCCTCCCCCGTTCCCCCGTCTCCCACGAGCTAGCGATGGGAGTCGAACCCACAACCGCCGGTTTACAAAACCGGTGCTCTGCCAATTGAGCTACGCTAGCGGTCCGACCGCCCGGAGGCAGGGGGCTAGCACGATATCATCGTCATCGCTCCCCGGCAAGGTATCCACCAGCCGCTACGTCGCTCAACGACCTGCGCCGGCGCTATTTCCGACAGCCGTCGTCGAAAGAAGGTTCGAGCACGGGGGCATTGGGGGGTTGAACACGCCGTTACGGAGAACCGCCGGCCCGTCACAGCGAGGGTGACGAGCCGGCGGTGCCTTCCGGGGTGCGCGAGCCGCTTGCGCGGCTCACTTTTCCTCAAACTTGTTGGGCAGAGGTGTTGACGACAGGCGTCGAGGCCCGCGTCGAGTCACGCAATGCCCGGGATATCGAGTTTCTCCTCTTCGGCGATCTTGCGAAGCTTCCGCAGGGCACGCGACTCGAGCTGGCGGATGCGTTCCTTCGTCACGCCGAACCGGACGCCGACCTGTTCGAGCGTCAGCGGTTCGTCGACCTCGCCCAGCCCGTAGCGGAACATGACGATGTCGCGTTCGCGCGGGTCGAGCTGGTGCAGGATGTCCATCAGCACCCGGTTCTGCTGGCGGTTCGTCAATTCCTCTTCGAACTGACTACCCCGGTACTCGGTCGAGTGTTGGAACACTTCTTCCTTGCCCGTGCGGAACCGGTCGAGCCGCTTGTGCTCGGCCGGAATGCTGCGGGCGAAGTTTTTCATGATCGCCCAGGTCGCATAAGTCGAGAACTTGTTGCCTTTCGTGTAATCGAACTTCTCGATGGCGCGAATCAGCGACATGTTGCCGTCGCTCACCATCTCGAAGAAGTTATTCGTCGGCTTGATGTGTTTCTTGGCGATCGAAACGACAAGCCGCAAATTGCTCCGAATCAGGAAGTTCTTGATTTCGGTCGCTTCGGCAAGCAGGCGCTCGAGCGTGTCAAGATCCGACTGCTTCGGCCGCTTGGGATTGATCTTTTCGCGCAATTCGGCCGCCTGGAACTTCAAGAAGTTGAACTTCCGGAACCAGTACTGCTCTTCCTCCCGCGTCAACAGGGGGATCGTGTACAGGCTCGCCAGGTAAGGCGGCAGACCCGCCGGCGGACGCAGAGTCGTCGACTTTTTGTTGATCTCGGGCGGCGGGCCGAGGATCTCTTTGCTGGCCCGGCGCTTGTGGAACTCGGGCGAATCCATGTAATCGACCGGCTGGGCGAGCAGCCGCTCGGCCCGCACCTGGCCGACGATTCGATAGACCGTCGCCGTCGTCCGACCGAACTGCTTCGAGAGCCGTTCGACGGAGACGCCGCGGCGGAACTTTTGGTAGATGTCCTGCTTCTGCTCTGCGGAAAGCGGTGCCACGGCGTTTGGAAACACGGCTTGCTCCGGACGCTGCTGGTCGTGTTGCTGGATCGTGTAACGGATCGTCTCGTGCGACCGCTCGAAACGGTCGGCAAGCAGACGTGACAAATCGGTAAGGCAAACGCCGTGCCGCGCCATCCGACGCGCCTGCTCGACGATCTCTTCCCGTTCGGAATCTGTCAAATGGCTGAAGCGCCGGCCCCGCTCGACCTCGTCGGAATGGTCGCGGAGGAACCGTCGGACGGATGATTCGAGGAAGCCGATTCGCGGACGACCGCCAAAACGGCACCGGCGACTCATCAACCCCTTCGAGCGCCAGCGATCGACCGTCTTTGTCGAAACATTGAACCGCTCACCAAGTTCCTGAACGGTCCAGACCGGCTCCGGATAGCGATCTGCCTCCAAAACGGCACTTGCCGACACTTCTTCGACGAACAGTCGCAAATCGTTCATCGCCTGATCGCCGGTCAATTCGACACCGGACAGACCGTCTGCAGCAGGTGTCGTCTCGACGTCACCCGAAATCCGGCGACACAACGCGGTATCGACGTAAGTTTCGGCTGATCGAATTTCACTGGCGAGTCGCTCGGCTCGCTCGATTTGCCGATGCCGGTCAACACGCGTCAGTTCGCGGATCGCGTGCTGAGCAAGTTGCCGCATCGCATGTGTTGCGTAACGCCCCATGTCACCCTCACTTCCACAGGCTGCGGCAACGCAAAGCTGCCGCTTCGACTCATCACTACTACGCATTGGTTAGACACATGGTTTGCGGAAATCGTTCGCATGCGAACTAATTTTTCGAGAATCGACGTAAACCATTTTTGCAACGCCCGTTCGGGCGTTTGCAGATCCGGAGTTTGGTCGTACAATCGGCAGCGTGCGACGAGTGGACACCTAATTTTGATGCGCAAGCATCCGCGTCAGGGGGAGTTACAGCGATGCCACTGGTTACGATCGTCTGCGGAGTCCTGCTGGTCGTCGTCGGAGTTCTAGGGTACACAGTCTCTGACGCCGAGAATCCCGTGACAGCCCTGATCCCGGCCGGGTGGGGCGTCCTGCTGATCGTGCCCGGCATCATCGCCCAAGGGAAACCCGGCATCAGGAAACACCTGGTGCATCTTGCCGTTCTGCTCGGACTAATCGGGCTACTGCTCGCCGGCGGTCGACTGGCGATGGTGCTGGCCGACGACAAACCCGACAGCATGCTCGGTCTGACGAGTCTCGCCGCGATGGCTTCGATTTGCGGCGTCTTCGTCGTGATCTGCGTCAAGAGCTTCGTCGACGCCCGCCGCAATCGTTCGTAGTGCTTTGTCACAGTTCCAGACGAGGGTCGTCCCCCCGCTTTTGCCGTGCCGTAGCGCTATCGGGACCGTCAGGCGATCAGAGAACAACACCGCGCGGTGTCTCCGCAGAGCGATAGGTTTTTGGCGCCTCCGACGCGGATCTCACGACGAGAAACTCTCGAATCGTGCCGTTTTCTTCGACGCGGCGAACTTTCACGATCAATTCCCGGCCGCTGTGCGTCCGCAAGATGCTCTCCCAGTCGGATACGGAGCGCAGGGGCGACCTCGCCGCTTCGACGAGCACGTCGTAGGGTCGCAAGTGGTCGGCGAACGGCCCCTCTGCGCCGGGGTCGAGAACGACCAGTCCGGTCGTGTCGTCGCCAAATCCGATCTGCCGGGCGATCGCGGGGTCGATCGGGTGTAGCCGCGGCTCGGGCAGCTCCCTGAAAAAACCGGTAGGACGCAACGTCTGCGTCGGACGATTCGTCTGGGGCATTGTGGCCTGACCGTCCAGTTCGGTTCGGTCGGCGAGCACGATATCCAGTTGGAGAATCCGTCCGCTACGGAGGACGCTCAGCCGAATCGTTTTTCCGATCGGAGTGAGGCTGACCAGGTTGATCAGGTGGTTTTCGTCTTGTACCTCGATGCCGTTGAACTCGAGAACGACGTCGTCGATCTGCAACGACGCCCGTGCCGCCGGCGTTTTCTCGTAGACCTGCACGACCCGTGTGCCGCGAAGCCGTTCGAGACGGAAGCGTCGGGCGGTCTCGGCGCTGAAATCGGGGTCGAGCTTCACTCCCAGGTATGCCCGCGGCACTTTGCCGAACTTGACGAGGGCTTCGGCGACCCGTCGGGCGAGCTGGCTGGGGACGCTGAAGGCGATGCCTTCGTTTCCGCCGCTGTTCGACGCGATCGCCGTATTGATTCCGACGACCCGCCCATGCAGGTCGACGAGCGGCCCCCCGGAATTGCCGGGGTTGATCGCCGCGTCGGTCTGGATGAAGTCCTGATTGAGCATTTCGCCCGTCGGGCCGAGGGCCAGCGAGCGTCGGCCCTTGGCGCTGACGATGCCGAGCGACACCGACTGGCTCAGCCCGAACGGGCTGCCGAGCGCCATGACGAGATGCCCGATCTCCAGCCCGTCGCTGTCGCCCCAGCGGGCCGGAACGGCGTCGACCTCGGGCAGCCGGAGCACCGCGACGTCGGTCGCCTTGTCCTGCCAGACGTGAGTCGGGTTCAGAAATCGCCCGTCGTAGAGTTGAATCGAGATGCTGGTCAACTGCGGACTGTCGGCAACCACGTGCCGATTCGTCACGACATGCAGGCCGGAGGCGCCGGGAAGCGTGACGATCACGCCCGAGCCGGTCTCTTCGATCGTGCCGCCGCGACTGGAAGGCCGGCGGCTTTCGATGTGGACGACGCTCGGCCGCATAAGACGCACGACCTTCGCCAGTTCCTCATTTCCGGATACGAGCGACCGGTCGGTCGCCTGCAATTCGTGAGACAACCGGACCGCTTCCTCGGCGGTCAGGTTCCGGGCATGGGCGGTCCGCGCGATCCGGCCCTCGTCGAGCGAAAGACCCGCCACGAGACCGACGAGCAGCAGTCCGCCTCCGAGAACCCATCCGTTCTGACGCCGCATTGTCCGACGACCTTTCCCGTTGCCTACCGTCATCCGAATTCCGACCCGCCCGGAGCCGGCTACTCGATTCTTCACGCTGAACGGCGAAGCGTCGGTGCAAATCTTCGCGCACGGACGTTCTTTCGGCCGACGCACGGGGTCGCCACCGCAACAGTTCGCCACATGGTACGAGCGACTCGAAGCGCACATCGCTCAAGACCGGCAGGCCCGATCGCCGACAGGACGCAGGGCCACCTTGACCGACAGCCCCGTTTCTTCTGTAATCCGCGGCTCGCCTGCCAACCGGCTCCGGAAACGCCGTGGCCGGCGTTTTGGCGACTCCGGCCGGTTGAGGCTGCGGCCCTGAGGGATCGGCGTGACGACTTTCGATCGCTATCTTCTCCGCCGCTTTCTGCACACCTTCGCCATTCTGTTTGTGACGTTGCTCGGCCTGTACGTCGTCATCGACGGATTCACGAACGTCGATGGATTTCAGGAAGGGACGGACGACCCGGTCGTCGTGCTTCGCCGCATGGCGTCGTACTACGCTTACCAGTCGAGCTTGATGTTCGACCTGATGGGGCCGACGGTCGCGGTCGCCTCGGTGATGGTGGTCGCCGCTCTGCTGGTGAAGAACAGCGAGTATCAGCCGATTCTGGCCGCCGGGGTTCCGCTGGCGCGACTCACCTTGCCGTTCGTCTTCGGACTGTTGCTGGTGACGGCGGTGATCCTCGCCAATCAGGAGTATCTGATTCCCCGAATCGCCCATAAGCTCCAAGGGCCGCGATCGGAGTTGAAGGCCGCGTTGCAGGAGGTGACGCCGCAGATCGATTACACGACGGGCATCGTGATCGAAGGGAGTTCCCTCGACGTCAAAGGGCGTCGCATCGTCGGCGCCCGGTTCGTCCTGCCGGCTCCGGAACTGGTCGGCGTTCTACGAAGCGTCGACGCGGAGTCGGCCCGCTACGTGCCGAAAACGAGCAAAAATCCGGCCGGATGGGTGCTGACGAACACCTCGCCGGCCAATTACGAGGAACTTCCCCTGACGAAGCGGGGAATCGAATACGTCGTGCCGGTCCTCGGTTCGGACGAGATTTTCGTGCGGAGCGACATCAGCTTCGACCTGGTCTGCGACAACAGCCGCTCCACGACCTGGCAGGCGACGCCGGAACTTGTGCAGCGGATTCGCAACCCCGCCTTGAGCCAGCACGTCGCGCGTGATCAGACGTTTCTATTGCATCAGCGGCTGGTTCAGCCGTTGTTGAACCTGCTGGCGGGGCTGGCCTGTATTCCGCTCGTCATTCGTCGCGAGAGCCGCAGCCTCGTGGCCAGCCTCGCGATGGCTTCAGGCATCCAGGGAATGATGTTGGGGGCGCTGCACGGCGCGACGTTGCTCGGCAAAGCGGGATTCGTCCCCGCCGACGTCGCCGCCTGGCTCCCGGTCATCATCTGCGGCACTCTTGCCGGCTGGGTGACGGGTTACGCCCAGACGTAATGGTGCGTCTACCGATCAATGTCATGCCTCGGAATGTCACCTTTCGTTCCGCGAGAAAGGACATCCTTTCGCGGAGCGAAAGGCGACACAAGCCCGACGCGCCAGCGAGGGTATTTACGTCCTGGAAGGGAGCGGTGGGCGCGGAAGTGACGCCTGAAGCACCGGCAGGCTGACGCCTGCCGCTCGCCTGAAGGCCGCGGCCGCCCCTATGGCTTCTCCGCCACGGCGAGATCGGCCCACACGTAGGGATGGTCGGACGCATCGGTCTTGACGTATCCCGCGTCCAGCACGTCGAGGCCGCGCACGAGCAAATGGTCGATGCGATCTTCGTTCGACGATAGGTCGACCTTCGCGGCGACGGCGTCGACGACGCCCGGCTCGTCCAGCAGGTCTGCTAGCAGCGGATGGTCGGTCTCGCAGTTCAGATCGCCCATCAGCACTGCCGGGGATTCCAGCGATCGGAACAGCTCGAACACCACCGCGAGCTGTCGTTCGCGATCGGTTTCGGTATCGATGTGAGTCGCGATCACGCGCACCGTCGTCCCGCCGGCGTCAAATGTCGTCAGCAGCGCATTCCGGAATCGTTTTCCCTGCGTGCCCGGAAGCGTGATCCGTACGACCTCGCGCACTCGACGTCCGATCAGAAGTCCGTTGCCGAAATGATCGTGCCACCATCGCCGCTCGGTACCGGCGAACACCGAAGCCATACCCAACCGATCACCCAGATCGCCCGCCTGGTCGGTCGTGAACGAGCCGTAGACTTCGTAAAGCCCGACCAAATCCAGATCGTCGCCGCGGAGCACCGCGGCGGTCGCCTCGAGGTCGGTGGGGCAGTCGGGGCCGCGACCGCCGTGGATGTTGAACGTCCCGATCCGAAATCGGTCGTCGCCGGCCTGCGACGGCGTCTCGCCTCGCAGCATGATCGGTTCGGTGGCGTCGACGGGTTGACGGTCGGAGCCGTACCACGCCGCTGCCCCGATCAGCACCGCCAGTGCCAGCAACGGCTTCGTCGCCCATGGGCATGCCGGCAAAACGGGAGACGGACAATCGAAGGTGGTGACGCCGGACATAACTGCGACCGAGATGTTATGGCGGGAACGGACCGCGATCCCTCCGGACAGCCTCGTCGACCGTCCGCGGCTTGTAACCAACGCTGCGGGGCAGCGTCAACGCGGCATCCGCGCCACCTTCGTCAACGGTTGGGCGACCTGCCCGCCGATCGGCGCCGCGTCGGCAAGCGTCGCTTCCAGTTCCGCCAAACGGAGCCCCAATTCGCTCAATCGCGACTCCGAAAGATCGCGATTTCCGAACCGGACTTGGTAAAAGTCTTCAGTCAATTCGCCGGGCAGTTCGGCGAGACGAGCCGGAAGCAGGTCGCCGGCCAGGGCGACGGTGACTTCGGCGGCGAACTCGCGCGGAGTCTGACCGTCATCGGCCAGCCACCCCCGTCGCTCGCAAAGACGGCGGAATCGCTCGTAGAACTCGATTCGCCGGCCACGACGACGATGTGCGGCCCGTGCGGCATGAAAGCGCGCCAGCCGCAGCCGCAGCCGTCGTCCGACGCGCCAGAGAACCGTGACGAGCGACAAGCCGAGGAAGGTTGCGACTCCGCCCTGCCAACTGATCCAGCGGCTTGGATCGGTGGCCAGCGCGTACGCCTGCCGCTTGAGAATCGGCCACCATTCCGTCCGCAGGGACCGGGTCGAGGCGACGGCGGCGTCCTGCAGGGGAGCGAACGTCCGCTGTTGCCGGCTTAAATCGAGTTGAAGCACATACTGATACCAGATCGTCGACGCCGCCGAACGGATGTCGTTCCAGAGCGGAACTTTCGGGGCGTTCTCGGCCACCGACTGGCTGCGTCCGGAAGCGGGCGTCGGATCGAACGTGACCCAACGTCCACCGAGACGCGCCTCGACCCAGGCATGGGCGTGCCGTTGCTGAACCTCGAACCCGTCGTCGAATCGATTGACCTCGCCTCCTTTGAAGCCGTTGACGACCCGCGACGGAATGCCCTCGGCCCGGAGCATCAGGGCCAGCGCGGAGGCGAAATATTCGCAATGACCCGCCCGGCGATTGACGAGAAAGTCCTCGACGGGATCGATCTGCGGATCGATCAGCTCTCCCGAGAGCGAGTACCGAAAAGTGCCCGAATCGCGCAGCCACGTCAGCAATCGCTCGGCTCGAGCGACGTCCGTCTCGTCCGGGCCCTCCCGGCGGGCGATGTCGGTCGCAAGTCGTCGCAAGCGATCAAGACCGTCCGGCAATTCGAGATATTCTTCGAATCTGTCCGATTCGTCGTCCCGTCGCCCTCGCGAGGCCGCGCCGCGGCGCACTTCGGCATAGCGGCCCTGACGCGGCGAGAAGACTTCGTAGTGCAGCTCCCCGCGATGGCGGCGCCCCGTCGGACGCAGGATGGTGTCGGTGTCGGACCGTCGTCGTATCGCGGAGTCGCTTCCGACGACGCGACCTGCATCAACCGGTGCGATCGCGAACAACACGTCGGACGTGTGCGATTTCAACCGGTACTCCTGCCGGATCTGTTCGGTGAACGGCTCGTCCGGAAGCTCTCTCGCCCAACCCGAATCGCCCGTCGTCCATTCGCCGTTCTCGTAATGGTGCAGCGTCAACCCCCGAAAGAGCGGCTCATCGAAGCCGAGCGTGGTCGTGTAGGTTTCGATGTCGACCGGGTCGTCGCCGTCGTACAACCGAACTTCGAAGACGGGAATGCTGCTCTCGAGGATCTCGCCGAACTCGCCAAGGCGCACGCGCTCGGTGAACCCGGTCACGCGCTGCCGCGCGAGCGGCGTATCGGTCTCGTGAAAGCCATGCCGGCCGACGTCGACGCGCGGAATCAGCAGGAAGAACGTCGCACTGACGGCGATCGCAGCCAGAACGGTGATGTTGACCACTGCCAGAATCTGCCGCGTCGACCATTCCCCGAGCGTCACCGGACCGATCGCCGACACGCGGCCGGAGGCCAGCAACTGCTTCGGGCCGGTCTCGCTCGCCGCGGGCGGAGTCGAACCGCGCGCCAGCCGGCTCTCGGCTTCGGTCAACTGCAGCAGCACGAGCGTCCAGACGGCGAGCACCACGAACGCGACCATCGCCATGCCGTAGAGGCCGGCGCTCGTCAGAACGGAGCCGACCGCGATCTGCAGAATGGCGAGCGCGATCAATCCCCAGCGCTGCTGCGGTCCTTTGGGCTGCCAGAGCAACACCCAGCTCAGATAGACGAGAAGATGCGCGCCGAACAGGATGCGGCCTTCGATATCTCGCACGAACAGTTCCAACAACGCCGCGGCGATGGCGACAAGCCCGAGACAGTTCGCGGCGACGGTCGAAAGACGCCTGTCGCGACGTTCGACGAACGCATACGCCGCGATCGCGATCGGCAGCGTGAGCGCCGCAGGCAAGTACCAGCCGCCCTCCGCCGCGGCGAGCATCAGCGAGGCCGCGCAGGCGACGGCGTAGAGGCTGATCGTGAACGGATCGCGGATGCGCTGCATGTCCTCACGTCAACGAAAAGTAATCGGTCAGTCCGTCGGCGGCGCTGATGATCCGCAGCCCGCCGATGGCTGCAGGAATCGAGACGTCCGCCGCCCGGCGAGTCGTCACGAGCACGCCGGCCGCCGTCGGCGTTCGGTGCGTGCGCGCGAACTCCCACAGCGCGTCGAGGTCGGGATTCAGGGAGGGTTCCACCAGCGCCAGAGTTCCCAGCAGCGGCTCGGCGCTTGCCGGATTCGCGCTGCCCGTCCAGGTCGTTGTGTTCCGCCCGGCCGCCGCGACCGAAAGTCGAGATTGTCGACTGCGACGGAGCTGGTCGATGCAGACCGTCGCCGCGAAGCTCACGGCCATTTCCACATGGAGCAGCGTTTCGTCGTCTCCGGGAACGGAACAGAGATCGAGCAGGACCAGCAGGTCGCGATCGCGGACTTCGTGGTACTCGCGGACCATCAGCACGTTCTGCCGGGCGCTCGTCCGCCAGTGAATCATCCGCGGATTGTCGCCGTACCGGAACGAGCGAAGTTTCTCGAATTCGTCGGGAAAGGCTCCGCGTCGCGGCTTTTGCCGCTGCACAAGCTCGTCGGCCGCCGTCGTGTCGTGCCGCCACCGGTTGCTCAACCGGCCGAGTCGCGGTGCGACGATCAGTTCCGCCGGCATCGCCATCGTCAGACTTCGCTCGACCAGCCCGAGCGGAAACCGCGATCGAATCGTGACCGGCCCGAACACGTATCGCCCCCGCTGCATCAGACGCAGGCGATACCCGGCATCGCGCGTACTGCGTGCCGGAATGCGAGGGAAAAGCGTCTCGGCGACGAGCGGCTCGCCGGCTTCGGTCGACGACATTCGAACGACCATGTCCGAAGCCGCCATCAACCACGACGAGAGATGACGTTTGCGGTTCGTCAGCGAGAGCGTCACCGAGACCGGCTCGCCCGCGAGCACTTGCACAGGAATCGCGCGAGTCAGGGTCAATCGGCGGATCATCCCGAACGCATACCAACCGTTCACGATGAACGGGCCGACGACCAGCGCGAACACGAGCATCAGCATGTTCGACGGGCCGAGATAGGCTCCCGCGAGTAACAACACGGCGATGACGAGCGCCATCGCACCGGGACGCGTCAAACCGACCCGCTGCGACGCCGTCGGCGCCGTCGTGCCGTGCAGTAAGCCGTCGACGAATCGCTTCCCGCCGTAGACGAGCAGCCCGGCACCCACGATGAGGCACAAAACCGGAAGGTTACCGATCGCCGAATCCTGCCGGACGAGCAGCAACGCACCGGCACCGAGAGAGACGAGCACGATGCCCGCCCACGACGCCGCGCCCAGCCGCGGCTGAGGATGTGCTGCCGCTCGCCGCTCGCCGCCGGTCGTGCGAAAAAAGACCGTACCGGCAAGTTCCGTCAGCCCCCACACCAGCAGAAAACTCGCCGCCGTCACGAACAGCAATTCCAGCGAGTCGGGCCACGATCGCACGAGCATTCGTCCGTGCCAGAACGCAGCCAGCAGCCCCAAACCGGTCAGCGTCGACAGCACCGCCGACATCGGCACGGCGCGCTGCGGTTTATCGGCGCGAGACCCGGCGGGCGAGAGTGGTTCGGTCGGCTCGGTCTTCATCCGTTCGTCCGCAGGGGAGACCCCATTGTGGATCGTCGACCCGAAGAAGACCAGTGGCGACCTTCGTGCGCGTTCCTGAAGCCGGCCGCTGCCGGCTCCGACGTCAATTTCATCGGCAATCGTCACCGCAACGGCGATAAGCCTCTCTCGGCGCGGGCCTGGTTCAGCAGACGAAACGCGCGCGCCTCCGTCTTGACGAGTTTGACGAGTTGCGATGTCGTCACCATGATTTGCGCGGCGGCGCGTGCGACATCCCAATCTGACGCCGCCAGTTCATCCAGAGCCTCGGCAAGCATCGCCGGATAGTCGTCGTGCTCGTCGCTTAATACGAGTTTGCCGCCCCGAACTCGCGACTTCCATAACGGGGAAGGCCCATCGTCGACGGCGGACGAACGAATCTCGACGGCGAGCGTCGTCCGCAGGCGGCGGACGGCGACAAGCCGGTTCTCGCCCTGACTGCGGCGTTCCGACGCCTCCGCGGTCACGCCGGTGGGAACGTGTCTCAGGACGACGCCTGTCTCGACTTTGTTGCGGTTCTGGCCGCCCGGCCCCGAACGTCGCACATGCTTCTCGGTACAGTTTTTGAGCAGTTCGGCGATCGAAAGCGTAGCGGGGTGCGTCGACATTCGACCGAATCGCTCCAATTTCACGTCAACCGGCGTCCGCCACCCAGCAGCCGGCTGACGCGGCAGGAATTGTAGTCGGTCTACGCGGCATCGGCGCTCATTTCGACCGCGCGATCCACTATCCTGCCTTGAAGGCTCGACAGTTCATCCTCTCGACGAAGTGGACCGATGCAGCGACCGTTTCTGTTTCTCGCCTTTACCGCGGCTTTCCTTTCTCTGGTCGTGTCCGGCTGCGGCGGCGGTGCGGAGCCGGATCCCAAGGCCGGCGAAGTCGCCAAGTGGGTCTTGCGGCGAGGGGGAAGCGTTCGTGCCCGGTTCACCGATGCCGAGGGCAATGACGTCAATCGCAAGATCACCGATTCGGCGAATCTGCCGACGGGCGGTTTCGCTTTGGAAGAAATCGACCTCAATCAACTGCCGACGAATGTGCCGCCGATCCGGGACGAAGAGCTGAAAGTTCTCGAAGGATTGACGAATCTGCAGAAACTCGGGCTGTACGGCAGCAACCTGTCGGACAAAGGCACCGAGACCATCGCCGGCCTCAAATCGCTGCGCGAACTCGAATTGTCCCAGACCCTGATCACCGACGCCGGTCTGGAAACGCTCTCCACACTCCCGAATCTCGAATCGCTGTTCCTTCGCAACGTCGGCGACAAAGTGACGGACGAGGGTGTGAAAGCCTTCGAGCGCCGAACCGGCGCCAAAGTGCTCCACTGATACCGCAGCGAGCCGCGCCGTCGGTCCCCCTCTCCTT
>JBAQZJ010000217.1:0-5630 GCA_049790855.1 Planctomycetaceae bacterium | reverse complement strand
GGACGGGACGGCGTCATCCAAGGTCGTCCCGGTTCGATGCCGCGTGAGTTCACGCCGCATTGTCCGACCGGCCGGGCCGGTTTCGTCACGGCGGATCAGCAGCCAAGGGATGCGCATTCCGCTTTTTTTCGAGAACGGGAGAACGGAAAGCACAGACACACGGAAAGAGGGCGAGCGGCGGTTCGGCACGTCGCGTGCATCCGTCGGACCTCGCTGCGTTCGGTCAGTCGGGATTGACCCCTACAGCCGGTACAAATAACATTTTCGCAGAAACGCACTTGCGCTGATTCTCCGCGCCCGGCTGCGGCCGCCGGAACGGCCGCAGATTTTCTCCAGCACTGCCACAACGGCAGCGGCCCGCCGGGCGACGGCTTGGACCGCCTTCGGATAACGCGATGGAATTCCTGGAAAAGCTTGGTGACTGGCTGACGGCGTTTACGGCGGCGATCGAGCGGTTTCTGACTCGCCTGTTCGGCTCGTCGAACGAACGCCGCGTTCGTCAGATGGGCTATATCCGCGATAAGCAGGGAAACGTCACCGTCGTCAAAGGCTCGCTGCTCGACCGGATCAACGGTCTCGAGCCTGCTGCGCAGAAGCTGACCGACGACGAGTTGCGCGGCTCCACCGAACTGTTCCGCAAGCGACTCGCCGACGGCGAAGCTCTCGAAGACCTGTTGCCGGAAGCGTTCGCCCGGGCGCGTGAATCGGCCCGGCGGTACGTCAAGATGCGGCCCTACGACGTGCAGATGATCGGTGGCGCGATCCTGCATCGCGGCATGATCGCCGAGATGGCGACCGGTGAAGGCAAGACGCTCGTCGCCGCGGCCCCGGCGTTTCTCAACGGTCTCGTCGGACACGTCCACATCGTCACCGTCAACGACTATCTCGCCAAGCGCGACATGGAGTGGATGGGGCCGATTCACCTCGGTCTGGGCATGTCGGTGGGCGCGATCCAGTCGCAGATGAGCCCGTCGGAACGCCAGCAGCAGTACGCGTGCGACATCACCTACGGCACGAACAACGAGTTCGGGTTCGACTACCTGCGCGACAACATGAAGCGCAGCAAGGCGACCCAGGTGCAGGGGCCGCTCGACTTCGCGATCGTCGACGAGATCGACAACATTCTGATCGACGAGGCCCGCACGCCGCTGATCATCTCCGGCCCCGCCCACGACGACGTCACGAAGTACTCGAAGGCCGACAAGATCGCCCGGCAACTTGCGCGCGACTCCGATTTCGAGGTGAAAGAGAAAGAACGGACGTCGCACCTGACCGAGGCGGGCGTCCGCAAGGCCGAGCAGCTTGCCGGCGTCGACAGCTTCTACACCGCCGGCAACATGGAGTGGCCGCACCTCATCGACAACGCCCTCAAGGCGCATCACCTGTATCGCCGCGACGTCGAGTACATGGTCTCCGGCCAGGAGATCATCATCGTCGACGAGCACACGGGCCGGCCGATGCACGGCCGACAGTGGAGCGACGGGCTGCACCAGGCCGTCGAGGCGAAGGAAGGCGTCAAGGTCAAGCCCGAGAACCAGACGCTCGCCACGATCACCCTTCAAAACTATTTCAAGCTCTACACGAAGCTCGCGGGCATGACCGGCACGGCCATGACCGAGGCCGACGAGTTCTGGAAGATCTACAAGCTCGACGTCGTCAACGTGCCGACGAACAAGCCGAGCCAGCGGATCAATCACGCCGACGTCATCTTCCGCACCGAGAAGGAAAAGTGGGACGCGGTCGTCGAGGAAATTCGGGCCGAGCACGAAAAAGGCCGCCCGATCCTGATCGGAACGACGAACATCGAGACGAGCGAACTCGTCAGTCGCAAGCTCGGGAAGTACGGCATCGAGCACAGCGTGCTGAATGCGAAGTTCATCGAGAAAGAGGCCGAAACGATCGCCCAGGCCGGCCGCAAAAACGCGGTCACGATCGCCACGAACATGGCCGGCCGCGGCACCGACATCATCCTCGGCGGGAACCCGGAGTACCTGGCCTGGGAGGAGCTCAAGCGCAAGTACGCCAGCCGGCTCGACGTCTCGAAGGCCGAGTGGGACGACCTGACGAACCGCATCGCCGAGCGCGAGGGAATGGCGACCGAAGGTCGCGAGGTCGCCGCCGTCGGCGGGCTGCACGTCATCGGCACCGAGCGTCACGACAGCCGCCGGATCGACAACCAGCTTCGCGGCCGTGCGGGCCGGCAGGGCGACCCCGGTTCGAGCCGGTTCGCGTTGTCGCTCGAAGACAAGCTGTTGCGGGTCTTCGCCGGCGACTGGGTCAAGTCGATGCTCAGTTACCTCGGCATGCAGGAAGGCGAAGCCATCGAAAGCCCGATGGTCTCGCGCCGCATCGAAGGGGCGCAGAAGAAGCGGGAAGAGCAGCACTTCGACCAGCGCAAGCACCTGCTCGAATACGACGAGGTGATGGACGATCAGCGGAAGCAGGTCTACGGCTTCCGCCAGAGAATTCTCGACGGCGAAGATTGCAGGCAGATCATCCTCGACATGATCCTCCACCAGGCCGAGAAATGGGTGCCGCACTTCCTGCGTCCGGAGTATCGCTGGGAGTCGATCTGCGGCTACGTCGGCCAGACCTTCCGGCTGGAGATCGAGCCGCGACAGATTCAGGGCATGGACGAAGAACAGCTTCTCGCATTTCTGCGGGACGAGGCCTTCAGCCAGGCCGACGAACAGATCGCCGAGCAGATCGAGGAGAATCTTCCGGAGGACGCCGAAGACGAATCGGAGTGGAACTGGGCGTCGTTGTCGCGCTGGTGCAACTCGTACTTCGGACTGAACACGAACGATCGCGAGTTGAAGAAGGTCGGCCGCGACGATCTTCAGGGGTATCTTCGCGAACGGGCGAACGCCGCCATCGAACGGATCGACTTCTCGTCGACGAAGCACTTCCTGGCCGACGACTTCCGGCAGCGAACGCTGTGCGGCTGGCTCGCGCACCAGTTCACGCTGCGAATGGAGCCGGCGGAGTTCCAGGACAAAGACCTCGCCGAATCGCAGCGGCTCGTGCTGGAGCGACTCCGGGCGATGTACCAGGAAAAGGAAGTCCTGTTCCCCGTCGCCGTCGGCATGACGAAGTACATGGCCGACGCCCCCGGCGGCGGCGGCGAGCGCCACGACAAGGAAGGCCTGCTGCGCTGGGCGAGCGGGCGATTTCAGACGCGAATCGACCCGGAAATCGTCAAGTCGAAGCCGCGCCACGAGATCGAACGGATTCTCGCCGACGCCAGCCGGAACTATTTCATCAACGGGGAAGTCACCGAGCAGGTCGACCGCTATCTCGACGAGGCCTACGGCGACGGCGACGACGGCCGGGTCGAACGGCCGGAGAAGCTGGACGAACTTCTCGGCTGGGCGAATCAGCAACTGCACGCCGATCTGAAATCGGGCGAAGTCGCGACGCTGCCGAAGCCGCAGGCCCGTCAAAAGGTGCTGCAGCAATACGAGGTTCGCTACCGGCCCGAACTCAGTCATGCCGAGCGCGCGCTCGTTCTCGACGTGCTCGACTTCGCGTGGAAAGAGCACCTGTACTACATGGATCACCTGCGGTCGGGAATCGGACTGGTCGGTTACGCCCAGAAAGACCCGAAGGTCGAATACAAGCGCGAAGGGCGAAAGGCCTTTCTCGCCATGTGGGACCGGATCGACGAGCAGGTGACGGGCGCGATCTTCCGATTGGAAAAGGAAAGCCCGGCGTTCGTCGGTGAACTCTGGCAGATCACGTCCGAATCGCACGCCGCACCCGCCGACGCCGCGCCCGAGACCCACGACACGCAATACCAGGAAAGCTCCGACTCGAATCAGCCGGAGCCGGGAGCGCCGTCCAAAGCGGTCGATCCGATTAAGAACATGGAACCGAAGGTCGGCCGTAACGACCCATGTCCCTGCGGCAGCGGGAAGAAATACAAGAAGTGCTGCGGAGCGAATGCGTGACCGCCGGTTGTCGCGAGTCGAAAGGCCGTCCCGATGTTCGGCCACCTCTTGGTGCTTTACTTCCTACCGCTCCTGCTCGCGCTTGCGTTCTTCACGGTCGGAGTCTGGATGGCGTTTCGACCGCCGATCCTCGCGCCGATTTTCGCACGTATCGAGAACGAACCTCGTACCGGCAGTCGCTTCGTCGGCGTCCTGATCATGGCGTTCACGGGGTACATCGCTCTCTTCATCCTTGCTGGACCGACCCCGTGGGAGCGAGTTCGTCTCATCTCCTCCGTTCTCGAGGCGACGCCGGCGGAGGTCGTGTCGGCGGAGGTTGCGCCAGGCCCGCTGCCTCCCAAGGCCGCTCCCCACCTCGTCACGACGCCAAGAACGATCGACCGGCAGTCCTTGGAGCGAATCTGCGACACGCTTCACCGTGCGGAGGCTTGCTCTGGGAAAACGAACAACGACGTGGTCTGGGAATGTGAGTTGCAATTGCGTAAAAGAAGGGGAACGACCGACCGATGCTTCGTGTGTCGGACGATAAGCAACGGGGTGCTGATCCGGTTCGAGTCCAAGGCTTCGTTCGGTATGGGGTGGAACGTGGGCACCTATCGCGCCGACTCGCTCGGTCCGATCTTAGAGTCCGTTGCTTGGAATGGGCCGTAAGGGACGAGCCGTCGAGAGGGGCATACTCCCACACGAGGTACCGCGGGAAAGGGGGCATGGATGCCCTGGCTGCTCAACTTCGCCTACGCCTGTCTGATTGCCGCGGCGCTGCCGCTGTTGCTTTACCGTCGCATCCGGCAGGGGAAGTACCGCACCGGCTGGGGGGAGAAACTGCTCGGGTCGCTACCCAAGCTGAAGCCGTCCGAGAGCCGGGTCTGGTTCCACGCCGTCAGCGTCGGCGAGGTGCTGTTGCTTCGGGGAGTGATCGCGGAACTGCGATCACGGCGACCGGACGTCGATGTCGTCCTCACGACGACGACCGCGACCGGCCGCGAAGTCGCCGTCGCCCACTATCCCGATCTGACGGTCTGTTACTTTCCGTTCGACTTCTCGTGGGCGGTCCGCCGGGCGATGCATCGGCTCAAACCGACGGCGATCGTGCTGGCGGAGCTGGAGCTTTGGCCGAATCTCATCACGATCGCCTCGCACTCGGGCGTGCGGCTTGCGATCGTCAACGGACGCCTGAGCGAAAAAAGCTTTCGCGGCTACCGTAAACTCAGGCCGTTCATCCGAGAGTTATTGAGGCGGTTCGACGTCATCGCCGTTCAGAACGACGCCTATGCGAGCAGGTTTTCAGCGCTCGGGGCACCACACGACCGGCTCGCCGTGACCGGATCGGTGAAATTCGACGGCGTCAACACCGTGCGTGACAACCCTCGGACGAACGAACTTCGCCGCGCCTTCGGCATCGACGAGGATGATCTGGTCTTCATCGCCGGCAGCACGCAACATCCGGAAGAAACATACGCCCTCGCCGCCTGGCGCGACTTGCGAGAGCAGTTCCCCTCGCTCCGATTGATCCTCGTTCCACGGCACAAGGAACGGTTCGAAGAAGTCGCAAAGCTGGTCGAGCGCCAGAACCTGCCGCTCGTTCGTCGAAGCGATCGAACATCGGAGCCGCGACCGTCAGGGAGCGATTCTTCGCGTGATGTTCCTCGAAATCGCTCCCTGACGGTCGCGGCTCCGAAC
>JBAQZJ010000216.1:0-10063 GCA_049790855.1 Planctomycetaceae bacterium | reverse complement strand
AGGCTGCGGCGGGGCCGGCCGACTCGTGTTCCTGGACGAGACGGGGGCGAGGACCGGCCTCTGCCGGGACCACGGCTGCGCGCCGCGGGGTGTGCGGGCCGCAGCGTCCCGCCCATTCGGCGGCTGGAAGAGCGTGACGCTCGTCTCGGCCGTGCGGGCCTCGGGAGTGGCCGGCAGCCCAGCGCTTCGTTCGGTATTGATCGAGGCAGCCCATCGGCTCATGCGATACGACGACCGCTGGAAGACTCTGACCACTTCGCTGAACGCGGCAAGCGCAAGAGTAGACTTCCCCACGTTTCGCGGGCGCTCGATGAAGAGCGCATCCTCAAACGTGAGGAGAGCCTTGAATGTCGGAAGCACGTCGCCAGTTCACGGTCGAGTTCAAGCGGGAATCCGTGCAACTCATCGAGCAGCAGGGGCTGTCGGTGAGTGAAGCCGCCCGGCGGTTGGACGTCGGCACGAACCTCTTGCGGAAGTGGCGGAAGCGGTTCGGCGAGGCGACCGGTCAGGCCGAGGAGACGAACACGGCGACGACGGCACGAGCAGTGCGTCAGGTCACGGTCCCTGCGGGTTTCCGTCACTGTTTGTGGGCGTTGTAGCTCGATATCAGATTCCGGTAGGCGGGGAGGTGGTTCGAGAAGAGGGCGCCAAGCCCGTCGATGTCGTTTCGCCAGTCGCGATGGAGTTCGCAGGCGATGCCGAACCAGCTCATCAGTTGCACGCCGGCGGACTGCATCCGGTGCCAGACCGCGTCGCGCGTCGTGTGATTGAACGTGCCCGAGGCCTCGGTGCAGCAGAAGACCTCGTAGCCCGCCTCGATCGCCGTCACGAAGTCCTCGTTGTCCCAGGCGTTGATCTGGCCCGGACGCGCGATGTACGGGACGTCGGGGAACAGCGCCTCGAGCTCCGGGACGAGCGGACCGTTCGGGCCTGTCTCGAAACTGGTCGTCAGGATCGTCGGCAACTGGAAGTACTTCGCGGCGCCGGCGAGCGCCAGCACGTTGTTCTTGAAGTTGTCCGGCGAGAAGTCGCCGACGAGGTTGCACAGCCCCGACTGGTGATCGACCAGCAGGACCGCGGCCTGATTCCTGTCGAGTCGGCGGTACGTGAAGACAGCGCTCAAGCTCGTTCCTCCAAGAGGTTCGCAGGGAACTTTGGGCGACTTTTACGCCGGCCCTTGTCCGTCACGTCTGGCTGCCGAGCGTGCCCATGTGACCGCTCTGGTAATCGAGCATCGCCTGGCGAATCTCGTCGCGGCTGTTCATCACGAACGGGCCTTGGCCGACGACCGGCTCGTCGATCGGCTCCCCAGACAGCACGAGCAGCATCGCGTCTTCGATCGCTTCCACGGGCACGCCGGAACCAGTGCGATCGAAGCGGACGAGTTCGACGCCCGTGGCATCCTGCGTCTCGTTCAGTCGAACCGTGCCCTGCTGCACGACGAGCAGCGTCGTGCGGCCCTCCGCGACCGGCAGGTCCGCAGACGCTCCCGAGTTCAGACGCACGTCCCACACGTCGATCGGCGTGACCGTGCGGGCCGGGCCTCGCGTTCCGCGGAACTCCCCGGCGATGACGCGGACCGTGCCGTTCCCATCGCTCACCTCCACCTTAGAGATCGCGCTGTCGAGAATTTCCTGATACCGCGGCGGCGACATCTTCTCCGCCGCCGGCAGATTGACCCAGAGTTGCACCATCTCGAGCGTACCGCCCGTCTCGGTGAACGTCGGGCTATGGTACTCTTCATGAACGACCCCCGAGGCGGCCGTCATCCACTGGACGTCGCCGGGGCCGATACGGCCGCGATTGCCCGCCGAGTCGCGGTGCTCCAGTTCGCCCTGGTAGATGATCGTGACAGTCTCGAACCCGCGGTGCGGATGCTCTCCGACGCCGCGGACCACCTCGGTCGGCGCGAACGTGTGCGGCCCGGCATAATCCAGCAGCAGGAACGGACTGACCGCGGCGGGATCGGGGTGATAGGAAAACAGGCTGCGGACCGGAAACCCGTTACCCACCCAGTGGGGACGCACGTCCCGCACGACCTCTTGAATCGCCTTCATCGCGTTCTCCCTGTCCCGCGACACCCGTCGCGGGGTCCGGCAGAGTTCTATGCCCGTAAGGAACACTCCTCAAGAACTGGCGATTCTGATACAGAGTAACCAAAATGATACGGACCCCCATCGCCATGCCGCGACCGACTGACCGAAAAAACAGCCGGAAGACGGTTTCCGTCCCGTCGAGACGACGCTGCGGGGCGTCGGCGGGCGCTGGCAGGTGCTCGTGTGCAGCACCTGCTCGGTGGGACGCGGCGTTCGCAGAACTCGCGCGGGCGCTCCAGGGCGTCTCGGCGCGGACCCTGTTGAAACAGCTCCGCGAACTGGAGGCCGACGGGATCGTGTCCCGCCGCGTCTATCCGCAGATCCCGCCGAAGGTCGAGTACTCGCTCACCCCGCTCGGCCGCAAGCTGGAACCCGTGCTGCTGGCGATGCACGCCTAGGGCGAAACATTCGACCGGCGGCGGCCTTCCTGACGAACCGGTGATCCTCTTTCAGGGGACGGGGATAACTTCGACCGCATCGAGGCCGAACTTGAAGCCCTCCGAGAGTCGATTCCGATCGGTCACGGTGACGCGAAGCCGGTGAACGCCGGTGGTGATATCGAGCTCGCCGGGTTCCAGCCGGCCGCTCGAATGCACCCGTCCCGAATAGCCGTCGAACGCCTCGCCGACCCGAACGGCTTCGCCGCCGGCGCCAAACACGCTTGGACTTCTTGGTCGCACTGTCAGAGTCCTGGCGGCGACGGCATCAGACCGTCGACAGGCGTTGTTACGGCAAGAACGTGTAACGAAGCGAAACGACTCTTCGCAATCGACCAGGGAACAACGAGGGCGCCGACACAGACGACGCCGTCGGCGCCTGAGACGAAATGCTTTGACGAAACACGTCGACGGGGTGGCTGAAGTTGGTTGTCGCCGGCCTTCGAAGATGCTGGAGAATCGTCAACAGGCGATCGAGAAGGAACTGTCCGCCACGGAGCCGCGATGTGCGTCATCGCATCGCCTCGATCGACCGGTCGGAGAATCCGCTCCCGCAGATCCACGTCGAGGGCACTTGTGATCCATCTCCCCCTGCGCACCCCCCGCATCATGTGATCCGCTCAACTGGGGCGGCGGCGCCCTACAACAATGGCTACCAGGGACAAAGATGCTCTAGGTCCGCCGCGAGGACGAGGACGTCGAACGCAATGCCGATGGCCGCAGAAAAAACGCCCAAAGACGGTGCCTGATTATCGCTGGGCCGCAATGCTTGTCGGAGGCCGAAACGTCCGGCAATGAGTTATGGCTCGGTGCGGTCTGCCAGCACCGTGTCCAACTTCTCCGGCAACGTTCCCCACCACTCATCCAGAGCATCGACCTGAAGTAGATGAGTGCCGTTTTTTGTATCGTTGGCCCCCAGGCCGCGCTCGAACACGACCGTGTCAGGATCGGCTGCCAGCAACTCGCCAACCGCGAACTCAACCCGCCGCAGTGCTCGAATCGCATAGGCGGCGACGAGCTCGGCTCGTGTGGACAATCGGCCATTCGGCTGCGGTGAACACAGCAGGATGCCGTCAAATATGCCAGGCCCCCAGCATGGCCAAGACGGCGAACCAGAGCAGCATGACCGGGCCGAAGACCGCTCCCACGCCGGCAGTGCCCTTGTGCTGAAAATAGAACAGTGCCACGAGGATCGCGATCGCAATCGCATCGATGTACGGTGAAAGAAAGAGCGTGGCGATGCTCAGCCCCTCAACGGCTATCGAGAAGGCAGTTCCGCCAGTCCGGTTCCCGGCCACCCATGACGCCGCTACCTAAGGGGAAACGACCATGATTGGCGAGCACTTTGAGATCGCCGTCGTCGGCGGAGGCAAGGCCGGCAAGACGTTGGCGACGAAGTCGGCGTCTGCGGGCCGCTCGGTCGTCATGATCGAGAAGGGGATGATCGGCGGCAGCTGCATCAACGTCGCGTGCATCCCCACCAAGACGATGGTCAAGTCCGCCGAGGTGGCCGAACTGACGCGGCGCGCGGCCGACTACGGCATCCGCGTGGCATTCGAGGGGGCCGACCCGATTGGGGTCCGCGACCGCAAGCGCGCGGTGGTTGCCGAGATGGTCGGGCGCAATCAGGCAAACTTCGACCACTCCGGCATGACACTCTTGATCGGTTCGGCCCATTTCACCGGGCCACGCTCTCTCGAAGTTCGGCTCGGGGATGGTGGGGCGCGGGAGCTGACCGCCGACAAGGTGTTCCTCAACACCGGAACCCGCCCGGCCTTGCCGCCGCTGCCGGGACTCGTGGACGCGCGGCCGCTGGACAGCGAGTCAGCCCAGGAACTCGACCGCCTGCCCGAGCACCTCATCGTCGTCGGCGGCGGCTACGTTGGCTGCGAGTTCGCGCAGATGTTCCGTCGGTTCGGCAGCCGCGTGACGCTCGTCGAGCGGTCGGAAATGTTCCTTAAGCGAGAAGACTCCGATGTCGCGGAACATGTCCTTCAGCTCTTCCGGGACGATGGAATCGACGTGATCCTGGGCGCGTCCGTGCAACGCGTGGAAGGGGTGTCGGGACAATCGGTCCGCGTCCGGCTTCAAATGCCGAGCGGCGAGCGAGCCGTGGAGGGATCGGACCTGCTCGCCGCACTGGGGCGGGTACCGAACACCGAAGAGCTGAACCTGCCGGCTGCGGATGTCGAGACGGACGACCGCGGCTTCATCAAAGTGAACGACCGGCTGGAGACGACCGCCGAGAGCGTCTGGGCGCTCGGCGACGTCAACGGCGGTCCGCAGTTCACCCACATCTCGCTCGACGACTGGCGGATCGTCACCGCGAACCTTTCCGGCGGGAACCGGAGCACCGCGGACCGGCTCGTCCCGTACACGCTGTTCATCGACCCCGAACTCGGTCGGATCGGGATGACCGAGGCGGAGGCCCGCCGCAGGGGATCCCGTCTACGCGTCGCGCGGATGCCCGCGGCGAAGATTCCGCGGGCGGTGACGTCGGGGGCGACCCGCGGTTATCTGAAAGCCGTCGTGGATGCCGACAGCGAGCGCATCCTCGGAGCGTCGATCATGGCGGCGCACGGCGGCGAGATCATGGCCGTAATCCAGGTTGCCATGCACGCCGGCCTGCCGTATACGGCCCTGCGTGATGGAATCTTCGCCCACCCCACGATGGCGGAGGGGCTGAATGACCTGTTCGGGTCGCTGGAATAGACCCGCCGCGCCCATAACGCGTGAGCCGAAGGGATCTGGCACGTGAACCGCGGACGCTGCGGGCGGTAGCCTGAAATGGTCCCCGGGGAGTAGACAGGAAGTCGCTGATCCATTCTATGTTCGTGTCGCTGTTTCCGAACTGGACCGGACAGATCCAGCGCTGCGTGGTCGAGCTCGAAGGAGAGAGGCTGGGCCACAGCACGGAAACTCCGATCCGGTCTGCCGGGAAGGTCGTGATGTCATATCTCAAACGGCGGCGAACGGACAAGAAGCAGCGGTCTCTCGTTGAGTCTACGAACTCGGGCGGCAATGTGACGACAGGCTCCTGTGATCATGGCGGAGACGAGGCCGAACATGCTTGATCCTCCGGTTGACGCGGGCCGCGACCACGTTCTGGGGCCGCCCGACGCCGAACTGACTCTGGTCGAGTACGGCAGCTATGCATGCCCTCGCTGCCACGCGGTTCACGAAGTCGTCGAGGGGCTGCGGAGCCGGTTCGGCGAGCGGATGCGTTATGTGTTTCGGCACCTGCCGGTCCCCGGCAACGACGACGCCACCCGCGCCGCCGAGGTGGCGGAGTACGCCGCCCAGACGACCGGACGGTTCTGGGAGGTTCACGAGGCGCTGATGGAGCGCGGGCCGGCGTTCTCCGAAGGCGACTTCGAGCGGATCGCACGGGACTTCGACCTGCCGCCGGGCGACGCGACGCACGAGCCCGCACTCGCGGCGGCGCAGACCCGGGTTCGCGAAGATGTCGAGAGTGCCCAGCGCAGCGGAGCGCGGTTGACGCCGACGTTCTTCATCAACGGCCGCCGCTATACGGGCACTTGGGATGAAAGCTCGCTGGCCGACGCGATGCTCGGCCCGCTCGGTTATCGCATCCAGTCCGCGGCGTTCGAGTTCGTCCGCTGGGGGCCGTCGGCGGGACTGCTTCTTGGGCTGGCGACGTTGCTGGCTCTGGTGTTCAGCAACTCGTCCCTCGGCCCGGCGTTCGCCGCGCTGTGGGAAACCCGTCTCGGCATCGAGTGGGGCACGCGCGCCTTTTCGCATTCGCTGCTCCATTGGGTCAACCACGGGCTTCTGACGGTGTTCTTCTTCGTCGTCGGCCTCGAGATCAAGCGCGAGTTCACCGTCGGCCACCTGTCCACTTTTCGATCCGGAGCGCTTCCGGTGATCGCCGCGTTCGGCGGGATCGTCCTGCCGGCGGTGATCTATGCATCGATCGCGCCGCCGGAACTGAGGCACGGATGGGGCATTCCGATCGGGACCGACACGGCCTTCGCGGTCGCGCTGATCGTGTTGCTCCGGGACCGCGTCCCCGTCGAGCTGCGCGTGTTTTTGACCGCAGCGGTCATCATCGACGACATCGTGGCGATCCTGGTGATCGCGCTGTTCTACGCCGGCGCGATCGACGCGGGCTATTTGATCGCCGGCGGCGCGGTGACCGCGTTGCTACTCGCGCTCAACCGGACCGGCGTGTACGACGCTCTGCCGTACGCGGTCTGCGGCGTCCTTCTCTGGTTTGTCCTCCACGAGGCCGGATTGCACGCCACGCTGGCGGGCGTGATCCTGGCCGTGCTCATCCCCACGCGCCCGCCGGCGAACCTGACGGCGCTGCTGGCACAGGCGGCGACGGTGATTCACCTGGAGGACCGCCATACGGGCGAGGCGATGCGGCCCGGGCCTTCCGAGCCGGCCCTGGCCGCCCTGGATGCGATCCACGCCCGGATCATGTCGCCCGCCGACAAACTCCTCCGCTCCGTCGAGCCGTGGTCGAGCTATGTGGTGCTGCCGATCTTCGCACTGGCGAACGCGGGCGTCGCTTGGTCGCTCGGCGTGTTCGAGGGACACGGACGATTGATCCTCGCGATCACGCTGGGGCTGGTCCTCGGTAAGCCGATCGGGATCGCGCTGGCCGCGTGGCTCGCGGTCCGGAGCGGCGTCGCCGTGAAGCCCGACGCGTATTCGTGGCGTCAGTTGTGCGGCGCCGGCGCGCTCGGCGGCATCGGCTTCACGATGTCCCTGTTCATCGCGAGTGTGGCCTTTCCGAACGAGGCGGATTTTGCGGCCGCCAAGATCGCCGTCTTCCTCGCCTCGCTGATCGCCGGGACGTTGGGCGTGGCGGTCCTGTGGCCGAAATCCCGAAGCGACGGCCAACAGTCGCCGTAGCAGAGGGCCATCGCGAGGCACGGCGAGACGCCGATCATGTCGCGGACGAGGCGTCCGCCAGCGACTTCGCGTTGTGCGGATGGGCGCGCCGATGTCCGCCGGCGACAAGGAGACCGTCGCGACCTGATACAGCAGCGGCTGGAAGACGTGGTGGTTCCGGCGGTCGACGAGCGTCACCTCGACGGGGGCGGCGGCGAGCGCTTTCGCCGCCGCAAGTCCGGCGAAACCTCCGCCGACGATGTAGACCTGAGGCGGCCTCGTTCCCACGCGTTTGCCCCTCACCGCGGCGAGCCGGCCCGCCCGCCGCGCTCAGACTCCCGGCGAGGCGGAAGTCGCGACCTGTGGCGTCACACCGTCTTCCGCCTCCGCGTCTCGCGTGGAGTCCGTCTCCGGCGGTCCGCTGAAGAACTCGGCGATTCGCTGGATCAGCACATAGAACAGCGGCACGAAGAAGATGGCGACGAACGACGCGAACAGCATGCCGCCGATCACCCCCGTGCCGATCGACCGACGACCGCCGGCCCCGGCCCCGGTGGCGATCGCCAGCGGTACGACGCCGAGGATGAACGCCAATGAGGTCATCACGATCGGCCGGAAGCGAAGTTCCGCGGCCTCGAGCGCCGATTCGACGATGCCTTTGCCTTCCCGCCGCAGGGCGACGCAGAACTCGACGATCAGGATCGCGTTTTTCGCCGACAGCCCGACGAGCGTCAGCAGCCCGACCTGAAAGTAGATGTCCTGGGTGTACCCGCGGAGGTAGACGGCGAGCAGGGCGCCGAGCAGGGCGAGCGGCACGGCCAGCAGGACGGCGACCGGCAGCGACCAGCTCTCGTACTGGGCGGCCAGCACCAGGAACACCACGAGCAGCCCGAAGCCGAGCACGACCGGCGCCTGGTTGCCGGCCTCGATCTCCTGGTACGAGGCGCCGCTCCACTCGATCCCGTAGCCAGGGGGCAGGTCCTCCGCCGCGAGCTTGCGAATCGCGGCGATCGCCTCGCCGGTGCTGCGGCCTTCGGCCGGCGCCCCAGTGATTTCGACGGCCGGGTAGCCGTTGTAGCGGCTGACCACGTTCGGCCCGGCCCGGAAGCTGATGTCGACAAGCCCCGAGAGCGGAACCATCTCGCCCTGGCCGTTGCGGACGTAGATCCGCTCGATGTCCTGCGGGGCGTCTCGAAACTCCGATTCCGCCTGGAGTTGAACTCGCCAGATGCGGCCGAAACGGTTGAAATCGTTGACGTACAACGTACCCAGATAGGCCTGCATCGGGTCGAACACGTCGGCGAGCCGCACGCCCATCATCCGGGCCTTCTCGCGGTTCACGTCTACGAAGACCTGCGGGAGGGTGACCCGCAGCGTCGCGTTCAGCCCGGTCAAGGCGCGGTCTACCCCCGCCGCCTTAAGAAATGCGGCGTTCGCCTCGGCCAGTTCCTCGACCGTTCCGCCGCCGCGCTGTTCCACCTCGACCGTGAAGCCTGACCGGTTGCCGAGTCCCGGAATGGCTGGCGGGTTCATCGCGATCACGACTCCGTCCGTCATGCTGCCGTGCAGCGACCCGCTCTCCTCGACGACGTCGAACGCGCTCATGCCGGTCTCGGTGCGCTCGTCGAAGGGCTTGAGCGTGACGAACAGCGTGCCCGCGCTGGTGCTCGCCGCCCCGCCGGCGAGCAGGTCGAAACCGACGAGGGCCGTCACGTTCGCGACGGCGGGTTGGCCCGCGAAGAACTCTTCCGTCTGCTCGATCACCTTTTGGGTCTGATCGAGGGAAGACCCCTCCGGGAGGATCACTGCCGCGAGCAGGACTCCCTGGTCTTCTTCAGGCAGAAAGCCGCCCGGCACGGTCTGGCTCATCCGCCATGCGGCGAAGCACAGCACGCCAAAGAGGGCGAGCGTCAGCAGCGATCCGCGGATCGCGAGGCGCGCCCCTCCGACGTAGCCGGCGGTGATCCAGCCGAAGACGCGATCGAAGGCGCGGGCCAGGAAGTTCTTCCGGCCGTGGCTCGGCTTGAGCAGCAGCCGGCAAAGGGCCGGGCTGAGCGTCAAAGCGACAAGCCCCGAGATCGCGACCGAGACGGCGATCGTCACGGCGAACTGCTTGTACATCTGCCCGGTCAGACCGCCGAGGAACGCGACCGGGACGAACACCGCCGACAGCACGAGCACGACCGCGATCACCGGCCCGGCCACTTGCTCCATGGCACGGATCGTGGCATCCCGCGGGGCGAGCCGCTCTTCGTGCATCAGCCGCTCGACGTTCTCGACGACGATGATCGCGTCGTCGACCACGATCCCGATCGACAGGACGAGGCCGAACAGCGTGAGCGTGTTGATCGAAAAGCCGAGCGCGAGCATCCCGGCGAACGTCCCGATGACGGCGACCGGCACGGCGAGGACCGGGATCAAGGTCGCCCGCCACGACTGGAGGAACACGAACACCACGATGATGACAAGCCCGACGGCTTCAAACAGGGCGTGGACGACCGCGGCGACCGATTCGCTGATGAAAATCGTGGTGTCGTACGGGATCGACCAGCGGACGCCCGACGGGAAGTCCCGCTCTGCCGCGGCAAGCTCCGCGCGAACGCCTTCCATCGTGCTCAGGGCGTTCGCCCCGACCTGCTGATAGACGAGCATCGTCGCCGTCGGCCGGCC
>JBAQZJ010000215.1:0-2247 GCA_049790855.1 Planctomycetaceae bacterium | reverse complement strand
GGGCGCCCTTGCGCGGTGCGAAAGGCGACAATGGCCCGACGCGCGAGCGTCCGAATCTTATCACGGTCCTCTTCCGCATGTCCGACACGCAACCGCTCGTCGTCATTCTCGCGGTTGGTTTGACTCGGAAGCTGCTGGACAGGGGCGAGCGCCTGAAACGTCTGTCGAATCGCGGCTGGACGCGCTCGCTTCGCGAAGCGCTCCCCGCCGTCACCTGCACGGCGCAGGCGACTTTGCTGACGGGCGAACTACCGAACAGGCACGGCGTCGTCGGCAACGGTTGGCTGTACCGCGACACGCAGGAAGTTCGATTCTGGCAACAGTCGAACTCGCTGATTCAGTCGGAACCGGTCTACACGACGGCGAAACGCGAGGCGTCGGCAGGAAACCGGCCCTTCAAGGCGGCGAAGCTCTTCTGGCAGTTCAATCAGGGGGCCGACGTCGAGATCAGCGTCACGCCGAAACCCTATTACGGCGCCGACGGCAGCAAGGCGTTCGGCGTTTACGGAACCCCGCCGGGGCTGACGGAGTCGCTCGAGCGAACGCTCGGGCCGTTTCCGTTCCCGTCGTTCTGGGGGCCGACGGCGGGGTTGTCCAGCACGACCTGGATCGCCCGCTGCGCCGCCGAGGTGCTCACCGCCGAGCGTCCCGATCTGACGCTCGTCTATCTGCCGCATCTCGACTACGACCCGCAACGGTTCGGTCCGACCGAGGCCGACATGCCGCGGCTGGTCAAACAACTCGACGCCGCCTGCGAACCATTGCTCGATGCCGCGGAACGAGTGGAAGCACGAGTCTGGGTCGTCAGCGAATACGGACTCGTCGACGTCCGGCGACCCGTCGAAATCAATCGACGCTTACGGCGTGAAGGCTTGCTGACCGTTCGGCCGGGGCCGTTCGGCGAGATTTTCGACACGTTCGGCAGCCGCGCCTTCGCCGTCTGCGACCACCAGCTTGCTCACATCTACGTCGCAAACCCGCAAGACGTGCCGCGGGTTCGCGACGTCGTTGCTTCGGAGCCGGGCGTCGGTCGCGTTTTCGCCGGCGAAGAGCGTGCGGAGATCGGTCTCGACCATCCGCGATCCGGAGAGATCGTCGCGCTGTCTCAGCCGGACGCCTGGTTCGCCTATCCGTTCTGGCTTGAAGACGCGGGCGAACCCGACTTCGCCCGCACGATCGACATCCACCGCAAGCCGGGCTACGACCCCTGCGAACTGTTCTTCGACCCGAACCTGACGTGGCCGAAGGGAAGGGCGGCGCGACGGCTGCTTCAGAAGAAACTCGGCTTCCGCACGCTGTTCGATATCGTGCCGGTCGATCCGTCGCTCGTGAAAGGCAGCCACGGCCTGCCGGCGACCGACGACGCCGACCGACCGATTCTCATCGGCGACGGTCCGGAACCGGACGGGCCGACGGAGGGTCTACCGATGACGTCCGTGCGTGATTTGGTCCTGCGGGCCGTTCTTCCGGAGTGATCCGTCGGAGAAGCGGATTGCATGAAGAAGCCCGGCTTCTTTAAGAAGCCGGGCTTCACTTCGCTCTGGAACCGCCGACGCTCACTTCCCCGCAGCCCCGTCGAGCGACTTCACCCGCAGGTTGCGGTAGCGCACGACGCTTCCCGGATCATGGGCCTGCAAGGCGAACAGCCCCTGGCTGAAGCGGGGTTGCTCCGTCACGCCCGGCGGCTGGACGTACTCGTACAGAACCTTGTCGTTGATCTCCGTCCGCAGCGTGTCGCCTTTCACGGTGATGCGATACGTCGCCCACTCGCCGTCATTGAACGCCGGGGTGAACAGCTTCACCCGGTTGTAGAGGCTGCCGCTGCGGACCGGGTCGCTCTTGTAGGTGTTGTTGACCTGAATCTCGTGTCCCTGAGCCGGCCAGCCTTCTTCCTGATACTTCGTGTGGAAGTAGATGCCGCTGTTGCTGTTCGGCTCGGTCTTGACTTCGGCCTCGAAGACGAAGTCCTTGAACTCGCGGCCGGTGTAGAAGGCGTGCGATCGCGGTCCGCTGATGACGATCGTCCCGTTCTCGGCCTTGATCTGGCCGTTCTCGCTGACCTTCCAGCCGGTCAGGTCTTTGCCGTTGAACATCTCGATCCAGTCGCCCTCCTGGGCGACGGCCGGTGCAGACAACAGGGCAGCGGACAACAACAGAAACGATCGCATGGAAGGAGGCTCCGAAGTTCACAGGGTGGGACAGACGACACTGTAGACGAACGCCATCAGAGCCGCGACCGTCAGGGAG
>JBAQZJ010000214.1:0-5849 GCA_049790855.1 Planctomycetaceae bacterium | reverse complement strand
CGCCACGACCGACGTCGACCCGCAGGCGGTCGACTTCCTGTGGACGCTGCCGGGCAGGGTCGTTCCACGCCTGACGAAGCTCAAAGGGCCGACCCGGCCGCTGCCGTTCGTCGAAGACATCGCCGTGCCGCCGGCTGCGATGCAGGAGTTTCGCGTTCGGGCGTATAAGGTGTTTCAGAAACACCAGGTCACCGCGACGCTGTACGCCCATGCCGGCGACGGGCAGATGCACTTCCGGCCGTTCCTGCCGCCTCCGGAAGCCGGCGGACCGGTCGCTTCGCTCGAAGCCATCGCTCGCGACCTGTATCAGGCGGCATTGTCGCTCGGTGGCGTCGTCAGCGGCGAGCACGGCGACGGGCTGGCGCGGACCGCGTTCATCCGCACTCAGTACGGCTCGCTGTATCGCGTCTTTCGCCAGATGAAGGATCTCTTCGACCCGGCGAATCTGTTGAACCCCGGCAAAATCATCAGCGACGATCCGAAGGCGACGGTGCGGCACCTGCGGCCGGTCACGAAACCGGCGATGTTGACCCGCCTGCAACTCCGCTGGTCGGCCGAGCGGATGACCGAAGAGGCGATCCGTTGCAACGGGTGCGGCACGTGCCGCTCGCAGGAGCCGGGATTACGAATGTGCCCTTTTTTCCGGGTGAATCCGTCCGAAGAGGCGGCTCCGCGGTCGAAAGCGACGTCTCTGCGACTCGCGGCGAACGGCGAACTGACTGCCGAAGAGCTCGTCGGTCCGGAAATGGGCCACCTCGCCTCGCTGTGTTTTAACTGCAAGCAGTGCGAACGGGAATGTCCGTCCGAGGTGGACATTCCGCATCTCGCACTGGAAGCCAAGGCGGGGCATGTCGCCGCCGAGGGGTTGTCGCGTTCGGAATGGGCGCTGTCTCGCTCGTTTATGGCCGGCCCCGTCGGTAGTGGACTTTCTTTTGCCGTGAACCGACTGATGGCGAACCCCTCGGCACGCTGGCTGCTCGAAAAGTCACTCGGCGTCTCGCGACATCGGAAGCTGCCCCCGTATGCCCGCCGTCCGTTCCTGCGTTCGATCCCCCGTCGCTGCCGAATGCTGCGAACGGGGACGAACGGCGAAAAGGCGGTGATCTACTTCGTCGACGAGTACGCCAACCGCTTCGATCCCGATCTGGCGCTTGCGTTCATCTCCGTTCTCGAGCGACAAGGCATCGCCGTCTACATCCCTCCCGATCAGTTGCCCAGCGGCATCTCGCTCGTGTCCGCCGGCGACATCCCCGCGGCCCGCGAGCTTGCCGAAGAAAACGTGCGCATTCTCGCCCCGTACGCCCGCGAGGGGCATCGGATCGTCTGCACCGAACCGTCGGCGGCGGTGTGCCTCAATCGGGAGTACCCGTTCATTCTCGAACATCCGGAAGTCGACGTCGTCGCCCGCCAGACGATCGAGGCGGGCGCTTTCCTTGCCGAATTGCATGCAGCGGGCCGTTTTGACACGCAGCTGAATCCATTGCCGCTCGTCGTCGGCTATCACGCACCGTGCCACGTGAAGGCGTTGTCTCCAGACGAGCCGCTAGGCACGCTGCTCACTTTGATCCCGGAGCTGACGGTTCATAGAATCGAAGCGGGGTGCTCGGGAATGGCCGGAACGTGGGGATTGTCGACGACCAATTTCCGCACGTCGCTGAAGATCGGCTGGCCGCTGATCACCGCGATGCGAGACGACTCGATCGCCTGCGGCACGACGGAATGCAGCAGTTGCCGGATGCAGATGGAGCAGGGAACGCCGAAGCCGACGATCCACCCGCTCAAGCTGCTCGCCTGGTCGTACGCGGGCCGGATGCCTGATCTTCCGAAGTCGACTAGCCGACTGCTCACGTCATGACCGACTCCGCAACGACGCCCGACGATCGATTCGTCACGATCCGCTTGTTCGCCGCGGCGAAGGAGCGGGCGCGGGCGGACATGGTGACGGTCAAGGTGCCGTCGACCGCATCTATCGGAGCTCTGCGTGAGGCTCTTGGATTGACTGTTCCCGCACTACGACCCCTGGTCCCTTACCTGCTGTTCGCCGTCGATGCTGCGTACGCTCGCGATGATGCGACGATACCGCAATCCGGCGAAGTCGTGGCCTTTCCTCCCGTGAGCGGCGGCTAGAGCATCAGAGCCGCGACCGTCAGGCGTATTTCGACGTGGGAGCGTCGATACGCGCTCCCCAACGGTCGCGGCTCTGATCGCGTGGTAGAATGCGTCGATGATCCACCTCACCCACGAGCCGATCGACTTCGCCGCACTCACTGAGGCGGTCCGCAGTCCCGACTGTGGGGCGGTCGTGCTGTTTCTGGGTACGGTTCGCGAAATGACAGGCGGCAAGCGGACGCTTCGGCTGGGCTACGAGGCCTATCCGGAAATGGCCGAAGCGACGATGATGAAACTGGAAGCCGATGCTCGCAATCGCTGGCCGCTGCATGAAGTGCGGGTCGCTCACCGGCTTGGCGTGCTGGACCTCGGTGAAATCAGCGTCGCTGTCGCCGTCAGTAGCCCGCATCGGGCCGACGCGTTCGATGCTGGCCGGTGGTTGATCGACCGACTGAAAGAGGTCGTTCCGATCTGGAAGCAGGAACATTGGGCCGACGGCACGACGGAATGGGTGCATCCAGGCCTCTAGCACGTTCGCCGAGAGAGGGCACGTTGAACTTCAATTCTGACCGCAGACTTGTCGACCGTTTCGGCCGCGTGCATACGAATCTGCGCGTCAGCGTGACCGACCGCTGCAACCTGCGGTGCTATTACTGCATGCCGGCCGAGAACGTGGCGTTCCTGCCGAAACCGGAGTTGCTCGCCTATGAAGAGATCGAGCGGATCGTCCGTATCGCCGCGTCGCTGGGCGTGACGAAAGTCCGGCTGACGGGCGGCGAGCCGCTCGTCCGCCGCGATCTGTCGGTGCTTGTGGAAAATCTCGCCGCAATCACGGGGTTGTCGCTCGGTCTGACGACGAACGGCGTTTTGCTCGCCGAGGCCGCCCAACCTCTGTTCGACGCCGGCCTGCGTCGTATCAACGTCAGTCTTGACGCACTCGACCCCGTGATATTCCGCAAGGTCACCCGTCGCGATGGTTACGAGAAGGTCCTGGAAGGAATCGAAGCGGCGAAGCGAGTCGGGTTCGAGTCGATCAAGATCAATGCCGTCGCCGTTCGCGGCCTGACGGAAGACCAACTCGTGCCGTTCGGCCGGTTCGCCCGCGAGAGCGGTTGCGAAGTGCGATTCATCGAATACATGCCGCTCGATGCGGACCAGGCGTGGGAACGGGGGAAAGTGCTCTTCGCCGACGAGATTCTTACGGCGCTCGCAGACGGCATCCGCCCGCTCGTCCCGATCGGCGGCGACGGGCACTCGCCGGCGACCGAGTACGTTTTCGACGACGGCGTCGGCCGGATCGGAATCATCGCCTCGATCAGCCGGCCCTTCTGTGAAAGCTGCAATCGCTTCCGCCTGACGAGCGACGGCAAGGCCCGCGCCTGTCTGTTCAGCCTCGAAGAGACCGACGTCCGTTCGCTGCTTCGCAACGACGGAAGCGACGATGAGATCGCCGAGGCCCTTATCGCCTGCGTCGCCGGCAAGTGGGAAGGCCACGAGATCAACACGTCGCGATTTCTGTATCCCGAACGGGCGATGTATTCGATCGGAGGATAACAACCTTGCGGGCGAACCACTTTGGAGCAGGAGACGGGAGATCGGAGGAGACGGGAGATTGGAAGGTATCGCCTGTCTCCCGTCTCCCCCGCCTCTCCCCCTCCCCCGCTCCCTGATCCATGCCCCGTATTTATCTCGATAACGCCGCGACAAGCTTCCCCAAGCCGGAGTCGGTCTATGCGGCGATCGACGACTACAATCGCAGGCTCGGAGCCGCAGCGGGGCGGGGAGCGTACCGATCGTCGCTGGAAGCGGCCGAGATCGTCCGCCGTTGCCGCCTCAATCTCGCACGGCTGTTCAATGCCGAAGGCCCGGACCGTTTCGCATTTGCGTTCAACGGAACCGATGCCCTGAACATCGCCTTGCACGGCTTGCTTCGACCCGGCGACCATGTCGTGACGACCGTCGTCGAGCACAATTCGGTGTTGCGACCTCTTCGGTCACTGGCCGATCGCGGCGTGGCGGTCACGATCGTCGACTGCGACGAGACCGGCCGGGTTTCTCCAGAAGCCGTACGGGCTGCGATTCGTCCGGCGACGAAGCTGGTCGTTGCCACGCACGCGTCCAATGTCACCGGAACGATTCAGCCCGTCGCCGACATCGTCGAACTGGCGAAGGCCGCTGGAGCGTACACGCTCCTCGATGCGGCTCAATCGGCTGGACATCTGCCGATCGATCTCGGCGATTTGCCGGTCGACCTGCTTGCCGCATCGGGTCACAAGGGGCTGCTCGGACCATTGGGGACGGGGGTGCTTTACGTGCGCCCCACCGTCGAAGAGCATCTTGCACCGCTGCGGCAGGGAGGAACCGGCACGGCCAGCGAAGACGACCGACAGCCGACGGATATGCCCGAACGACTGGAAGCAGGCAACCTGAACGTCTCCGGAATCGCCGGCCTGGAAGCGTCGTCCCGCTGGCTGCTCGAACGCGGCGTCGAGTCGGTTCGCCGGCACGAACAGGAACTGACAGGTCGGCTCGTGAACGGTCTTCGCAGCATTCGGAGCATCGGAATCTTCGGCCCGGAGCAGCTCGAAGACCGCGCAGGCATCGTCAGCATCGTCGCCGAGGAATGGGTGCCGCAGGATCTCGCCGCGGTGCTCGACGCCGAGTTCGGCGTCGAGGCTCGGGCCGGCCTGCATTGCGCCCCGCTGATCCATCGCCGATTCGGCTCGACATCCCGCAACGGTCTGTTGCGGATGAGCGTCGGCGCTTTCACCAGCACCGACGACGTCGACGTCGCCATCGCGGCGATGATGGCTTTTTGCGAAACGTGATGCCGCCAGCGTTAAGCCGTTTTGCTCTCGGCGAGCGGGATCAGCTTCGGAATCGGCACCTTCACGCCGTAGACGCGGCCATGCTCGCGTTCCAACTGGCGGAACGATTTCTCGAGGAAGCTGCGAAATCGGCGTGACGGACGAAGCGAAAGGTATCGCCGGGCATGCTCTTCCATCAGCCTGTCGTAGCCCTTTTGACTGTGCGAATGAACGTGGTAGCGGCCGTCGAACCGCCGGATATCGCCGTCGAACCGCGGACTGATGTGATACAGCTCATGCAGGACGGTGACGAGCTTTTCGAGCGGCGGATGGTCGAGGAACCGCGGCAAGTAGAACGTGAGGATGTAAAGAATCTCGTGGTCGCCGTCGAAGATCCGCCGGATGGTCCAACTGCGGCCGTCGCGCCGCTCGACGAGCGATCCGCCGGCGAAACGCATCGGCGTGAGCTTCGCTTGAAGACCGTGCGGAACCCGCCGTCGCGCCTGCGCAAATGCGACGGCGACGTGGTCCATATGGATATGGCCGTACTCGTCCGGGAGCATTGCGCAGAGATCGCTGCACATCTCCCGCATCAGAGCACAGAAGTCGATCGGCGTTCCGGGCGTCATCCCGGCTCTCGTCCTGATTCGCCTCGGGGTCGTTCCGGCCTCATGCCGATCTCTCATACCGTGCCGCGATTCGCATCGCAAGACCGCACTGCACGCACCGGGCGGACGGCAAACGGAATCAGCCCGACCGTTGATTGGTCGGGCTGATTCCAGTTTAAGTCGCGATGACGTGAGGTTCAGGCGTCGGTCGTTTCCGACTTTTCGGATTCCGTCGCGGTCGGCTCGGCAGGCGTTTCCGCCTTCGGCTCAGGCGATGTCTCTCGCTTGACGACCGGTGCCTTCGCTCGCGACGACCGCGGTCGAT
>JBAQZJ010000213.1:0-3957 GCA_049790855.1 Planctomycetaceae bacterium | reverse complement strand
TCTCCAGCCATCGCGGCCGGAAGAGCAGCAGCAGCCCGAGCGCGAACACGACGAGTCCGCTGACGAGTTTCAGCCAGCGTCCGTGCCGTTCCTGCATTTTGTGCCGGCCCAACGTGACGACGACGAGACCGACCATCATCGCGTCGTCGAACATATAGGCGACGTTGTAGAGAGCGAGATAGGCGTAGTTCTGCCATGGCGGCAGCGCTCGCATCGTCAGAATCTGCGTATAGAGCGCCGGAAGCCCGGCGGTGCAAAGCAGCTCGACGACGTTCACGAGCACCGCAAGAATCGAGGCACCGACGATCGCGCCGAACAAGTTTTCGGCGTTCACGATCTTTCGGACACGCTCGAAGATTTTCGGTTTCGCCGAATCGGGAATGGACAGCGAAACGCCCTTGTGAAACGCAAAAAAATCCTTGATGTGAACGGCTCCGACGAACACCGCCAGCAACCCGAGCAGCACTTGCGCCCAGCGCTGGTAGCCAACCAGTAGAAAGACGTTGAGCCACGCTGTCATGAACGCGAAGTAAGCCAACCCGCTGATCAGCACGAACGTGCCGGCGACCGCCAGAATCTTCCGGCGATCTTTGAGCGTCACCAGAATCGACAGCAGGAACAGCAAAACCCACATCGCGCACGGATTGAAGCCGTCGACCAGGCCGATCGCGATCGTGAACAGCGGCAGTCCCAGCCGGCGGACGTCGATCTTGCCGAAAATCGGCAGATCGACCGTGCTCGATCGCTCGCTGTCGGTATTCAGCGTCGAGGGCAGCGTATGAATCTGCTCCCCCAATGGTGCCTCCCCCAATGGTGCCTCCCCCAGTGGTGCTTCACCCAGTGGTGCTTCACCCAGTGGTGCTTCGTCGGGAGAATCCGGCACATCGGTTTGCGCGTATGCCGTCGTTGCCCCCAGCAACATCATTCCGGGAACCATAACAGGCAGTCGATGGCGAGGTGCCGCGCTGGTGGGAACGCCTTCGGTGTCGTCGGTGCAGGGAACACACGCTTCCTGCAGCAGGGCTTCAAGCCGGGCACCGGAAGTCTCGTCGCGGTCGTAGCCGATGACCAGCTTGCCGCAGAAATGGAACCCGGGCACGTTCGTGGCGGTCACGTTGTAATGTCGTGCGAGTTCGAGCAGGCGGTCCTTGGCCCGTGGGTTCGTAATGATTTCGTGATACCGAACCGTGAACCCCGGGTACTTCGGCAATGTCCGGTTCAGGAACGCCTTGCCCGCCGCACAGTGCGGACAGCCGTCACGCACATAAGCGTCGATGACGGTCAATTGCTCGATCTGTTTGCCCGTCGTCTCGGCGTCGCGAAAACCGACGATCAACTGCCGGCAGGCATGAATGACCGGCAAGCCCGGCTTTTTGATGCGGAAGTCGCGCAGCAGCTTGCGGGCGCGGTCCTCGGCTTCGTCATCTTTCTCGACGTCACGGATCTCGATGACGACGCCGGGTTTGCGCTGCTCGAAATCCTTGAGAAACTCCACGGCCCGCTGACTTTGCGGCGAGCTGCCGCGGATGATCGCCTCGACGCGGATGCAATAGGTTTCGGACCGAGCGCCCTGCGCAACCGCCAAGGCCGGCGCCGCCGCGATGAGCAAACCGGCGAAAGCGACAGAGAGAGGGGTCAGGCGACGACCGGCTTGCGCTGGTACGACACGGCAATTCATCGGTTCGGTCACCCTTGAGTCCGAGAGCGCATCTTTCGATGCTCGCAGGCGACCACCGCTGTGACAACAGGCATTCCCCGATGCTGGAGAAACCCGTGACACCGTCGCTGGCGCGTCCGGCGTGATCGTCAGAGTCATGGCCGTTACGGCGGCGAGATTTCGTGTTCCAACGGCTCTCGAAGCAGGCGCCCGAGGATCTCGGCGGCCCAAATTCGATTGGCGTATCCGAAATGTCCGCCGAAGTGAAACGACCTGAACCAGCGGAATCGATAGGCGGTCTCGCGAAAGCGATCGGCTTGGCTGGGGTGCAAGTCGACCGGTGCAGATTCGACCGCGGTCGAATCTGGCGGCTGGAAGCCGACCATTCCAGCCGAAGGAGCGTGCCGGCCGTCCATCGTCCCTACCACAAGCGTCAGCAGCCCGAGCACCAGAACGTCGAAGGGGGAATAGAAATGCGTCAGCCCGGCCTCGGTCCGCGCGGCGAGAGGCTCGACGTCGAGAACCCTCGAACAGGACGGGGCCAGCAGCACGGCCCGCGTCACCCGCACGCCGGGCGGCAAGGCTTCGAGCAGCAACAGCGCGAGATAACCGCCTCCCGAATAGCCGATGACGTTCACCGGACGATCGGGCCATTTGCGCCGGTAGGCGACGACGCGCTCGGCAAGTTCCTCGCCCATTTCGGCGGCGCGGCGGCGGAGCCGCAAATGCTCGATGAAACGCAGCGGGTTGCCGGTCGTCCAGTCGACGATCTCGATTCGGCCCGGCACTCCTGCGTCGGCAATTCCGAGTGCGATCTGTTGTTCAAGGAAGCTCCGGCACTGAACACCGGTCAGCACGAGCGTGAGTCCGTCCGCTTCCCGTGCCGGATCGTCGAGAAGATCGGCGTCGCTCGGAAACAGCCTTGCGAGCGGAAAGACGGGAATCATTGCGACTGAAGTCATGCCGCGCACGATTCGTCGCGAACCCTGAACGAGGCCGATACTCGGAATCAATCGGGACGATAGGGTCGGCCGCGTTTCGATCAGAGCACACACTCCGGCCGGCGCAGCCGGCCCTACTGGTCCGTCTCCTGGAGAATGTCAAGAAGGCCGAAAGACCGTGTTCCCTCGCTGGCGCGTCGGGCTTGCGGATCGAGCGTCCTTCGCAAGCCCGAAGCGCCAGCGAGGGAACATGCGATCATGTGGCAATTTCGCGTAGATGGGTCACGACGTCATTTGCGGGTCGTCGATTCCGGCAGCAATTCGAGCGGCACGCCGCCAACTTGTGCCGGTCCCTCGGATCGAACCTGCACGAGGATTGGAACGTGAATCTCCGGCTGTTCGGCGGCGTCGGTATGAATGACGACGCGGGTTCGCACTTCGCGGTCGAGCGAACCCAGCACCGTGACGGCGATCGTCGCCCGAATCGGGCCGTCGGGCGACTCGGTGAGCTGCTGTTCGACCGTCAGTGCGGGGTCGAGGCATTCGACGCCGGTCACCTTCAAGGGCGGCACGCGGTGGTCGGTGATGGTGATTTCACGGCGTGTCGGGCCGGCTCCGAATTGATAGACGAGCAGCGAGCGAGGTTCGACGACGACGTGCCGTTCGGGCAGGACGAACTTGAGATGCACGCGGGCCGTCTTCCGTTCTTCGCCGATCGTGTAGGGGACGTCGATGTAGTGCTGCTTGAGCGAATCGCCTTCGAGCGAGACTTCGCCGGCCGTATCGGCGTTGACGAGGAACATGCCCACTTCGCCCGGCGCGTAGGTCTTCTGTTCGAGCCGCGGCGTCAGACAACCGCAACTCGCGGCGAGATCGCCGATCGTCAACGGTGCGTCGCCGGAGTTCTTGAACCGGAAGACGCCGCGAGCGGTCATCCCTTCGGGCAACCGGCCGAGGTTGACGAGGTATTCGCCGAACCGTAACGCGGGCCGTTCCGACGTCGGCGACGGCACCGGCGCATCGGGCACGGCATGGGCCGCGACCGACAACGCGAACGGTGCGAAGACGACCGCCACGGCGGCGGCCCGAAGCATGTGCGAGCGAACAGTCATAGCCGGCTCCTCGAAACGGGAGCGGGCTTGTAGAACAAACGGCCACGGCGTGCAACGGGAGGCCGCGACCGTCGGGCGCGTTGATTCATCGGTTCCCCTCTCCCTGGGGAGAGGGGTCAGGGGTGAGGGGATGCCTTGTGCGTTCGAGTCACACCTTTGTAAGGAACCCTCTCGTGTAGGGAACGCCCTCCGCGGCGTTCCCTACAGGCGCTTCGGGAGACGAGTTCTGATTGAGATCTCGCCAAAC
>JBAQZJ010000212.1:0-12985 GCA_049790855.1 Planctomycetaceae bacterium | reverse complement strand
CCCACATCCCACATCCCACATCCCACATCCCACATCCCACATCCCACATCCCACATCCCACATCCCACATCCCACATCCCACATCCCATGTCCTGGATCTCCCAACGCGCGCTCGGCATCGACGCTTCGGGAATCCGCAAGGTCTTTGACCTCGCGGCGTCGCTGAAGGATCCGATCAATCTCAGCATCGGTCAGCCGCACTACGACACGCCCGAGCCGGTGAAAGACGCCGTCTGTGATGCCGTTCGGGCGGGCCGAAACGCCTACAGCCCGTCGCAGGGCATCGGGCCGTTGCTTGACCGGCTGCAGCATGACGTGAACGAGGAATACGGCCACGCCGATCGCAAGGTGTTCGTCACCAGCGGCACCAGCGGCGGGTTGATGTTGTCGCTGGCGGCACTCGTCGACCCCGGCGACGAGGTGATCGCCTTCGACCCTTATTTCGTGATGTACAAGCACCTCGTCACGCTCTTCGGCGGCAAGACGGTGCTAATCGACACCTACCCCGATTTCGACATCGACCTCGACAAGGTCGCTGCCGCCATCACGCCGCGGACAAAGGCGATCCTCTGCAACAGCCCGTCGAACCCCACGGGAGCGGTGCTGTCGGAGGCGACGGTCCGGGGACTGGCCGAGTTGGCGGCCGAGAAGGACGTCTGCCTCATCAGCGACGAGATCTACCGGGCATTCTGCTACGACGGGACATTCGCCAGCCCGGCCCGCTGGAACGACCGGACGCTCGTGATCGACGGATTCAGCAAGGCCTGGTCGATGACCGGGCACCGTTGCGGCTGGGCGCACGGTCCGAAGCCGCTCATCGAACAGATGATCAAGATTCAGCAATACACGTTCGTCTGCTCGCCGCAACCGGTCCAGTGGGGAGGACTGGCGGCGCTCGACGTCGACGTCGCCGGCCACGTTGACGATTACCGCCGCAAACGCGACTTCATGATCGGGAATCTGCGGGAACTGTACGACGTCCGCGGCGCCGGCGGGGCGTTCTACCTGTTCATCAAAGCTCCGTGGGGAACGGCCGCCGAGTTCGTCGAAGCCGCTCTGAAGAAGAATCTGCTCGTGATTCCCGGCAACGTCTTCAGCGAACGAGACACGCACTTCCGCGTCTCGTATGCCGCCGACGACTCGACTCTCGAACGCGGGGTCGAGGCTCTGAAGGCGATCGCCCGGCCGTGACCAGCGTCCGGACGTCGCAGAGAGCGGGCCTGTTCGTGTTCCGCTGCGAATCGAACGAGCAACGCTGCCCGTCACCGCGTCACCGGGCGACTTCCCTGGACGCCGATCACCGGCGGAAACTTGACATTGCCTCGTAATTTTTCGTGCGACGATCGACTGGCACGAGAGATGCTGCGTATGATTCCGACATGGAGTGATCGACGCGGCACCGGTCTGGTCGCCGCTGCTGGCTGATGTCCGGGCCGCCATTCACGGCGTGCGTCTCTCGGCACAGCGTCTCTCCGGGTTGTCGTGAACGAGACGGGCGAAGCCGGTTTGAGCTTCGAACCCGGTCTCGGCACGCCCCCACACCGACCTTGGTGAAATTTTCGTTACTTGAACGCCGCCGGCGGTGTTCGGTTTGTGAGAGAACGGCGTTGGACGCTCGCCGAGTGTCGGACGCGATCTCTTTTCGGCTGCTTGCGACGTCAGAACTTGCTTGTGTTTCCGCCGGCGACAATCGGTCGGCCGGTCTTTTTATCGACGGCAGGATCACCCGCCGGAAGGAGAGGAATTGATGCAGTCAGTCGGGACCAGGCGAGTTCGCATGGGCTTCACGCTCATCGAACTGCTCGTCGTCATCGCGATCATCGCCGTCTTAATTGCGTTGCTGCTTCCCGCCGTCCAGCAGGCTCGCGAAGCCGCTCGGCGAACCCAGTGCAAGAACCACCTCAAGCAGCTTGGGCTGGCGCTGCACAACTATCACGACACGCACCTCGCATTTCCGTACGGTCACCAGACCGAGTTCACCGGAGCCACTCATCGCCGGGACTGCTGGTTTCAACGGGTGCTGCCGTTCGTCGAACAGTCGAGCCTTTCGCAGGCCTACGAGAACGAGACGCCGAGAACACAGTACATCCACGCCATGACGGCGAACCCCGTGGTGGCCTACATTCCTCAGGCCACGATCCCGACCTTCTCGTGCCCTTCCGACGGAAGTTCGCCGGGGAAAGGCGGCAACGGAGGCGCGACGGCGTTCCAGGGGAGTTATGCGGTCAGCGCCGGCGTCGGCGTCTTCCAGCAGGTGACCGATGCGACGACGGGCCTCGTCACCATCAACGTGACCGACCGCAATATGATCTCGACGGCCGATCGCGGCGGATTGTTCTACCAGAATTCCAGGCAGGGGCTGCGCGATTGCACGGACGGAACGTCGAACACGCTGCTCGTCAGCGAAGGGATCATTCGAGGCAACGGTCCGTCGACCTGGGGCGAGCTTGGCGGCTACTGGGGCGGAGCGCCGCACGGTTCCTTCGGATTCTCGACCGCAGAGGTTCCGAACACGAGCGTTCCCGATCGCGTGTATACCTGCAAAGCGGCGACCTGGCCGTCGGCACCGAACGATGCGCCTTGCGAGAGCGGCAATACGCTCGGGCTGCCCGGTCGTTATAACTTCGCCCGCAGTTTCCACACGGGCGGCGTGCAGGCGACGCTCGCCGACGGCAGCGTGCGGTTCGTCAGCGACAGCATCGACCGTCAGACATGGATCAAGCTCGGCCTGCGTGCCGACGGCCAGGTGCTCGGCGAATTCTGAAAGCCCGTCGTAAGGACTTGAAGACAGCTTCTAAGCTCCGGACGGGCGTCGCCCAGCCGTTGCTCACGACGCCTGTCGGCGGCAGACGCCGGGCAAACCTTTTCGATCGACCCCAGGTAAGGTGATTTTCGATGATGCTGCGCGTGATGACCGGGCTTGCGGGAGCGGCTTTTCTCGTCGGGTGCGCCGGCGGAAGCGACGGACCGCCGATTTACGAAGTTTCCGGACAAGTGTATTTCGACAACGAGCCGGTCGACGAAGGCCGCATTCTCTTTCGCAAGCTCGAAGGCGACGGAAAGTCGTTCTCCGCGGAGATTAAAGAGGGCGCTTACTCGTTGACGACCGAAGGCGGAAAGATGGCGGTCGAAATCATCGCTTCGCGATTGATTCCGAATAAATTCGACAATTCCAACGGCACTCCCGAGCCGGTGGGCGAGATGTATATTCCCGCACGCTATAACACGAAGTCGGAACTGACGGCCGAGGTCACTGTCGGAGGCGAGAACACGTTCCCCTTTGCACTGACGTCCCACTGACGCCGTCGGCTCCGGCACCGTGAACTGCTTCCAATTCATGTAGCGGGCTGCGGACATCCGCAAAGTCCGTCGCGCTCACAGACCGGGTGAAGTGAAACTGCGTCCGAACGATCGTTCGTGCGCGTATGAAAAGGGTACGACGCCCTCCCCCCAATTCGGCTTTTCATAGACGCACTCAGCCCGACCTTAATTTTTTATTAGAACCGGCGCGGATTCTTCTTGAGTCCGGTGTCACGCCTGATCAGAATGACATCCGACCCTCGAGAGATTTTCTGCCGCCGTATGGCGGCTTCTCGTTTGTCGAGCGACGTGGGTTCCGCCTTTTTTCGCATTCGTTCTTCCCTTCTCGTTCCTGTCAGGAGACTTCGATGAGGCACGGTTTAGGCACGAAACGCCGCGGTTTTACGTTAATCGAGTTGTTGGTCGTCATTGCGATCATTGCCGTGCTGATTGCGCTGCTCCTTCCCGCCGTCCAGCAGGCCCGCGAGGCGGCCCGGCGGACGCAATGCAAAAACAATCTGAAGCAGTTCGGCCTGGCGCTGCACAACTACCACGATGTGCATCTCGTCTTCCCGCCCGCCGCCATTAACCCGGGCATGCAGAACTGCAACACCGTCGCGGGCGGCGTGATGAACGGCCAGGTGCGGAATCACAACGGCTATATGGCCATCCTGCCGTTTCTGGAACTGGGGAACATCTACTCGCAGATCGACTTCAGTCGGCCGACGGGCTTCGCGGCCCACTCGACCGGCTGCGCGGCCCCGACGCCGGTCGTCTGGCAGCCCGTTCTGACCACCGGCGAAAGAGTCCCGGTATTCGAGTGTCCGTCGGACCCGGACAACGCGCCGCGAACGTCGACCAGCGTCGTCTACCGTTACGAGAAGGCGCTGCGGACCAGCTACGGCTTCGTCTTCAACCGGGTCGAATCGTCGACCGGCTTCACCTTCTACAGCGAGGATGCGACGGTCGACAAGTCGGCGTTCGGCATGAACGGCTCGGCCAGGTTCGCCGACATCAAGGACGGCACGACGAACACGCTGTTGTTGATCGAAACGCCGATGGGAAAAACGAGCGTCGAATACGGCCCGTTCTGGACGACGTACGCTCACACCATGCCCATCGTCCCGGCGTACGGCATTAATAAGCCGCACCCGACGCCCGTCGGCAACACGAAAGTCTATGCCTGGCGAGCCGGCAGTGCCCACACGGGCGGCTGTCACGTCTTGCTCGGAGACGGCAGCGGCCGCTTCCTGAGCGAGAACATGGACCAGACCACGCTGAACTCGCTCGTCTCGATCAAGAGAGGCGAGGTCGTCGGAGAGTTCTGAACCGGACAGGTTCTCTGCCCGTTCTGCCGTCGTGCCCACGGATCCCCTCTCGACACGTGGGGATCCGTGAATTCACTTCGTCGCATTCCTACTCAGCGATCATTCCGAAGATGGCGACACACTCACGATCCGACACCGTCCGGAAGGGACGAATTCTGTTGTTGGCGGCCTTGGCCGCCGTCCCGGGCTGCTTCGGCGGAGCGGCCGACTTGCCGAACGACCTCGCCCCGGTCACCGGCACCGTCATGCTCGACGGACAGCCTCTCGCGGAAGCGATCGTGACGTTCACTCCGAAATCAGCAGGCTCAATCTCGTCGGGCGTGACCGACGCCGAGGGTCGCTTCACCCTGATGTACAACGCCGATCTGCCGGGCGCCGTGCCGGGCACGCACGTCGTCCGCATTTCAAAGATGATCGACGAGACTGCCGAGGAAACGATTCCCGCACGCTACAACGAGCAAAGCGAGGCGACCTGCGACGTTGCGGGCGAAGTGCCCAACGACTTCCCGTTGCTTTTGAAGTCGAAGTAAGAGGCTGCCTGCGACGGTGCTCGCGTCGATCAGCCGACCGTTGCAACAGTCGGTACTCGGCCGGCGACCTGCGGACTTTCTCGACGAGCCTCTTGGGCGTTTGTTCAGTACGGCGATCCGCCGCGGCCCTGTGTTGGTGACCGCCGACTTGAGAACGCGCTGCGTCGGGCATGTCTTCGTCGCCGGCACACAGCCGGGCCGCACGGAACAAATGATCATCGCGAACTTCCGGCTCCGCAACCGACACGGCCCGTCGCAAAGGGTCAATCGCTGCGCGGTTCCGTTCGAGTCTCGGTTTTCCTGCCGGGACTTTGTTCCGAATTCTTTGGATCAACACATCAAAATGTTCTTGAGCCTTCAGGGTTGAGCGGTCAGAATGTCGATTCGCCACCGTGGGTTCCTGTGTCGCGATTCAGCGATTTCCCGTGGTCGAGCCGTTCAGGCTCAGGCGATGTCTTTGAGATTTGTTGTCACCGCTCATTTCTTTCAGGAGGCGTCGATGCACCGTTCCCAAGCCACGGAACGCCGCGGATTCACGTTGATCGAATTACTCGTGGTGATCGCGATCATCGCCGTGTTGATCGCTCTGCTGCTTCCCGCAGTCCAGCAGGCCCGCGAAGCGGCCCGGCGGACGCAATGCAAGAACAACCTCAAGCAGGCCGGGCTGGCGCTCCACAATTACCACGACGTGCATAAGGTCTTTCCGCCGTCGGTGATCGCCAGCGGCGCCAGTTCGGGAGTCGCACCGGCACCGACGACCGTCCTCAACGCGCGCGGATGGGTCAGTCTGCTGCCGTTCTTCGAGCAGTCCGCCCTCGCAAACAATTATGACGCGGGACAGGCGGCCAGCGAATTGAACTTCACCAGCAGCGCGCTGGGCGACGGCGGACCCGACACGGTGAACGCGGCACTCGTTTCGCAATCGCTGCCGATGCTGCTCTGCCCGAGCGATCCCGGGGATCCGTTCTATCGAGGCTCGTCGAGCTGGTACCGGATTTCGGCCGCCGCGCCGGGCAATGGCCAGTTCGGCGCCAAGACGTGCTACGACTTCTCGACGAACCTGATGCACTCCAACACGTCCGCCAACTGGCCGCGATGGCAGAGGGTCAGCATGGCCACTCGCCGAATGTTCGGGTTCGGCGGCGCGGCGCGCATCGGCGACGTGACCGACGGCACCACCAACTCGGTGATGCTCGTCGAGTCGACGCTGACCGTCAAGAACGGCATCACGTCGATGTGGGGCTATCACAACCACACGAGTTGCGGGACCGACTTCACCGACCCCACTTACGGCATCAACTACAAGCTCTGTTGCTCGTGGAACTCTCCGCCGTTCTCCAACAACACGCCCAACGCGATCGCTCACTGGGGTCGTCCGGGAAGCATGCATACCGGCGGCTGCCAGGTCGCGATGGGCGACGGTTCGGTCAAGTTCGTCTCGGAGAACATCGACACGCTCATCCGTCGTCGCGCGGGCTGGATCTCGGACGGAAACCCGAACACGTTCGATTGAGGCGCGGCCGTCACGTCGGCGACGGGGCAGCGGCACGTCGGCCGCTGCTCCGTCGTTCCGATTCCTGCGATTGGTCTCTTACTTCCCGGCAAGCCTCAGAAAGGCTTCGATGCGCGCGCACGCGACCTTCTCACTTTGGGCCGGCACTGCGCTGGCGATTCTCGGCGGCTGCGGAGGTCCGTCGGACGGGCCGGAACGTCTCGTGCCCGTGTCGGGCACGGTCGTGATGGAGAACCAACCGGTTGACGGCGTCGCAGTCATCTTCATTCCCGGCGAAGGGACCAAAGGGACCGGTGCGGTCGGCGTGTCCGACGCCGAAGGGAAGTTCACGCTGATGCACCAGTCGGGCGAACAGGGAATCGAGCCTGGCAGCTACGGCGTCAGTTTCTCGCGGATGCGGATGCCGAACGGCAGTCCGATCCCGGAAGGCCAGTCGGCTGCCGACGTCGGTGCCGTCGACGCCGTCCCGGCCCATTTCCGCAATCCGGAACGTCCCGCGTTCACCGAGACGATCCCCGAGGAAGGCAAGCAGGGGCTGAATTTCCAGCTGTAGGCCTACGGCGAGAACAACCCGGGGTCGTTGTGGTGCATGCGAGACGCGGCCTGTCAGAGAGAGCTTGTCTCCCGCTCCCCCCCGTTCATCCGCTTCCTCACTCACCCAATCCCCGTCACATCCCGTATCTCGCCGCTCCGGCGCTGTGCTGCTTGTTGAGCCGGTTGTGGACGTGCAGGCCGTCGAGAATGAGTTCGGCGACGCTGGCGAGCAGGGCCTCGCGGAACGGACCTTTCACGAGGTCGGGTTCGAGTTCGGCGGCGATCGTCTCGACGTCTTTGCGGAAACCGCGGACCATCTCGATCTCTCGAAGATACTCGGCGGTCGTCACGCCGTCGCCGGCGGTCAGCGTCTTGCCGCTCTCGAAGAACTCGACGACGCTGCGAAACCGCTTCGGTGAAAGCGACTGATCGAAGACGTTCTTGACCGCTTCGGCGACGATGCGGCCGAGGACGGCGTCTTCTTCGCCCGGTTCGTCGGCCATCGTCAGCTCGACCTTGCCGCGACTGCCGGCGGCGGCGTGAGCCAGGTCCGAGACGCGTGCGACGACGTGCGCTTCGCCGGCGACGACGCCTCGTCGTTCGGCATTCGAGACGAGGTTTTCGTAGTTGGCGATGCTCATGCGGACGCTCACGCCGCTCGCCTGGTTGACGTGCGGGCTGGTGCGGGCGAGGCGGCTGGTCTCTTCGACGATCTCCTTCATGAACCGGGGGACGGCGACGCGGACCTCGCCTTCGCGGTCGGTCCAGGCGTTCGCTTCGGTGATCGCGATTCCCAGTTCGCGCGTCGCCGGGTAGTGCGTGCGGACGACGCTGCCGATGCGGTCTTTGAGCGGCGTGACGATCCGGCCGCGGTTCGTGTAATCTTCCGGGTTCGCGCTGAAGACCATGCAGACGTCGAGCGGCAGCCGCACGGCGAATCCGCGGATCTGCACGTCGCGCTCTTCGAGCACGTTGAACAGCCCCACCTGGATCTTCGGCGACAGGTCGGGCAGTTCGTTCATGCAGAAGATCCCGCGGTGGCTGCGCGGGATCAGCCCGAAGTGCATCACGTCCTCGCTGGCGAGATGCCGGCCCTCCGCATGCTTGATCAGATCGATTTCGCCGATCAGGTCGGCGATCGTCACGTCGGGCGTCGCGAGTTTTTCGTGGTAGCGCCGATCGCGACCGATCCACTCGATCGGCGTGCCGTCGCCCTGTTCGGCGACGAGATCGCGGGCGTATTTCGAGATCGGCCGCAGCGGATCGTCGTTGATTTCGCTGCCTGCGACGACGGGAATCGCCTCGTCGAGCAGATGGACGAGCATCCGCAGCATGCGCGTCTTTCCCTGACCGCGAAGACCCAGAAACAGCACGTCGTGCTTCGACAGGATCGCGTTCTGGATCTGTGGAAACACGGTCTCGTCGTAGCCGAGAATGCCTGGAAACACCGGTTCACCGGCACGCAGCCGGGCGAGCAGATTCCGCCGCATCTCGGACTTGACGCTCTCGGAGCGGTAGCCGGCGGCTTTGAGGTCTCCCAGAGTCTTGAGACGATCGGACATGCTTGTGGCGTGCAGGTTCGAGGAGGTCGGCGGTAGCATTAGGAACGTGGACGGGCGATTATAGGACGGCCCGCGGGTCGTTCAACGGGCGTCGTCGACGTGAGGAATGCCGCGGCGATACGTCGGTGTACCGGAATAGGCGGGCGTCGTTCGGCGAGCGGTCCCACCAGCCGCAGCCGGCCGGCTTCGGGGCGGGAACGACCCGCCCGAGAGATCTTGTTTCCTCCTGGCTGCGAAGTCTCGATGTCCGAGCCTCATCTCGACGAAACGATCCCGCTGCCGCAGGGCGGAAAAACGCCGTCGGGGACCGTCCCCGCGACTCCGGCCACCGGGACCGACACCACGCGGATCGCACCGCAGCCGATCGACCTGGTCGGCAAGCAGCTCGACGATTTCAAGGTGTTGCGGCGGCTGGGGGCGGGCGGCATGGCCGAGGTCTTCCTCGCCGAGCAGCTTTCGCTCAAACGGCCGGTCGCGCTCAAAGTGCTCAAGCAGGAACTTCTCGAAGGTTCCGACGACACGCACCTCAGGCGATTCAAGCAGGAAGCGACCGCCGCCGCGAACCTGAACCATGCGCACATCGTTCAGGTCTACGCGATCGGCGAATACAAGGGAGTGCATTACATCGCGCAGGAATACGTTCCGGGGTTGACGCTGCGTGAATGGCTGCGTCGGAACGGCCCGCCCGACCCGCACGTCGCGATCAAGCTCATTCGTCAGGTCGCACTCGCCCTGCAGGCGGCGGCGGACGCGGGCATCGTGCACCGCGACGTGAAGCCCGAGAACATCCTGCTCACCAAGAAGGGCGACGCCAAGGTCGCCGACTTCGGGCTGGCCCAGCTCTCGCAGACCGGCGAGCGCGTGCAACTCACGCAGGTCGGCATGACGATGGGCACGCCGCTTTACATGAGCCCCGAACAGGTCGCCGGCAAGACGCTCGACCATCGCAGCGATCTCTATTCGCTGGGGGTGACGGCGTATCACCTGCTGGCGGGCAACCCGCCGTTTCGCGGGGAAACGGCGCTCAGCATCGCGGTGCAGCATCTCAATACGCCCGCCGAACCGTTGCTGAAGCTGCGTCCCGACCTGCCGCTGGCGCTGTGCGAGCTTGTCGAAAAGATGATGGACAAGCGGCCGGAACACCGCTACCAGCGGGCCGCCGATCTCGCCGAAGACCTGCGGACCTTGGGCGTCGCCCTCAAGACGGACCCACAAGGCGCCGCCAAGAAGGCGCTCGGCGCGTTCACGACGGCGAAACCGGCCGCGACGATCCGCTGGCCGTTGTCGCTCGATCGATTCTTCGACTGGAGCGGCCGACGGCACGTCGCGATGCTCGCGATCGCTGCGTCGATGATTCTGCTGCTGTCGATCGGCATCGGCTGGGCGATGCGTCCGGCCGACCCGTTCGAGATCGATCCGCCCGCCGAAACCGGACCGGTGAAGCTCGGGTCGGCACGCGAACAGTACAATGCGGCAGCGTTCGCCGGCACCGCCGAGGCGTTTCAGGCGGTTCGCGATCATTGGCCCAAAGACACCTACTGGCGACCGCTTGCCACGATTCGTCTGGCGCTGTTGCGGCTGAAGGGCGACGACACCGCCGGGGCACGGCAGCTGTTTACGGAAATGAGCGTTTCGGCGGAGGACTGGTCTCAGGCCAACGGCTACGCCGGCCTGGCCGTTCTCGCCGCCCTGCGCGGCGACAAAGCGGCGTTTGAACGCATCCTCGGCAACCAGGTCGCCCCGCTGGTCACGCGCGACAACGTGAGGCTGCACTCGGAGATCTGGCAACTGCTGATGGGCATTCGCGAACGGCAGCGATTGAATAATCCGACTCTCGATTCGCTGCTCGACGAGACGTTGCCCGAAACGTCCGAAGGACGGCGCTAAACCGAATGTCGTGGTACCGCAATGGGTTCCGACGTTGTGGGTTGGACGGCGGGAACCCCTCGGTATACTCGGTCTCGGCGAGGCCCGGTATCTGCACTGATCCATTGGCCGCCGGTAACCCGGTACGCGTAACGGAGCAGTCCCGATGGCGGCGGCCGAATGGAAACCGACAATGCGACCAGGTAGTAACCCGCTATGGCCGACCGCCGTCATCGTCGGTCTGATGGCCGTCTTCTTTGTGCTCGATCTGGCACTGCCGACGGGCGTGGCGTCGGGCGTTCCGTATATTCTGCCCGTTCTCATCGCGTTGCGGCTGCCCGGCCGATTCGCACCGATCATCGTCGCCGGCGTCGCGACGGCCCTCACGGCGGTCGGCTTCTTTCTGCCGATGCCGAATCCCTCTGAGGAACCGATCTGGATCGGTCTCGACAACCGGTTCATCGCGGTTCTGGCGATCTGGTCGACGGCGGTGCTCGGCTATCTGTTCAGCGTTCGAGACGCCGACGTTCACGATCGCGAGCTCCGCCTGCGAGCCGTCGTCGACACCACACCCGATCTGATCGTCACGATCGACGGAGGCGGACGCATCGAGTCGTGCAACGCCTCGGCCGTCGGAACCTTCGACCAGCCCCGAGACGATCTGATCGGCAAGCGACTGACCGACCTGATCGGCCCGGTCGAACCGCAATCTGACGGAAGCCTCGCCCCAGACGCTTCCGAACTGATCGCCGAAGGCCGCGCCGGCAACGGGCTTTGCTCGATCGGCAGCGGAGCCGTTCGCACCGTCCGCTGGATCGTGCGGCCCCTTGACGATTCGGGACGGCGACTCGCCGTCGGACACGATCTCACGGAAGTGCTCGCCGCACAGACGCGGGCGGTTCAGTCGGAACGACTCGCGGCGATCGGGCAGACGCTTGCCACGCTGTCGCACGAGTCGAAGAACGAATTGCTCGCGATCCGGTTCGGGCTGGAACAACTTGGTCGTTGCTGGGACGACCAGGAAGCCGTCTCCGATCTCATTTCGGAATTGCTCAACTCGCAGGACCGCGTCTGGCGACTGTTCGAGGACGTGCGCAGCTTCGCCGCGCCGATCCATCTTCGACCCGCCAGCGCCTCGCTGCCCGAAGTGTGGCGCCTTGCCTGGGACAAGGCCTCGAAAGGTCAGCGACGCGGCGAGCTGCATCTGATCGAATCCGTTTCGGAGGGAGCCGCCGAATGCATCGCCGACCCGTTTCGTCTCGAACAGGTCTTCCGCAACCTCTTCGAGAACGCCATCGCCGCCTGCCCCGAATCGGTGCGAGTCGAAGTGAACTGCGCCGAAGGCGCCTGGCGCGGCGAGCCGGCGGTGACGGTCGCCGTCCGTGACAACGGCCCCGGCCTGTCGGACGACGCCCGCGCCCGGCTCTTCGAGCCGTTCTTCACCACCAAGCCGCGCGGAACAGGCCTCGGCCTGTCGCTGTCCCGCCGAATTCTCGAGGCCCATCACGGAGACCTGCTGCTCGGTCCCGCAGGCGGCGGCGCCGAGTTCGTCCTGGTCTTGCCGCGGTCGGCATTGACGCTGTCCGCCGACGCCGCGCTGGCCTGACATCGCAGACGCAGCGTGGCCGTGGATCAATTTGAACAACGCCGCCGGATTGTTCCCGCAAAAGGTCGAACTATGACTCCGTTCCTGCGCTGGGTCGAAGACGATGAAGCGACAGGTCACCTGGCCAAAGTCTACGACGAGTGGCGTTCGGAGAACCCCGGCCGCACGAAGATTCCCGACATCCTCAAGTGCTTCAGCCTGAGGCCCGACTTTCTCGAAGCCGCGATGCGGTTCTCGTACGACCTGCATTTCGCCAACGGTTTCCTCACACGCCGGCAGAAGGAGCTGATCGGCACCTACGTCTCAGCGCTCAACCAGTGCCCCTACTGCCGAGGCTCGCACGCCTACTTCCTGGAGTGCCAGACGGAAGCGAAGACCGCGAACGCCGTCCGCACGCTGGATCTCGACGATGCCGAGATCACCGACGCCGAACGCATGTTGCTCGAGTTCGCCGGCACCCTCACCCGCGAGAGCCACACGGTTCGGCAGCCCGACGTCGACCGGCTGCGCGACGCCGGCTGGACCGACAAACAGATCGCCGAAGCGGTGTACGTCACGGCGATGTTCGCCCTCTTCAACCGCATCGCCAACGCCTTCGGCCTCGTGGACCCGAATTACCACGAGGTTCTCGGCGGCAAAGACGTTCCCAATCGGTCGGCGTATCGCGACGACGAAACATAACGCTCGCTCGACCCTTTTGTCGCCTTTCGCTCCGCGAACGAGCGTCCTTTCGCGGAGCGAAAGGC
>JBAQZJ010000211.1:0-9131 GCA_049790855.1 Planctomycetaceae bacterium | reverse complement strand
CATACCGCCCCAGCGAGGGGAAAAACGCGGTCGTCAACATGGGTCGAACCCTCCTTGCGGAGGACTCTCGCATGCAACTTGCAGACCACGCTGTTCAGTAGGTCAAGGGTTTTGGCGGAGGCTCATGCCAATCCTATGTCGAACTGTGAAATCGGATAGATCTGCCACGATGTCAGATACGGCATGGCTGCTTGGAAGGCAGCGAGCTGATCTGACAAGAACTGGAAACATGCCTTAAGCTTCTCGGCAGCATCTTGAAAAGCCCCGCCGGGATCACCGTGCTCGCTCAACTCGATGAAGCAAGCAACGGACTGAAGAATCTCACGAGTCTGTCGCCACTTCGCGGGTGCCGGAGGCAAGGGCACCGATCGGCGGCAGAGGAAAACGGAAGGCCAAGTGGACTGCGAATCCGGAAAGCGTGTTACACGATCTAAGGAGTTATGGATGGAGAACTCGTAATCACGGCCATCGACATGCACCCTCCTGTGTATGCACGTGCGCGACGGGAGCGTGAACGGCAACGCGATATGCGTCCCCCACCGAAAGCGAGTCGCACCGCATTTGGGAGGATTCTGCGCGTTCGGCGCAAGCGTCAGATGTAGGTTCTTGGCGAGACTCTCTAATGCGTTCATAGGTGGCAGCCAACTCGTTTTGTACCTGCCGGACACGGTCTACGACGAAACGTTCGCCACACACCCCACCTCCGCCTGCCCCACTGTCGCGGCGAATGTCGCCAGGTATCCCACGTCGTAGCGAATCGTCGGCGGGCGCCAGTTTTCTTTTCGCTTCGCGAGGTCGTCGTCCGAGACGTGCAGCGTCAGGTCGCCGGTGAGGAGGTCGTAGCTGATTTCGTCGCCATCCTGAACCAACGCGATCGGGCCGCCGACGGCGGCTTCGGGGCAGCAGTGGACGCCGATCGCGCCGTGGCTGACACCGGAGACGCGGGTGTCGCTGAGGAACGCGACCTTGCCGTCGAGTTCCTTGGTCGCGAGGGCGGCGGTGGCGACGAGCACTTCAGGCATGCCGGCGGCGACGGGGCCCCAGTAGCGCAGGACGATCACGCTGCCGGGTTGGATCTGTTTCGCCGCGGCGGCATCGACGATCTGTTTCGGGTCGTCGAAACATAAGGCACGGCCGCGGAACGTCGGCTCCTTCATGCTGCTGACTTTGAACACGACGCCGCCGGGGGCGAGGTTGCCGAAGCAGATCGCCATGTCGGCATAGGGTTTGAGCGGGGCGTCGATCGGGAAAATCAGCTCGTTGCCGGGAGTGACGTCGGGGGCGTCGGCGACGTTCTCAGCGAGCGTCTGGCCGGTGACGGTGATGCACGTCCCGTCGAGCAGGCTGGCTTTGAGCAGATGCTTCATCAGGACCGGTGTGCCGCCGAGGCGTTCGAGATCGGCCATCGTCTTCTTGCCGCGGGGGGCGAAGGCGCACAGGACCGGCGTCTCGCGGCAGATCCGTTGCACATCCCGCAGCGTGAAATCGACCTCGGCCTCGGCGGCGAGGGCGAGCAGGTGCAGAACGCCGTTCGTGCTGCCGCCAGCGGCGGCGATCATCCGCATCGCATTGCCGAAGGCGGCCTTGGTGAGAATATCGCGAGGCCGCAGGTTCATTTCGAGCAGGTTGCGAATGAGCTTGCCGGTCGCGTGGCACTCGACCCGCTTCGCTTTGCCTTCGGCGAGATGACTGGAACTGAACGGCGGCATCAGGCCGATGGCCTCCATCGCCAGACCCCAGGTGTTGAAGCTGGCGGCGATGCCGCAGCCGCCGGGGCCGGGACAAGCCGTGCGAAGAATCTGGTCGGCCTCTTCCTGGGTCATCGCTCCGCAGGCCGCGGCGGCCTGGCTGTCGTAGACGTCGAGGATGCTGGTGTCCTGCTTGTTATGACAGCCGGGGCGAATGCTACCTCCGGAGACGATCAACCCGGGGTAATTCATGCGGGCCAGGGCCATCGCGAAGCCGGGACCGTTCTTATCGCAGCAGTGCAGGCCGACCATCGCGTCGTAGCCGTGGGCCGTCGTGACCATCTCGGCACTGTCGGCGATGATGTTGCGGCTGACGAGGCTCGCGCGTCCGCCGAGGTGCCCCTGTGTGATGTTGTCGCTGACGGCCGGGGTGCCGAAAGGAAAGCCGATCAGCCCGGCGTCGCGGCAGCCGGCGGCGATCTCTTTGGCGAGTTCGTAGGCGTGGACGTTGCACAGGTTGCCGTCGAGCAGCGGCGTGCCGATGCCGACCTGCGGCTTGTCAAAATCGTCATCCTTGAAGCCAAGGCCGTAGTAGAAGGCGGTGATGCCTTTCTGCCAGCCGCGGGTGAGGTGGCGGGAGTTCCAGTTGAGTGGAGGGTGGAGAGTTGAGGGTTGAGGGTCGGGCATGGGGACCATGTTTTCTATAGGCGAGCCGGCCGGGGAAGTCAGCCGGGCAGTGTAGTCGGTGGGCGATCGAATCGTCAGGGAATCGCCGCACGGTCCGTCAGCGGTCGGGGCGGTTGCCGTTCGACCAGCAGGCGGGGTGTTGAATGAAATCGTGGAACGGTCGTTCTTCGCCCGAAGCCTGCAAGAATGCCCTGAATTCGGCGGGCGACGGGCAAACGGTGGTCGAGACACCTGCGTTGGCACGGGCGTTGCCCTATCCCGTCGTGGCAGGCCGGTATGTTGCCGCGGTGACGTTCCTTCAGCGGGATCGCGTCGTCGGCATATCGGACGCTATGCACTATCCCCCGTGGCAGGAGAACGCGATGAACTCAGATACAATCAAGGGTCAATGGAATCAGCTCAAAGGCAAGGCCAAGCAGCGCTGGGGCGAGTTGACCGACGACGAACTCGACATCGCCGAAGGTCATCGCGACCAGCTCGTCGGCAAGGTCCAGGAGCGTTACGGCTACGCCCGTGAAGACGCCGAACGCGACGTCGACGACTTCTTCAACGCGAACGTTCCCCGCTGATGATGGGAAACGGGGGAAGGGGGAGACGGGAGAGTGGGGGACAGCGACGCTTCGCTCTCCAATTCCCTGATTCTGACCGCCAGCATGACCTCACCGCTTGCGGTTTCGCGGCGCCTCGGCGTGCCGCGAGACTGCAAGCGGTTCCTGTTGTGCGCGAACGCCTCGGTCACAGCAGGGTGTGTCATCGAACGCCGTGCTGGTTTAGAATCGGCGATCTGGTCCGATTCCGCGCAGCGACCGAGGTGCTTTCGTGGCCGACGACGCATCGTCGACGCCGTCCGTCGTGCCGCCCCCCGCCGGGCCAATCGACTCGGGAACGCCGCACGGCTCCGGTCGGCTGACGCTGTACATTCTGCTGGCGATCGTGCTGGCACTGGTCGTGGCGGGAATTGCGCCGCGGTTCGCGATGGCGACGGCGATCGGCGGCGAGATCTTCCTCAACGTGCTGAAGATGCTCGTCGTGCCGCTGGTCGTGACCAGCGTCATGAGCGGCGTGCTGGGCATGGGCGACGTCCGCAAGCTCGGTAAACCGGGGGCGGCCACGCTGTTCTATTACCTGACGACGACGGCCATGGCCGTCGTCCTGGGAATCGTTCTGGTCAATGTCATCCGGCCGGGCGAGGGAACGGTCAGCGAGAGCCAGCGACAAGCGGCCGCGGCCAGCACCGATGAAAAGGCGGTCAAGGCACGACGGCAGGCGACGGCCCGGCGGGAAGCGGCCGAACGGGTCGAAGCGGCGGAACGCAAACTCACGCAGTCGCAAGCCGCGCTGGACGAGCAGCCTGCGGACGATGCCGCACGAGCTGCGGCGGCAGCGAACGTCGAGACGGCACAGCGGGAGCTTCGCGAGGCTCGAAGCGAACTGAATCGCGTGACGGAGACAGGCTGGACGATTCTCCGCGGGCTGGTGCTGATGCTGTTCACCGACAACCTGCTGGAATCGGCGGTGAACGCCGATCTCCTGCCGCTGATCGCGTTCAGCATCGTGTTCGCCGCGCTGCTGACGACGATGCCGTCGCGGACGGCGACGCTCGCCGGGCTGGTACTTCAGGCGAATGACGCGTTCATGGCGTTCGTCCTGCTGTTGATGAAGTTCGCGCCGATCGGCATCTATTGCCTTGTCGCGGCCCGCTTCGGCGAAGCGCGGGCCGAGGGCGAGTTGCTCACGCTGCTCCGGCAAACCGGCTGGTATATGAGCACGGTGCTCATCGGGCTGGCGATCCATTCGCTCGTCGTGTTGCCGGCGATCCTGTGGTTCTTCACTCGCCGGAACCCGTACGTGTTCATCGGCCAGATGAGCGAAGCGCTGCTGACGGCGTTTTCGACGGCGAGCAGCACCGCGACGCTGCCGGTCACGCTCGAAGGGGCCGTCACGAAGGCCGGCATCTCGCGGAAAAGCGCCGACTTCGTGATTCCGCTGGGATCGACGGTCAACATGGACGGGACCGCGCTCTATGAAGCCGTCGCGGCGGTTTTCATCGCCCAGGCGATCGGCTTCGAGCTGACGTTCGGGCATCAACTGATCATCGTCGTGACCGCGACGCTGGCGGCGATCGGCGCGGCGGGCATTCCGGAAGCGGGGCTCGTGACGATGCTGATCGTGCTCAACGCCGTCGGCCTGCCGGTGGAATATATCGCTCTCATTCTGAGCGTCGACTGGCTGCTCGACCGATTCCGCACGACGGTGAACGTGTTCGGCGACTGCGTCGGGGCCGCCGTCATCGAACGGACTCTTCCTGACGACGTTGCGACGGCGTGACCTTCCTCGGGGGTGGCTGGGACAGGAGCGAATGTGGATGCCCCAGTCGGGCGTGCAATTGACGTTCACGACGAACGACGTCCAATGCGCCGCTCACGACCTGGCGCATGCTGCCCCAATGGGGATGGAAGCCCGTTGCTCCAAAGAATACGACGAGCGCCGTTTCCTAACCCAAACCACAAGGAGCAAAGGACGACGGTCGGTTTACCGGTTCACGTCGGCCCGGACCATGATCAGGGCACGGTGCCGGTGTGCGGGATCGACAGAGGGGCTGCTCGCAGACACGCACGGCATGGCATGGGGAAGCGCATCGGTCGTTCGGCGGGAGGGCGATCTCGAGGGCGGCATGGGCTTATGGCTCGAACCCAGATGGGGCAGTCTTCCCCTTCATCGAAAATCCGAGAGGGGCTGTCTCGGCACGCCGGGAATCGCTCGGATAGAAGACAGGACGACACCGAGACGCGTCCTTTGACACGCAACGCGGCGTCATAGAAGCCACCCCGCCGCAGGCGCCGGGTATCACGTGGCGCCCGGCAGCAGCCGTCCCAATTCCAGCACCGTCTGTGTGTGCCGGTCAATGTCCTCCTTGAGGCATCCCGTCTCGCCCCCGTAGCCGAGACGGCGGGCAAGGAATTCGAACTCTTCGCTCTCGGCGGGCGGCACCGTCAGGTCTTTCGCGTGACCGCGGACCATGCGGAGGGCGTCGATCAGCTTCCGCTGAAACTTGTAGGCTTCGCGGAGACGCTCGTACTCGCCGTCCAGCAGCCCGGCGCGGTCGAGGGCGGCCATCGCGGCGAGGGTGTTCGTCTCGCGGAGGGTCGCGTCGGCTCCGCCGTGCGTGATCTGCAGGCCCTGCACGAGGTACTCGGTGTCGACGAGGCCGCCGGGGCTGAGCTTCGCGTTGAACGTGCCCGGTTTGACGAGCTGGCGGACCTGCTTTTCGCGCATGGCCCGCATCGCGACGACGTCGAACGGCTCGCCGGTGTAGAGAATGCGGTCCCGCAGGCCGACGACCGCGAAACCGAAATCCGAGTCGCCGCCGATCGGGCGGAGCTTCACCAGTGCCTGCCGTTCGTAGGGCCAGGCGGCGCCGTGGGGTCCGAAGTAGGACACGAACGCTTCGAGAGCGACCGCGAGGCTGCCGGCCCGGCCATAAGGACGCAGACGCAGGTCGACCTGGAAGATGCCTTCCTGACGGGCTTCAATCGTGCTGGTGAACAGCTCGACGAGTCGCGTGAAGTATTCGCTGTAGCGAATCGACTCGGGTCCGTCGGTGCGGCAGTCGCCGCCGTAGACGAACATCAGCTCGATGTCGCTGGCATAACCGAGTTCGCGACCGCCGCATTTGCCGAGCGCGCAGATCGCCAGCGGCGACGGTGTGCCGTCATCGAACACCGGCGTGCCGTAGCGCGGCGTCAATTCGTCGCGACAGATGCCGACGGCGGCGGCGACGATCGTTTCGGCGACGTCGGTCAACTCGTCGGAGAACTCGCCGAACTCCGACACGTGGCCGAGGATGTGCCGCATGTCGACGCGGAACATCTCCCGGTCCTTGAAGGCGTTCAATCGCCTGCGTCGCTCTGTGGCGTCGGTCGCCGACCGTAGTTCTTCCGACAGGGCCGCTTCGAGTTCCGACTTCGGTATGCGCCGGGCGAGCGCCTCGACGTCGGTGACGACCGGGAACAGGTTTTCATGCTGAAGCCGCAGGAAGTCCTCCCAGAGGAAGTCGGAGACGCCCAGCAGCTTTGCGAAGGCGTCGAGCACCTCGCTGCGATCGAGGCTGGCGACCTGTTCGACCCAGTCGGGCTGCTGGAACAGTTGCGTCAGAAAGTCGCGAAAATGCAGCAGGGCCGCCTCGGGGTTCGGCGACTGCGGCAGCAGCCGCGTGAAGTGCTTGATGAGCACCACGGCCGTCCGCAACTCCTTTTGGGCGTCGGGATCAGTGACCTTCGCTCCGTTCGAGTCGGTCACGTACAGGGTGTCGAACACCCGGTTGCCGACCGTGCTGATGACGACCCGGTTGATGTCGAACCCGGTCAGTGCGAGGGCGTTCGTCAGCTCGTAGAGGAAGCCGCTGGTGTCCTCGGCCCGGATGTGCAGCACCGTGAACAGATCGCTGCGGGCGTTGTCGGTTTCGACGTCGACGGGGAGCAGGGAGGCGGGAGGGGGGGAAGAGGGGACGGGGGGAGGGGGCGAAAGAACGGACCGCGACGCCTTGTCTCCCTCTCGCCCTCTCTTCCCCTCTCCCCCTCGCGTCGGCTCCCGCATCGCCGCGGCGACCCGTTTGGCGAGGCGTCCTTGGGCTTCGCGCTGCTTGCCGGTCGCGACGAGGCCAATCAAGGCTTCGAGATCCTGTTCGTATCGGCTCCAGACGTCGTCGGCAGCCGCCGCGCTCGGACGCACCACGAAGACGTTGACGAACTCCGAGCCGCGACCGGTTTTGCCCTGACCGCCGCCGGGCAGCTCGGTGAAGACGTTGCCGTCGACGATGTCGAAGCCGTAGACGAACAGCAGGCCGCAGATCATCGACAGATCGCCGACGTGGTCGCGGCCCACGACGGTCAACTTCCAGTCGCCGTCGGACTTCGCGGCGTCGAGTCGTTCGGCGGCGACTTCGACCTCGTTCGCGTCGTCGAGCCGTCGGAGCATCTCGGCGTGCTTCGCGATCTCGATTTCGCTGAAGGTGCCCTGGTACGACGGTTCCATCCGCGCGAGATGGTCGGGCAGTCCGCCCCCCCCGCGCCCCTTCTCCCCTCCCCCCGCTTCCACTTCAGCCTGTTCGCCGACATACCGGTCGTAGATCGAGCGGACCGTCTGCACGGTGCGTTCGTACTGTGCGAGAAACTGTCGGCCGTCGCGATAGTCGAGCCGTCGGGCAAGATAAGCCAGCTCGCGTTCCTCGGAAGGCAACTGGTGGACCTGCTTGTGGTGCATCAGTTGCAGGGAATGCTCGACGGTGCGGAGCAGGTTGTATCCGTTGGAGAGCTGGCGAAACTCGTCGGCCTGCAGGAACCCGAAGTCGGCCAGCCGCACCAGGCCGTCAAGTGTGCCGACGCTGCGGACGGCCCGATGCTGTCCGCCGTGAACGAGCTGCAGGCACTGTGTGATGAACTCGACGTCGCGGATGCTGCCCGGCCCGCCTTTCACCTCGCCCCACGTGCGCCCCTTACGACCGAGTTCCGCTTCGATTTTCTTCTTGGTCGCTCGCACGCTCGCACGGACCTCGTCCGGCGGCATTCCAAAGATCAGCGGCTCGGCCTGAGCGAGGAACTCGCGTCCGACGCTCGCGTCGCCGGCGATCGGCCGGGCTTTGAGCAGGGCCTGCTTCTCCCAGGCCATGCCGTGCTTCTTGAGATACTTGACGTGCGAATCGACCGTGTTGACCAGTGCGCCGCTTTTGCCCCACGGCCGCAATCGCATGTCGACGCGGTAGAGGAAGCCCTCGGTCGTCGCGTCGATCAGCGACTTGATGAGCTTCTGTCCCAGCTCCCAGTAACGGGGCGCGTCGGCCTGCGAGAGAAAGACGAGATCGACGTCGCTCGAATAGTTCAGCTCTTCGCCGCCGAGCTTTCCGAACGCCAGGACGCAGAAGTCGTCGGCCTTGAACTTGAGCGACTCGCAGAGAATCGCAAGACAGGCCTGTACGAGGCTGTCGGCGAGCAGCGACAACTGGAGCGTGACGTTCTTCAGGTCGAACAGCCCGAAGCTGTCGCAGGCGCCGATTCGCAACAGCTCCCACTTCTGATACCGCCGCAGGGCGTCGAACTGAGCCGGCAGGTCGCCCGCCCCGGCGGCGGCGCCGCAGGCCTCGAAGAAGAACTGCTCGCGGTACTTGAACTCGGCGAGCCGCTTGTGCAGCGTCAGCCGCTCGAGGTAGTCGGGGTTCCGCAGCAGGATTTCCGTGAGGAACTGGCTCCCGACGAACAACTTGACGAGGATTTCGACCGCGCGCGGCTGTGCGGCGAGATAGGCGAACAGGGCGGCGCGATCGGGAACGCTCTGCACGTAGCGCTCGAAGTTCACCAGCGAACTGTCGGGGACCGCGGTTTCCGAGAGCGCCGCCAGCAGCATCGGCAGGCAGTCGGCGAGTGCGGCGTGACAACTCTCGTCGCTACACAGCGATTCAATCCGTCCGCGGGCCTTCTCGCGATCGGCGAACCCGACGGCGGCGAGCAGCGCCTCGAATTGTTCGCCGTGCAGTTCGCCCGGACAGAGCAGCTTCGGCGCCTGCTGAAACATTTCGATTCACGCCAGGGAGATCGAGGTCCGCGCGCCGCGGACGCATCACCAACGTGCGTCGATCGTCGCGAGCGAATCGCATTCTACCCGCATCGAACGACAGGCGGAACGGGCTGTGGTCGCCGCATATGACATCCTGCGGGCGACGGGCGCGATCTCCTTGGTAGACGGAATCGCGACGGTCCGCAC
>JBAQZJ010000210.1:0-3130 GCA_049790855.1 Planctomycetaceae bacterium | reverse complement strand
CAACCGCCATTCTCCGATCCGCTCGCGTTCCATCTGACTTGGACGACGTACGGCACCTGGTTGCCGGGCGATGCGCCGGGCTGGTTCGACAAGCATAGCGGAGTCTGCGATTCCGACCCGATCAGAGAGGCCGCAGCCCGTCGTCGAATGAAGGAGCCGCCGCTCACGTTGTCCGCAGAACAGCGGCGGATCGTCGAAGAGACGGTCCGCGATCATTGCCGACATCGCGGCTGGCACCTTCACATCGTGAATCCGAGAACGAATCACGTGCATGCCGTCGTGACGGCAAAAGAAACGTCTCCGCGAACGGCGCGGGAACAGTTGAAGGCGTGGTGTACCCGCCGACTGAAGCAGACCGCAGGCGGCCGTTTGCGAAAGAACTGGTGGACGGAGGGCGGAAGCACTCGAATCGTCGATGACGACGAACAATTGGAAGAAGCGATCACCTACGTCCGCGACGCACAATGAGATTCGGTCGAACGCATCGATCCGTCGCGCAAGCCCGACGCGCCGTCGAGGGAGAATCGTTCGCAAGCCCGACGCGCCAGCGAGGGATCTCATCGCGAGGGAAATTCCCTCGCTGGCGCATCGGGCTAGCGGAAGTGCGCCTTCCGATGCTTCGGGTTGGTGGAAGTTCACGCCGCCGAGGGTCGATTCGACGCATGTTTCCGCCGTTTCCCTCGCCGCCGCTTCGGGCTACCATCATCCCGACAACCGATCACCGTCTCGAAAGCTTCCCGATGCATCCCTGGCACGACGTCACCCCCGGCGAAGGTCTGCCGACCGATTTTCAGGTCATCGTCGAAATCCCGATGGGGTCGAGCGTCAAGTACGAGCTGGATAAAGAGACCGGGCTGCTGCGGCTCGACCGGATGCTTTATTCGGCCGTCTATTACCCGGCGAACTACGGCTTCGTGCCGCAGACGCTCGCCGAGGACGACGACCCGCTCGACGTGCTCGTGCTGTGCAAAGAGGAGGTCGCCCCGCTGACGATCGTCCGGTCGCGGGCCATCGGGCTGATGACGATGATCGACAGCGGCAAGAAGGATCACAAGATCATCGCCGTCGCCCTCGACGACCCCGAGTACAACGGCTACCGCGAGGCGGCCGAGCTTCCGCCGCACCGGCTGCACATGGTCCGCCGCTTCTTCCAGGACTACAAGCAGCTTGAAGGCAAGGCCGTCGAGGTCGACGAGATCCAGCCCGCCGAGACCGCCAAACCGGTCGTCGAAGACGCGCTGCACCGCTACAGCATCAAGCGGCGGAAGGGCTTCAGTTACCAGAAGATGTAATCAGTTACCAGAAGATGTAAGAGGCGATCCGATGCCGGCCCGCCGAGAGGTCCGGCCGACTCCGTGGGATCGCCGTCTCCATCGTCATCAGCAATCGGCGGCAGCGAGATCAGCGGGAAGTTGCCGATCCGCGACCGGTGGAACGCCGGTGGTCTGTCGTCGTGGATTCTTTATAATCCGGTGGAACGGCGCGTCGCTGCGTCGGCGCGTCGCTGCGTCGTGACGACGGCGAAAGACCTTGCGAACGACAATGGACTTTTCCTTCACCGATCTCCCGCAAAGCTGGTGGCACGCGTGGGAGCAGATCTGGCATCTGTTTGTCGCGTTCATTCTCGTGGTGCCGATCGGCTGGGACCGTGAACAGCGCGACTACAGCGCCGGCGTGCGAACGTTTCCGATCGTGTCGATGGCGTCGTGCGTCATCCTGATGATCGGCCAGTCGATCGCCGACGGACAGCCGGAGGCCGAGGCACGTGCGTTGTACGGCGTCGTGACGGGCATGGGATTTCTCGGGGCGGGCGCGATCCTCAAAGAGGGACAGCACGTTCGTGGGTTGACGACCGCCGCGAGTCTCTGGGCGACGGCGGCGGTCGGCCTCGCGGTCGCCGCCGACGAATTCGTGCTCGCCGTCGTTCTCGCGATGACGAACTTCGTGCTGCTCAAGGCGAAACACGGGAACTCCGACCCGGACCAGCCGCCGAAACGGCGACACGAGGCCGCGTCGGACAGTCCGTCCTGACGACAGGAACGGCGTGCATCGCAATTCCAGGCGGTCGGGGCTACTTTGAATCAGCCCCGACTCTCGCCGAATCGATGCACGTCGCATGAGAACGCTCGCCACGGCTTTCTGCGCACTGAGCCTGTCGACGATCGCGCCGGGTGCCGAGGCCCGTCGGGCGGACGACCGCCCGAACGTCGTCCTCATTCTGTGCGATAATCTCGGGTACTGTGACGTCGGCTGTTACGGATCGACGCTGCATCGCACGCCGCACATCGATCGGCTCGCCGACGAGGGCCTGCGATTCACCGATGCCTACGCCGCCAGCGGCGTCTGCACGCCTTCGCGGGCGGCGCTGATGACCGGCAGCCATCCCCGCAGGGTGAATCTGCACGTCAGCGACACCGGCGGGGCCGTGCTGCAACCGGTTTCGCCGAAGGGGCTGAATCCGAAGGAAACGACGATCGCCGAGATGCTTAAGGCCCGCCAGTACGCGACGGCGATTTTCGGCAAGTGGCACCTCGGCGACCAGCCGGCGTTTCTGCCGACCCGGCAAGGCTTCGACGAGTACTTCGGTATTCCCTACAGCGACGATATGACGGCTCGTGAAGGCAAACCGTGGCCGCCGTTGCCGTTGATGAAGAACGAGCGGGTCGTCGAGGCGCCCGCCGATCGCGACACGCTGACGAAGCGTTACACCGAGGCCGCCGTCGCGTTCATCAAGGCCCATCGCGACGAGCCGTTCTTCGTCTATCTGGCGCACGCGATGCCGGGCAGCACGAAGAGTTCTTTCGCCAGCGACGCCTTTCGCGGCCGCAGCGCCAACGGCTTGTGGGGCGACGCCGTCGAGGAGATCGACTGGTCGACCGGGCAGATCGTCGACGTCCTCGACGAGTTGGAACTCGACCGGAATACGCTCGTGCTTTGGACGAACGACAACGGCGCACCGCGGCGGAATCCGCCGCAGGGGTCGAACGCCCCGCTCAAAGGCTGGGGCTACGACGTCTCGGAAGGCGCGATGCGGGTGCCGCTGATCGCCCGCTGGCCCGGCCGTGTTCCCGCCGGCGTCACCTGTCGCGAGCTGGTGACGCTGATGGACGTATTTCCCACGGTGGCACGC
>JBAQZJ010000209.1:0-21134 GCA_049790855.1 Planctomycetaceae bacterium | reverse complement strand
GGGCCTGCTCAAGAACGAGACAACATTCCAAGCCGGCCTCAAACGCAAACGCCGCCGCTGCGCCATGGACCACGACTATCTCTGCCAAGTCCTCACCACGGCCAAAAGCTAGAATGCGATTGCCCTGTTGCGAAGAGTCCGGTTCGTTGACGACGGCGTGCCGTTCTGGTATTGAGGGTGGCTCGCGCAAACCGAAACGCACCAACTATCTCGAACGAGTCAGAGGGAGTCTCACGCGATGCCTCGCACCGAACGCGGCCGTGAATTGGCCCGCCGGCGTGCCCGCAAGGCCAAGCTGGTGAAACTGCGGGTGAAACACGCCGCCGCCAAGACGGACGCCGAGCGTCAGGAGATCCTCCTGAAAGCCCGCAAGGTCAGCCCGTTCGTCGAAATGGAAGCCGCGGCAAGCTGAACACTCGGCGTGCCGCCTCGCTTTCGAGCGACACCGAATCAAAGCAAAACGACGATGGCCGTCGGGCATTCCCGGACGGCCATCGTCGTTTTCGTATGCGGCTCTGCCGTCAGGACGGCCGGTCGCTAATCCGTCAGATTGAAGTCGGCCTTGTTCGGGGCGTCGGCGTTGACCATCGCGACCAGGCCCGAGGTCTCCTGCTTGCCGTACTTGTCCGGAAATTGCGACTTCGGCTTGGGCGGATCGGTGGATTGATTCAATCCGGGCGGAACGTACTCCTCCGATTCGATCGACGCCACGTCCGTTGCTGCCACCGGCGGCGCTTCGAACTTCACGATCGTGACGATGGTCTTTCCCGCGACCGCGCCGTCATTCGCCGAGAAGGTCGTCAGTTGGTATTCGCCTTTCTCGTTCGTTCGGCCGAACGCACTGCGATTGGCGTCCTTGTTGAAGAAGGTGATATCCGCGCCGACCACCGGTTTTCCCTTGTAGGTGACCGTCCCTGTGACGGGATACACCGGCACGGGCGGACCCGCGCTGCCGCCACATCCGCAAACCATCGCGGCGCAGGTCAGCATCGCGCACTGCATCAAACGACGCATTCGCATCTCCGTCAATGAAAAAAGATGGCAGGATCGTCCTTGGTTTCGGAAAAACCGTCGCCAAGGCGCGCTTGGCGACAAGCGAGGCTCGCACGTTTGCTTAAGCGATGGTAAAGCGATCGGGCGGCACGATCGAAAGAATGGCCGCCCAATCGCACTGTGGTGACGATCACCCTCCAGGGGCTGCGACTGGTTCGCCGCCACTCTTGGTACCCATCGCACCCCAGATGCCATGCGGGCTTTGTCCGCCGAGGGTATTGGCGATGCCCAGGTTGCCGGTGTCGATGCTGTCGGAGAAGAACTTCACCGAACCGTCCGCCATCAGCGCCTGCACGCCGCCGGTGTGAAAGCTGCTGGCCGAAAGCAGATTGATCGCGCCGTCGGCGTTGTTGTTGTTGTCGTTGATGCAGGAAGGCCCGTTCGGGGGGAGCACCGCGAAGAAGGCCACGTTCTCGGGTTGGCCGTCCATCCAGATCGAGCTGAATTTGCCTTTGACGGCGGACCCATCGGTGTAACGGCCGCCGACGCTAATCGCGGCCGCCGCTGCAAGGCATGCTCCCGGATTGGTCTGAATCGCGGCGACGTTCTTGAGAGTTCCTTCTTTCACGCTGGGCGTCGACTTGCTACCGGTGCCGAAACTCGCCGCGACGCGCTCGGCGAACGCCAGCGTATTGCTGGAACCGTCGGTGCAGTCGCGAAGGCCGTAGCACGTGTTCGCGGCGAAGAGGCCATTCACGTTCGTCGCATCGCGGTTCGAGGCGCCGACATAGTCGCCCATGCTGAATGCGTAGTTGCAGAGACCTCGGCTCGTGTTGAAGCCGGGATCGGTCGGGCAGCGGAGCGCTTCGAGTTGCCCGTTGTTGTACCAGCGAGGGGCGTTGGTGGTGCTCGCCCAGGGAGCCGGTCCACCCGGAGGAATCGGAACGCCGGTGGGGTCAGGAGCGGTGTACTTCTCGTACAGGGCCGTCTGTTCGAGATAGGGCAGCAGAGAGATCATGCCCGAGCGACGGTTGTAGTTCCCGTCGCGGCGGGTGCCGTTGCCATAGCCTTGCGTGCCGCCCTTGCGGTACACGAACCTGGTGTAGACGTCGTGATAGTTGTGCAGCGCCAACCCGATTTGTTTGAGGTTGTTCTTGCACTGGGTTCGACGGGCGGCTTCCCGCGCCTGCTGGACGGCGGGCAGCAGCAATGCGATCAGGACGGCGATGATCGCGATGACGACCAGCAACTCGATCAAAGTGAAGCCGTGCGCGTGCCGTGGCCGCGGCTTCTCAGTATGCTTCTGCGTCATGGGAAACGACCTCCGTCTGCGAAAGAGATGGAAAAGAACGACGGAAAAACTGCGGTGGAAGCCTGCGCATCCATCAAAGACGTCTGATAACGTAGCCATTGGTCAACTTTGATGCAATGGGCCGTTTGTGAATCCTGTTGATCCGGAAAGGGAGACGTCGTGACACGAATCTCACGCTTCGCTGCGGTCGCGTTGACGGCAACGGTGTTGACCGCGACCGGTTGCGGCGGCGACGATGCCGAGGGCGACCGGCCGCCGCGACTGCCCGTCAGCGGGACCGTCACTTACAAGGAGGCACCGCTTGCCGACGCCCAGGTGACGTTCAATCCCGAAGCTCCGGACGGGAGGGCGGCGTTCGGCCGGACCGACGCCGAAGGACACTACGAGTTGACGACCTTCGAGGCAGGCGACGGCGCGGTCGCCGGCAAGTACATCGTCACCATTCAGAAGTACGACACGCCTCCGGTCTCGACCGCCGAGGTTCCCGAAGAAGAATACGTTCCGCCCGAGGCGTCGAACGCACCGGCTCCGCCCCCGCCGAAGAATCTGGCTCCCGACAAGTACCGGCAGATGCACACGTCGGACTTGCGCGCGGTCGTGTCGGAAGGCGGCGACGAAACATTCGATTTCACGCTCACCGACTGACGCTTCTTATCGGCGATGTGAAAGAAGCCCGGCTTTTTGAGAAAGCCGGGCTTCTTGTTTTGTGTGCGAACCGACTGGCGTCAGTCCTTCTTTTCGAACTCGGCGTCGATGACGTCGTCGTTCGACCCGGCCGGCTGGCCGTCGGACGGAGCCGGTTCCGCCGCACCCGCTTCGGCCTGCTGATAGGCCCGTGCGAACGCGGCGCTGGCCTGCTGCAGCTCGTTGACGGCATTGTTGATCGCGTCGGCGTCGTCGCCGTCAGACGCCTTGCGGACCTTCTCGACCGAGGCCTCGACCGCGGCTTTCGATCCGGCGTCGAGCTTTTCGGCGTGCTCGGTCAGCAGCTTTTCGGTTTCGTAGATCAGGCGATGGGCGTTGTTCTTCGCTTCGGCGAGCTTCCGCTTGCGTTCGTCGTCCGCTGCGTTCTGTTCGGCGTCCTTCCGCATCTTTTCGATCTCCGACTCCGACAGTCCGCCCGATTGCTCGATGCGGACCTTCTGTTCCTTGCCGGACTGCTTGTCCTTTGCCGACACGTGCAGGATGCCGTTCACGTCGATGTCGAACGTGACTTCGATTTGCGGAATGCCGCGTGGGGCCGGCGGAATGCCTTCGAGATTGAATTGGCTCAGCAGACGATTGTCGTTCGCCATCTTCCGCTCGCCCTGAAACACGCGAACGGTGACGGCCGTCTGATTGTCGGCGGCGGTCGAGAACGTTTCGGTCTTGGTGACGGGGATCGTCGTGTTGCGCTCGACGAGCACGGTCATGATGCCGCCTTCGGTCTCGATGCCGAGCGACAGCGGGGTCACGTCGAGCAGCACGACGTTCTTCACGTCGCCGGCGATGATGCCGCCCTGAATCGCCGCACCGACGCTGACGACCTCGTCGGGATTCACTCCCTTGTGAGGTTCCTTGCTGAACAGCGTGCGCACGAGATCCTGCACCCGCGGAACGCGGGTCGAACCGCCGACGAGAACGATTTCGTCGATCTCGGCCGGCTTGAGGCCGGCATCTTTGAGGGCGTTGTTGACCGGCCCGCGAAGCCGTTCGATGAACGGATCGATGAGCCGTTCGAACTCGGCGCGCGAGATCGTCATCTGCAAGTGCTTGGCGCCGGTCGCGTCGGCCGTGATGAACGGCAGATTGATGTCGGTCTGCTGAGCGCTCGACAGTTCCTTTTTGGCCTTCTCGGCGGCCTCGCGAAGTCGCTGCAGGGCCATCGCGTCCTTGCGGAGGTCGATCCCCTGCTCCTTCTGAAAGCGTTCGGCGATGAAGTTGATGAGCACTTCGTCGAAGTCGTCGCCGCCGAGGTGCGTGTCGCCGTTCGTGCTGAGCACCTCGACCAACTCATCACCGACCTCCAGCACCGAGACGTCGAACGTGCCGCCGCCCAGGTCGAAGACGACGATCTTCTCATCTTTCTTCTTTTCGAGTCCGTAGGCGAGGGCCGCCGCGGTCGGCTCGTTGATGATGCGCGAGACTTCGAGGCCGGCGATCTGCCCGGCGTCCTTCGTCGCCTGGCGTTGCGCATCGTTGAAGTAGGCAGGAACGGTGATGACCGCCTTGTTGACCTTGTGGCCGAGGTAGGACTCGGCGGCTTCTTTGAGCTTCCGCAGCGTCATCGCCGAGATTTCCGACGGCGTATATTCCTTGCCGCCGGCCTGGATCTTGACGTACTGGTCGCCGTTGCCCAGGACTTCGTAGGGCACCATTCGTTCTTCAGATTCGACCTCGGTATGTCGGCGACCCATGAACCGCTTGATCGAATAGACGGTGTTCTTGGGATTGATCACCGACTGCCGCTTGGCAGGTTCCCCGACGAGAATCTCGCCCTTGTCGGTGAACGACACGACGCTGGGGGTGATGCGGTTGCCTTCCTGGTTGGCGATGACTTTGACCTCACCGCCCTCCATGACCGAGACGACGGAGTTGGTCGTCCCGAGATCGATTCCGATGATTTTTTCGCCTTGAACGGCCATGTGAGCGGCTCCTTGAGTCCTGCCTTCTGCGGTGGAGAATCAGTGCGTCGAGCGACAGCATCGCAAGATTGATGCCGCGCGGGCTGCATTGATCAGCAAAACGAAAGTGATTGTCTGGAAGAACTTTGCGCAAGTTCTCCCTCGAGGGCAACCAGCCGGATGCCATAATGGCCGCCACTGCGTGTCATGGCAAATTGCCATTCGGTGCCATTTTGGCATTTTCCCTGGGTCGTGCCTGGGAGGCTGGTCGGATTCTCGGAAGGTCCGATCGGGCTTGTGGATAGAGCATTCGGCGTTGCTTGACACCCTCCTGGCACGCCAGTACAACGGCGGGCCGTTTCCTCATGGCTCGATCGGTTGGTTTTGCGGTCGCGAGGCGGTTGTTTCAGCGATTCACCTCAGTGGTTCAATCGGGGCGCTGGGGATGGCGAAGAAGACGTCGACCCGCCGTCGGCCGTCGGGTACGGCAGCGGCCCCTCGTGCGAAGACCAAAAAGGCCGCGAAGCCCGTCGCCAAGACGACGCGATCGGCCGGCGGTTCGATCGCCGATCAGATTCGTCGTCTCGACCGTGAACTGCTCACCCTTCTCAATCGCCGGTACGATCTGGCTCGTCGCTCGGTGGAGAGCGCGCCGGACCTGGTCGCCAAGCTTTATAATCCGGCGGCCGACGATGGATTGTATCGGGAGATCGAGTCGTCGAACCCCGGGCCGCTCCCGACACCGGCCGCACGACGGATTTATCAGGAATTGATGAGCGCCGCCCGCGCCCAGGTGCGAGTCGTCCGAGTGGCGTATCTGGGGCCGGAGTACAGCTTCTCGCATCTTGCCGCCATCCAGCGGTTCGGTCAATCGGCCGAACTGGCCCCGGTCGGTACGATTGCGGCGGTCTTTGAAGAGGTCAACCGCGGGCACGCGACTTACGGAATCGTGCCGATCGAGAATAGCACCGACGGCCGCGTCGTCGACACGCTCTCGATGTTCACGCGATTGCCCATCCGAATTTGCGGCGAAGTCCAACTGGCGATTCATCTCCATCTGCTGGCGAATTGCCCGCGGGGCGAGATCAGCGAAATCTACAGCAAGCCGCAGGCCCTGTCGCAGTGCCGGGAGTGGCTCTCGCGGAACATGCCGAAGGCACGTCTGATCGAGGTGACGAGTACTTCGACGGCGGCACAACTGGCAAGAACGAAGCCCGGCGCCGCCGCGGTGGCGAGCGCTCAGGCGGCCGTAAGTAACCGCCTGCAGGTGATCGCCGAGAAGATCGAAGACAATCCCGACAATGTGACTCGCTTTGCCGTAATCGGCGAAGAAACGCCGCGGCGTACGGGCAAGGATCGCACCGCGGTGCTGTTGCAGATTCCTCACGAGCCTGGCGCCCTGCACGATGCCTTGACGGCCTTCAAAAAGAACGGCGTGAATCTGACGTGGATCGAGTCGTTCCCGCTGCACGGGCCGGAAAGCGGATACCAGTTCTTTCTCGATCTCGAGGGGCACGCGGCCGACGCGCCGGTGCAGAAATCCCTCGCGGAACTGGAGAAAAAGGCGGTCCGCCTGGAGTTGCTCGGCTCGTACCCAAAGTCGCCGATTTTCGACTGATCGGCCGGCGCGACGGCACCATGCGGTGCAACGGCACGGCGAATTCCAGTTGCCGGGCCGGCGGTGTTCCCATTTTCGTAGTTTGCGGAGGCAGTTTTAATGCGGCGGATGTTCGTGGCGGGCAATTGGAAGATGAACACGAACCGGGCGACCGGAACCGAACTGGCGCGTGCGATCGCCACCGCGGTGCCGTCGTCGCACAGCGTCGATGTGCTGGTCGCTCCGCCGTTCCCGTATCTCGTGCCAGTTGGCGACGCGGTCGCCGGCAGCGGCGTGCTGTTGGGCGCCCAGAACGCCTGGTACGAAGAATCGGGCGCTTTTACAGGCGAGACCGCCGTCGCGATGCTGGCCGACGTCGGGTGCCGCTATGTAATTCTGGGCCACAGCGAGCGACGGCAGTTGCTGCGCGAGACCGACGGACTCGTCAACAAGAAGGTCTCTGAGGCGATTGCCAAAGGCCTGGGGGTCATCCTTTGCATCGGCGAGACGCTCGACGAGCGTGACGACGGCCGCACCGAACAGGTGCTCGAAACGCAGTTGAACGGCAGTCTCGCCGGCTTGACGGCCGAACAGGCGGCAGACCTCGTTGTCGCCTACGAGCCGGTCTGGGCGATTGGAACCGGTCGAAATGCGACGCCGGAGCAGGCGCAGGCCGCTCACGCCTTCATTCGGAACTGGCTCGCCACGCGATTCGGCTCCGGAGTGGGAGAATCGACGCGAATTCAGTATGGTGGCAGCGTCAAGCCAGACAACGCAGCCACGTTGCTTGGCCAGCCGGACGTCGACGGTGCCCTCGTCGGCGGGGCGAGTCTGAAGGCGGACTCGTTCCTCGCGATCGTCCAGGCTGCCGAAGTCGTCGCGAAATCCCGTTCCTGAACCATCGTCTCACTTTGTGGGCGGCGCAGCCGTCCTGCTCCGGAGCACACGGACCGTCTCATGAGCCAAGTCTGGGCATATCTCTCGGTGACGGCGCTGACGCTCACCGGTCTGTTGCTGGTGTTCATCATCCTGCTCCAGCGAGGACGCGGCGGCGGTCTGGCGGGAGCCTTCGGCGGTGCCGGTGGTCAGAGCGCCCTCGGAACCAAAGCCGGTGACGTCTTCACGAAGATCACGGTCGGTCTGGCCGTGTTCTGGGTGTTCCTGGCCTGTCTGTCGATCTACGCCTTGCGGGCCAGCACCGAAATCGAGTTCGGCAGCGCGTCCGACACGACCGCGGACTCGACCGTTTCAGACGGAAACGGCGAGCGGGAACCCGAAATCGAACCGGTGGCACCACCGAGCGGCGATGTCGCCGTGGAAGAGGAAACTGGTACGGGAGCCGAAACGCCGGCCGGCGAGACGACGGATAATCCCGGCGATGCCGGCCCGGCACTCGGAACGCCTTCCGAAGAGAACGCTGACGAAGCTGCTGCCGACGCCGACGCACCTCCCAATCCTTGACCCTCCCGTCGATCACCACAGAGGGTCACGGCCGTGCTGTTGAGTATGACTGGCTTCGGCGATGTGCGTCGGCAGGACGGCCGGCGAAGCATCACCGTCGAGGCCCGAACCGTCAATAACCGCTTTCTGAAGTGCTCGATTCGTCTGCCCGACGTCTATACGGCGTTCGAGGCCGATATCGAGAAGCTGGTGCGCGCCACGATTTCGCGCGGAACCGTCAACGTCACAGTGCGGTTGGAGCGACTTTCGGGGGCCGGTCGGTACTGGCTCGATCACGAGACGCTCGCCGCCTTCGCGAATCAGGCGAAAGAGTCGGCAAATCAGCTTGGTCTGACGTTGAACTCGCTCGACGGCCTGCTCGCGCTGCCCGGCGTCGTTGCCGAGCGACCCGAGGCCGGAATGGAGCCGGAGGCGGACTGGTCGCTCGTCGAGGCGGCCGTGACGGAAGCGCTGCACATTCTGAATTCGTTTCGGCGGTCGGAAGGCGCGGCGATGGCCGACGAACTTCGGGCCAATCTCAACCTGATCGAAGCCGAAGTCGATGCCGTCGCGGAACAGGCGCCGACGGTCGTTCGCGAGTTTCGCGACCGTCTGCGGGAGCGCGTCGCCGAGTTGATCAAAGACGCCGATGCCACGCTGAACGATTCCGATCTCATCCGCGAGGTCAGCCTGTACGCCGACCGTGTGGACATCAACGAAGAGATCACCCGCCTGCGGTCGCACCTCGGCCAGTTTCGGGCCTTTCTTGACGACAAACAGTCCCAAGGGCGTAAACTGGATTTTCTGACGCAGGAACTTTTCCGCGAAGTGAACACGATCGGGTCGAAGGCGAACAACGTCGCGATCGCGCATCGAGTCGTGGAAATGAAGGCGGCGGTTGAAAAAATCCGGGAAATCCTTCAGAACATAGAGTGACGGGCGAAGGGGCGGTGGATGACGGGCGGGCAACCGATCGGCTCGGCCGGGCCGCGGATCGTGGTTCTTTCCGGCCCGAGCGGCACGGGTAAGACCACGGTCGTCAAGCGTTTGATCGAAACCGTCGCCGTTCCGATCGCCAAGGCCGTGACCGCGACGACACGACGGCCGCGACCGGGCGAGACGGACGGACGGGACTATCACTTCCTCTCGCCGGCGGAATTCCGGAAGACGCGAGAGGAAGGCCGTTTTCTCGAGACGGCGGAAGTCTTCGGGACGGGAACGTGGTACGGAACGCCGCGGTCGGAGGTCGAACGGGCGCAGAGGCAGGGAGTCTGGTGCCTGCTGGAGATCGACGTTCGCGGAGCGCTGGAAATCAAACGGCAGTTCGATGACGCCGTGATGATCTTCCTGCAGGCGACGTCGATCGAGGAATACGAATCGCGGCTGCGTCAGCGGCGGACGGAAACGGAAGAGGCCATTCGCAGCCGACTCGATCGGATGCGCGAAGAACTGCGGTTTGCAGACCGCTACGAATTTCAAGTGGTGAACGACGACGTCGACCGGGCGGTCGCCGAGATCGGTGCCATCCTTCAACGGCGAGAGGCGGAACGAAATGCTTGATGCCTTCAAAGAAGAGCGGATCGTCAACAAGGTCGGCGGTCGGTTCAAACTGTCGGCGTTGATCCAGAAGCGGATGGTCGCCCTGAATCGGGGAGCACGACCGCTGATCGAGTTGCCGACAAAAAACCTGATGGAGGTCGTCGTCGCCGAGATCCTGCACGATAAGATTTACCTGGATGCGTCCGGAGCCGTCCGCGAACGAACGGCGACGTCGGTCCTCGACGGCGGCCCGTCGCCGGAAGACGCCGGTCCGTCGCTTGCCGATCTTTGAGCGATGACGGCGCGAGATCGATCGTCGAAGCCCACGGACGGAAGTCCGTGGGCTTCACTTGCGTGATGAGACCATGAGCACTCTCGAAGGTCGCGAAATCCTACTGGGCGTGACGGGCGGCATCGCCGCCTACAAGGCGGCCGATCTGACCAGTCGGCTCGTGCAAGCGGGAGCGCGGGTGACGGTCGTGCTGACCGAGGCAGCGACGCACTTCATCGGTGCGACGACGTTCGAGGCGCTGACCAGCCGTCCGGTCCACCGCGACGGTTTCCGTCCGCAGGAGCATTTCCAGGGCGAGCACATCGGCCTTGCCCGACGGGCGGAGTTGTTCGTCGTCGCTCCGGCGACGGCCGACTACCTGGCCAAAGTCGCGCAGGGGCATGCTGACGATCTGCTGTCCACGCTTGCCCTGACGATCACCTGCCCCGCTCTGTTCGCCCCGGCGATGAACGCCGACATGTGGGCCAAACCAGCCGTTCAACGCAACATCGAACGCCTTCGCGAAGACGGCGTCCATCTCGTCGATCCCGGTTCCGGCTGGCTGAGCTGCGGCCAGATCGGCCCCGGCCGCATGGCCGAGCCGGCGGAGATCCTCGACCGGATCGAGTTGCTGTTATTATAGGACCGAGTCGGAATCTTCCGCCGTTCGATCGATCGGACGCTGCGATGTCGACGATGTTACCCCGCCACTCGACTGTTCCGCCGGCCCGCATCGGGCCTCCGACGGCGCTGCGTAGTGGTGACAGGATGAGTCGTGAGGAATTCCACCGACTCTACGAGCAGACGCCCGACCACTTCAAAGCCGAACTGGTCGGAGGGACGGTTTACGTGGCATCGCCGGTCTCGCTGCTGCATAGTCGTCCTCACTCATTCCTTCACAACGCGCTTCTGAGTTATGAAAGTCGGACGCCGGGCGTTCAGACGCTCGACAATGCCACGGTGCTACTCGCCGACGAAAGCGAGCCGCAGCCGGACCTGGCTCTTCGGATCCTTCCGGAGCACGGCGGTCAATCGAAAACGACGCCCGATCGCCGGTACGTTGTCGGGGCGCCCGAGTTAGTCATCGAGGTCGCCTATAGCACCCGATCGATCGACGTTCACGCGAAGCGGAGCGACTATGCACGCAACGGCGTTCAGGAATACATCGTCTGGATCGTCGACGACGGAGTTTTCGCTCGATTCAATCTCGTGGAAGACGTCGAGCAGCCGGCCGGGCCGGAAGGCATCCTTACGTCATTCCAATTCCCCGGCCTGTGGATAGACGGTCACGCCGTGCGCGAAGAAGACCTCGCACGGTTGACGAGCACGCTCGAAGCCGGCCTGGCGACACCCGAACACGCCGTATTCGTGCAGCGGCTCGTTGATGCGAAAGGATAACGGCGACGCGATGCGCATCCTCGTCACCGCCGGGCCGACTCGCGAGTATCTTGACGACGTCCGCTATCTCTCGAACGCCAGCAGCGGGCGGATGGGCTATGCGCTGGCCGAATCGGCGTTGCGGCTGGGACACGACGTCGTGCTCGTTTCGGGGCCTGTCGACCTGAAGCCGCCGGTGGGTTGCGAATTTCACGCGGTTGAAACGACCGCAGAAATGCGCGACGTCTGCGTCGCCTCGTTTCCCGGCTGCGACGGGGTGATTGCGGCGGCAGCCGTGTGCGACTATCGACCGGTGCGAAGGGTCAGCGGCAAGATCGCCAAAACCGGCGGACCCGTGACGATCGAAATGATCGAAACCGACGACGTCCTTGCGGAACTCGGCCTGTCCAAGGCGGGACGCTGGGTCGTCGGCTTCGCACTCGAAGCCGAGAACCCCCGCGAACGTGCCTTGCAAAAGCTTCGCGCCAAGAACTGCGACTGGATCGTTCTGAACGGCCCGGCGGCGATCGGCTCGGCGTCGAACCAGGTCGAACTGCTGGGGCACGCCGGTTCGGCCGTCCAATCCTGGGCGGGCACCAAGACGGAGGTCTCCGACCGTCTGCTCGCCTGGCTGCACGAGCGCTATGCCGACCGCTAGAACCGGCGCCGTCGCCAGAATCCGACCTCGATGATGCCGAAAGTCGGCGCCCGACGTATCCGCGCGGCAACGTTCGTATCCGGAGCGTGCTAAGTTTCCCCCGGACGGATCTTCGCGCCCGGAGTCTCGATGCAGCCCGGCCCGTGCCGTGGTCCAGGCGCCGACGACCGTCCACCGGTGATGCGACCGGTTGCATCACCGGCCCAAGGGAACCGGTCGGTGGCACGGATATGATCGACTTTCGGCGAATGGGGTTGGATCTCGCGGCGCTGGGGCTGTTTGCGGTCGTGGTCTTCGTCGGCTCGAGCCTGGCGAGCTATGCCGTGGCCGACCCGCCGGGGGACGTCGTTTTCCCGCCCTCCGATCACATCGCAAACCTGTGCGGCCCGGTCGGTGCGCGCGTGGCGCACGAGGCTCTGTCCGCGGTCGGCTTCGGCGCCTACTACCTGCTGTTCACGCTGGTCATGCTGGACCTGCGCCTGTTCGCACGATCGGGAAGCACCGACCCGGTGTGCCGGTCGGTCGGTTGGGGACTCACGCTGGCCGCCGTCTGCGCGGGCTTCTCGCTCGTGGCTCCGGCGCTCGGACAGACACCGGTCGCCGGCAGCGGGGGGCGTTTCGGCGCCGCGATCGGAACGATGCTGCATCAGCGATTCGCCCTGCCCGGCGGATTGATCATCGTGACCGCGGCACTCGTGGCCGGTGCCGTCCTTTCCGGCGACGTCTTGATTCTGCACGCGATCGGGCGCGCCGTCTTGTGGCCGATCCGTTTGGCGTGGCGGATCCTTCGATTCGTCGTGTGGCTCGCACTGATTCCGTTCGCACCGGTGCGACGTCTGCTGCGCCGTCGAGCATCGTCGAAGGACGAGCCGCTCGCCGACGATGAATTCGAAGCCGCATCGCGCGAACGCCGCATTCGGAAACAGCGAAGCACCGAGGACGACGAACCGTCAGTGCTGAAACTGGTGATTCAACCGGAGGAGAATCGCGACGACGAAGATGAGGAGGAGCCGGCACTGCCGCTACTGCGAATCGCAGGTGACGTCGAAGAGGAAGACGATTCCGACGCACCGCAGGTGATGCCGTTTCGTCCGATCAAGGTGAATCCGCCGGTGGTCGCGGTTCCGCGTCCGCATGCCGTCGCATCATCGCGGTCGACCGAAGTTGCCGACCCGCACGAACTTCCCGATCTCGATCTGCTCGACGACGCCGAAGAGTTTCCGTACGAACTGCTCGCCCGGAAGGCGCAGGTCGCCGCCGAAACGCTCGAGCGGACGTTCCACGAGTTCGGACTGAACGTGACTGTGTCGGAAGTCGACACGGGGCCGGTCGTCACGCAATTCGAGTTGAACCTCGAAAAGGGTCTGCGGGTGTCGAAGGTCTCGGCACTCGCCGACGATCTCGCAATCGCCCTGCGAGTGCCGGCGGTTCGCGTCGTGTCGCCGATTCCGGGCAAGAACACGGTCGGCGTCGAGGTTCCCAACGAGAAGCAGGTCATGGTCCGGCTGCGGGAACTGATCGAGTCTTCACCCGCAGATTCCGAGAAGCATCGCATTCCGCTGTTTCTGGGTAAGGACGTCGCAGGACGGCCGCTGGTCGTCGACCTGACGAAGATGCCGCATCTGCTGATCGCCGGACGCACGGGCACCGGCAAGAGCGTGTGCCTGAACACGTTGATCATGTCGATGCTGATGACTCGTTCGCCGGAAGACGTGCGGATGCTGATGATCGACCCGAAGATGGTCGAGCTCAGCCCGTACAAGCGGATTCCGCACCTCATGCATCCGGTCATCACCGACATGAGGAAGGCCGAAGCGGTGCTCGGCTGGGCCGTCGACAAGATGGAGGAGCGCTACGACCTGCTCGCCCGTTGCGGCGTCCGGCATCTTGACAGCTACAACAAGCTCTCGCGGACGGAGCGGCTCGATCGGATGGGGTTGTCGGAACTCGACGAGGAGGCCAAGTCTCTGCCCGAGCGGATGCCGTACATCATCATCATCGCCGACGAGATGGCCGACATGATGATGACGAGCGGCAAAGACGTCGAGGGGCACATCATCCGCCTCGCGCAGAAATCGCGGGCGGTCGGCATCCATCTCGTGCTCGCGACGCAGAAGCCGACCGTCGACGTGATCACGGGCCTGATCAAGTCGAACCTGCCCGCCCGCATCAGCTTCCAGGTCTCCAGCAAGACCGACAGCCGCGTCGTCCTCGACGAGAACGGCGCCGAGCGATTGCTCGGCAACGGCGACATGCTCTACCTCGCTCCGGGAACGAGCAACCTGATCCGCGCCCAAGGCACCTACACCAGCGGCGACGAGGTCGACGGGGTCATCGAGTTCTTCAGCGATTGCGAACCGCAGTACAGCGACGAACTGGCACGCCTCAACACGTCGGCGGCGAAAGGCGGCGGTCCCGGCGACAACCGCGATCGCGACGACCTGTACGACCAGGCCGTCGAGGTCGTCGTCCGCGAGGGGCGCGGCAGCACAAGCCTGCTGCAGCGGGCGCTGGGCATCGGTTACGGCCGTGCGGCACGGCTGATCGACTACATGGCCGAAGACGGCGTCGTCGGAGACTTCAACGGCTCGCAGGCCCGCGAAGTCCTCTACACCGCCGAGCAGTGGGCCTCCGCGAAGGCCGGTCACTCGTCGGTCGGAGCCGCCTGCTGATCGGGTCGTCCCGGCCCGCGCCAGTCACGGAGGTTCCAGCCGCTGAGCGTCACTCGGTCGTCCGCGTGCAGTCCAATCGCCTCGGCGAAGCCGTCGGGTAGCTCAGAGACGAGCGCCCCGGCGGCTTCCGTCATATACGGATAGACGACGACCTGCTCGACGTCGAGCCGGATCGGCAGCCGGCCGTGCGGAAAGCTCACGAGACCTTCGACGGTGAACTCGTCATCGGGCTTCCGCCGGGCGAACGACGACGCAAGCTCGCGAAGCGACCACTCGAGTCCGCGAGGCGGTTCCTCGTCGGCCGTCTCGCGAAACAGCCACCACAGCTCGGCGCCGGCGAGGTTGGAAGGCACGACGTCCTCGGCGATCAGCAGTTCCGGAAGTTCCTCCGACCACGGAATCAGGTGAGCGCCCGCATCGCTGTGAAGTTGAACGGCGACAGGCTCTGCGTCGGCGACGACGTCGGCGACGGCAGCAACGATCGGATAAGCAACCGGTCTGTCGTGACGAGACCCGGCGCACTCGTCGACCGCGACCCAGCCGGCATGTTCGTCGATCGCCAACGCCAGGACTTCGCTCGCGGGATCTGCGGTGGCCCGCTCTGAGAGATAACTGTCGCGGCCGAACGTGACGATCCAGCTCGCACCACCGTCCCGGATGAGCAGATGCGACTCGTTCGCGTTCGACTCCAGCTCGATCGGTTCGATCTGGACGTTCCGCTCGTCGCCGAAATGCTCCTCGAGACGATGCGCCAGTTCGTCGACATCCGTCTCGATCGGATCGTGCAGCAGCAGGACGCCGCGCGTGGCACCGGCGAGGTCGCCGACCTCTCTCCGCAGCGTCTTCCGGAACGCGGCGGCGTCTTCGATCACCGGTCCGGCATCGTCGTCGGCGAACAGGCCGCTCCGGCCGTAGTCGTCGAGCGCCCTGACGGCTTCGGCGGCTGCATCCCAGTCTTTCGCTGCAACACAGGCGACGGCGTATAACGTCGCGTCGGCGGTGGACTCGTAGGCCGGAAGTGCGGCCTGCCGGGCGTCGTCGGTCCGATTCAGCCGAATCAGGCTGCGGACGTATTGCTCGAGAAGGACCGGCCCCGATTCGGTCGATGCGGCATTCTCGACTCTGGCGCCGCGAACCGCCGTCACGATCGCCTCATGGTCATTCTGTTGCCAGAGGCGGGCCACGGTGCTCGGCAACAAATCGATTGCCGTGCCGCCGTGAAGCTTCCACGATCGTTCCAGCCGTTTCGCGGTCTCATAATCCCGTTCGTGGACGGCCGACAACGTGAATTGCCGGAAAGCCTCCTCGCCGATGCGTGCGGCGATCCGCTCCGGCGGTCGCCCGGCGGCCGTCGCGATTTCATACCAGCGGTCCAGCAGGTTCGGCCGCTGCCACTCTTCATCGAGCTGACGAAAAGTCGCCTCGAGCAGCGACTCGGCCTCGCCGTATCGATCGAGGGCCGCCAGCGCCTTCGCCTTCTGCACGGCGATCGTCAGTTGCCCGTTTTCCTCGTCGCCTTTCAGTGCGTCCGCGATTTCGAGCACGGTCGTCCATTCACCGGCCTCGTTCAGATGCTCGGCGAGAGTGTCGAACGCATACACGTCGTCGGGATGCTCGCGAACCCAGGTCTGCGCCTCGTCCAGCCGCCCGGCGTCGACCAGCACCGGTACGATCTGATATCCGTACGAGAACTCCGATTCCTGCGCCGCGGCCTGCTTCAGAAGCTCGACCGCCCGATCGGCGTCGTCCTCTTGCGCTGCCGCCAGCGCGGCGTAGACCAGCGCCGCCGGATCTTCGGGATTGACCGCCAGATGACGGGCGGCGACCTCGTCCATCCGGCCCGGTTCGAGACCGTACTCGTCGTCGTAATAGGTGATCTCCTCGAACGCCTGCTGCTTGTCGGGCGCACGGTCGTAAGCGTCGGCCGCTCGATCCTCTTCGCAGAACATCATCACGAGCCGCGAGACGGCGTCGTCGCGGATCGCCGGCGGCGGCTCGTCGCTGTCTTCGTCGAACGGCGGCAATCGGTCGTAGGCCGCGAGATAGGCCGTCGCGGCATCGTCGATCGCCCCTTCCGCCTTCAAGCGATCACCGCGAATCAGAAACAGCTCGCCGGACTCGGGGTGCGACTCGTTCAGAACTGCTTCGATCGCCGCCAGCGCCTTGGGACGGTCGGCGACCGATGCGGCGACGGTGAGCGAAGCGACCAGCGGATCCGACTGTTTTCGGATCGCCGACGTCAGCGCGTCAAACCGTTCCGGCGGCAGCCTGCGGGCGAGGTCGGAGAGCAATGAAATTTCATCGGGCTGGTCGTCGAGAAGGCGGACGTAGGCATCGGCGGCTTCTTCGAATCGCCCGAGGGCGAACAGCGCATCGCCGCGAGTTCGATCGACGTTCGGTCCACCGCCGACGGCGTTCTCGTAGCGATCGATCAGTTCCAGACACTTCTCGAAGTTGCCGGCGGAGCTTTCGGTCATCGCCCAGCCGAGCAGCAATCCTGGCGCACGCTGCAAGTGATCGTCGGAGGCCGCGCGGTAGACGCGGTGCTCGTAGAGGGTCAGGCCGGCCCGTGCCCATCCGAACGCGATGTCGAGCGTGTGCTCGGCCTCGAAAAGCTGGGGCACTTTCGCGGCTGCGGCTTTGTGCAATTCGCGGGCTGCGTCGCGACGGCGATTTTCGCCGATCGCTTCATCGGCCTTCGCCACGGCATTCACGGAGGCTTCGTGGCCGTTGATGCCGGCGACTTCGGCGACGTAGGCGGCGTTCCGTCGGCTGAAACGATTGCCGATTTGCAGCGACTCCCAGTCGCTCACCCGCCACGACGATCCGCGCTTCACGAGCCACCAGCGCATCTCGGAAATCCAGGCCTCTTCCCACGCGAAGACGTAGGCGACGACCTCATCCGGGTTTCGCCCCGGCATCACGGCTTGAATGTGAAACCGCTCGTAAGGAGCGGGGACTTCGATCGCCGCGACGACCTGTTCGGCATAGCTGCGATCATCGCCGCGAGTCAGCGAGCGAATCAGGCCGCTCTCTTTCATGCTGCGCCAGCAGCTCTCGGCATCGATGAGTTGCCGAAACGCCGCAGCGTCGTCGGCCTGACACGCCTCGGCGATCTGCCGGAACACGGTGTCGATCGGCCGGCGGTCGACGGCGAACGGCGGCGGATCGGCGAACGCGGCCTGCACCCAGGCCCGCCTTTCCTCCGGCGTTTCATGAACCGGCGGCGGCATCTCGGCCATGGCGAAGTCGCCGAGAACAGGAATCTCGCCGAACCGCTCCAGGGCCAGCCAGACGACGCCGACGCATAACGCGATGCCGACCGCCCCGGCAGCGGTCATCCCCGCCAGCAACCAGAAGAACAACCGGCGATTCCGCGCCGAGTCGTCGTCGAGCCGGTCTGTGAAGCCGGCATTGAAATCGTCGTGATCGTCCATCGGCAAATCGCGAAACAAGGAGCGCGGTCATCCAGGTCACTTTTTGTACCCGCCCGCCCCATCGCGCGAAAGCCGCTCGGCGACGCCGGCACTGCGTCACCCTTGCCCTGCGCATTGACGCCCGGCAGGCTGCGGAACAAGGTTCACCGCTTTGCTTGTCGCAAAACGTCAACTTCTCAAAATCTCAAGCTGTTGGCGATTTTTTGTTTGCGACCACACTTTCCGTTGGCGAACATCAACGTACCTTTCACGGTTCCTGCCTCACAGGGCCGCACCTCGCCGCCAGCCCGAAGGGACCATTCGGATGCGGTTCGAGCACTGGTTGAGTTCAATGAACGGCCCGCGGGCCTCGACCCGCCGACGACGAACCGGACCGACCGTCGCCGGCCTCGAACGGCTGGAGCCGCGGATCGCCCTCGGTGACGTCGCCTTCGCCGCCTTGGGACTTTCGGGACTGCCGGAATTGCTCTCCCCGCCCGACGTGGGGGGGGGGGGGCACGCCGGGTGACGCGATGCGAACGCGCGAGAACGGTTCCGCTGCCGTCGCCGATCGCCCTGAAGCGGATGCGACGTTTCCGCCGCCCGCGGAACAACCGCCGGACATCGCGCCGCCGGTCTTGAAAACCTCGGCTTCTTTGAGCAGCCGGAGTGCCGTGTCTGACGCACTCGACGGCGGGCCGCTCGTCCGACGGAGCCTCGCCGGCGACCTCGACGCCGTCCTGACCGGCGACCTGTTCGACGACGTGCTCGCCCCGCCGCCCGTCCGCCGGGTCGCGAACATCTCCGACGCCGCCCCGCTTGAACAGGAACCGCCGCCCGACACCGCCCCGAAAGGCGGCGGAGGCGGTGCCGGAGGACAGGATGCGGCGGCCGGAGGCGGAGGTGGAGACGGCGGCGGCATCCACTCCTACGGCGGCGACGCCGGGGCGGGTGAGAACGACGCCGTCTTGTCGGCGAGCGGCGGCATGAGCCTGCTGAGCGGCTCGGGCAGCGGCGGGGGGGCTCAGGGTCGGGCAGCGGCTCAGGCTCGGGCGGAGGAGGAGGCGATCCGCCGGTGGCGGTCGCGGACGAGTTCAAGGTCGATCACCAGCGCGATACGACGACGATCGCCAACGTGACGGTCAACGACTCGGGCTACAACCAACTCGGTGCCAAGACGGTGATCGTCACTGCGCCGCAAGGTGCCGAATCGTTCCACCTCGGCGAAACCGGCATCGTCGAGTACGTCGCCCCGCACGACTGGGATCTCGTCGACCAGTTCAGCTACAAGATCACCAGCCCCAGTGGCACGAGCAACACGGCGACCGTCACGCTGACGCACGAGAACGCGCCGCCGACCGGTGCGGACGACGCTTATTCAGCGATCGCCGACGCCCCGTTGGAAGTCAGCGCCGAAGACGGCGTGCTGGCGAATGACTCCGACCCCGACCTCGCAACCGATGCGTTTTACGCCAGCCCGCGGCTGGGCTTGCAGCCGGTCAAGCTTTCCGACGGGGCGAACGGCACCGTCGACCTGCAGCCGGACGGCGCGTTCACCTACACGCCGAGCGACCCCGACTGGCACGGAACGGACGTCTTCACCTACTACCTGTTCGACACGCTCGACGGCCAACTGGCGATGGCGTATCCGTATGTCGTGGAGGTCGAGGTCCGGGTTTATGATCTGCGCATTTTCCACAACGGAACCGACGTGACCGCAAACTCGGGCGAGACCGTCGTCGGCGCGAAAGTCAACCTGGGTATGAAGCTCCTGAGCGATGGAATCGTGATTTCGGTTACCGATCAGAATGCTCAGAACGTACAATGGACGGTTCCGGGTTCGACGGGCGATGAGCCGAAGGCGATCAAGAACTACGAGGTCAGTCTACAGCAAGGGGTCGTCACCAAGCTCATTGCCACCGATCTCGACGACCCAGGCGTCAGCTTTTACTGGATCGACGGAAAGAGTGACGGCAGCGAGGCAGAGGACGTGTCTGTCACAGCGACCGTTCAAGCGGGCGGCAAGTCATATACCGTAAGCGCCGACGGCAGCATCGTGGTCTGGGAGCCGACGCCGGAGACGATCACTTGGGCATACGGGCCGATCACATACCCCCAAGGCGCCGAGCCGGCCGGCATGCCGCCCCGCATCCCCCGTCAGGAATCCCCGTGCAGCAATCCGATTCTCCCCGATTTTCGGTTCTCGACCTGTCTCCGATCCGCCAGGGCGGCACGGCGACCGATTCGTTTCGCGAGACGCTCGATCTCGCCCGGCATGTCGAGCAATGGGGCTATCATCGTTTCTGGCTGGCCGAGCATCACAATATTCCCGGCGTCGCCAGCGCTGCTACGGCCGTCCTCATCGGTCATGTCGCCGGCGGAACGTCGAAAATCCGTGTCGGGGCGGGTGGGATCATGCTTCCTAATCACGCGCCGCTCGTGATCGCCGAACAGTTCGGAACCCTCGGACTGCTCTATCCCGGCCGGATCGACCTCGGTCTCGGCCGCGCCCCCGGCGGCGACATGCCGACCGCCCGTGCATTACGGCGTGACCTGCAATTTGGCGGTGACGATTTCCCGGATCAGGTGAGCGAACTGCAGAGTTTCTTCCAGCACGGCGGTCCGGGAACCGGCGTCCGCGCCATTCCCGGCGAAGGCGTCGATGTGCCTCTGTACCTGCTCGGTTCCAGCGATTTCGGCGCCCGGCTGGCCGCAGCATTAGGATTGCCGTTCGCCTTCGCTTCTCACTTCGCCCCCGACTACCTGCTCGCCGCCCTGGATCTCTATCGCACGCACTTCCAGCCGTCGGCGGTGCTCGACCGGCCCTATGTCATGGTCGGTGTGAATGTCATCGCCGCAGAGACTGATGCAGACGCTGCGATCCTGTTCACGTCGATCCAGCAGATGTTTCTGAGCCTGATCCGCAATACTCCGAACCGGCTGCCGCCGCCGATCGATTCGATGGACAAACGCTGGACCGCCGTCGAACAGGCGGCTGTCGATCGCATGACGCGAGTGTCTCTCGTCGGCTCGTCCGATACGATCCGCCGGCAACTGGAATCGCTGCTCGCGGCGACGAACGCCGACGAGTTCATCACCACCTCACAGATTTTCGACCACGCTGCACGACTCCGCTCTTTCGAGATCGCCTCTGGCGTTTTCGCAGCACTTGACACATCACACGAACGACCTGGAGCCTGACCGGCGGCTTACGCCCCGGCTCACCAGTGCGGCCCAAACGCACTCCCCCCAAACG
>JBAQZJ010000208.1:0-3245 GCA_049790855.1 Planctomycetaceae bacterium | reverse complement strand
CCCAGCCGGCGGTGGGTCTCGGCGTCGATCTTGTAGCTGATCGGACGCACGCTGCCGTCGCAGAAGGCCATGTGGCACGCCTCCCGATGGGCGCTGCCGAAGCTGCGGACATCGGAATAGTCGGAATCGGGCAGCGGCGTATCGAGCACCCAGCGGTTCACGTCGAGATCGACGCCGCTGTAAAGGCTCTGGTCGTGGCCCAGGTCGTCGGCGGTCTCGTAGCCGGCCCGGCTCACGTACTTCTCACCGACGAGATACGTGTGGCTCGCGCCGTCGATGATCTGCGACATCCGCACTTCGCTTCGCTGAAAGCAAATGCCCGTCGCCTTCGTCGTGTCGCGCCATTCGGCGTAGGTTGAAACGTCGTCGAGGCTCGCCGGCCCTGCGCGGGTGTCGGTGATGAAGTCGCCTTCGCAGCAGGCGTAGTCGGTCTTGGCGACGTAAATCCGCCAGTCGGCGTTGAAGGGGGAATTGACGAACGCCGCCGGGCCGAGTTGAGGCGCCGGCCGGCTCGGGCAGCGGAAGACGGCGAGCGTCGTCTCGGTCATCCGCGCCAGGCTGGCCCGCTTCACCAAGTCGGGTTCCTCCTTGCCGAAGTCCCGCAGCGGCTCCTGTTCGAGAAAATCGAGCAGGTTGTAGGCCCAGCCGCCGGGCTGGTCCTTCCCCGTCCCGCGTCCCGGCTCGCCGACCCAGCGATAACCCCAGCCGTTGCCCGGCAACCGGCCGAACTGCGCTTCGTGATTCGCCGCGGCCAGCGCGAGCTGCCGCAGGTTGTTGCGGCACTGCGTCCGCCGGGCGGATTCGCGAGCGCTTTGCACCGCCGGCAGCAACAGCGACAACAAAATCGCGACCACGCCGATGACGACGAGCAGTTCGATGATGGTGAAGCTACGGCGGCGAGTGGGCTGAAGGAATCGCAGCGAGATCATCCTCGACCCTCCGGCTTCACGATAGCGGCTTCGACCGGCGTGCGATAGATCATGATCGAGTATCCAAGCCGCTCGAGTAGCACGAATACACTAAAGTTAGCGGGCTGGCGTGACGGTCAGCGTCACTCAGCCGTTACTCGCGATTGCCGCACATGTTCGGCCTCTGCCGGCGTGACGCGGTAGACGTATATAACGTCGGCCGCGCGGTAGACCGGTTCAAACGTGCGGAGCCACGCATAAGTGCCCGTCGCCACGTTCGCCATGCGACCATCGGCCGTAACGATCCCCCTCTCGTCTGCAAAATAATTCGCACTGATCGCGTACCACCCAGCCTCGGGTGTCACCGGCGGCACTTGATACGCGATGCCCATCAGGCGTGGATCAACTGTGCCATGATACGCGAGCCATAGCGGGTTTGCCTCGGGATGTTCGTCATGCCACTGCCGAAGTTCAACCAGCCCCTGACCCCAGTCAAGCGCGCTGTCCGAAAGATGCTTCCAGCCGTGTGTCGGGCCACCCGCGAACTCGTTGAAATAGGAGAGCCAAAACGGCGTTACCGCCAGACTACTCGCGGCATACCACATCAGTGATCCGACGATAAACAGGTTCGCCGCTGGCCGCTTTCGAGAAACGGCACTCACCGCGCCTCCCGCGAGAACGAACACGAACGGAAGTGCGGGAATTGCATACCGATAATGGCATAGGGAATGGTTCCAACTGACGAGGGCCAGCACCGCTGCCGCAGGAACCAGCAGAACGAACAGATCGGTAGTCCGAAAGCATGGTTGCGGTTCGTTTCCGCCGGTCGTCGGGAATGGCGCCGCATCAAACGGACTTCGTCTGACTTTGCTTGACCACCACCCGATCGACGCCGCCAACAGCAGCCACAGCGCCGCCGGTTCCTTCATCGCAAACGCATACATGTACCAGTACCAGATTCCGCCCGGGAGGGTATTTCCGCCAAGATACGTGTTGCCGCCCCGTTCGAAGTCGACTTTCTGGACATCGAGACCTTCGAGATAATTCGCGGGTACGGGAACGGGAACGCTGCCGAGCGACGTTTCTCGAAAACGATTCCCGGCTCGTTCCTGAACGGGACGTAGACCGGTCTGGCCCGTTAACGCACCGCTGTAGAAGGTGAACGTTCCCAGCGGACGAAAACCTCCTTCAAATCCGTAGCCGGCGTGGATCATGTAAAGGGCCAACAGCAACGTTCCGACGAGTTGCCCCAGTTGTCGCAGCCAGGCCCGCGCCGGCATTTGCAGTTCGGTTGGCGTTCGGTACACAAGCCACATCGCAGGCCAGAGTGGTACCAGCACGAGCAGGGTGAATTTCGTCAACAATGCAAGTCCGAGGCAAACGCCGGCGGTGAATGCTGCAATCCAGCCTGGTGACGTCAGCCACCGCCAGAACGTGTAGCCCGCTAAGGCACCCATTGCGGCGGCCGTCGCATCCGGGGTGACAAGCGAACCGTGGCCCAGAATATCAGGCGAAAAGGCCCATAATCCGGCCGCTGCCACGCCGGCGATCGGGCCGAACAGTTCTCGCGCCCAACAGAAGCAGACGCATCCGCCTAAAACAACGCAGGGAATCAAAGCCCTTCGTGCCGCGATGCATGCGGCTTGGAACCGGCGTCCATTTCGCTCGGCAAAGTCATCGCCAAGGCGAAATTCGGACCGCAGGATTTGCCCATCACCGACCGATCGCCAGTCCTCTTCGTAAGAGCCGTCGAGCAAGGGAACGGCGGCGACGAGCCGCGTCAACGGCGGATTGACCCGATACAGGTCGAACGATCCAAACCGCCAGTAACTCAAACCGGCGGTGATGTGGGCCGGCTCGTCGCACGTTGGCGAAAGTCGTGTGGCCGTCCAGGACAGAAGGCCCGCATGGACGGCCAGAATGGCGGCAGCAACAGACAGTGACGAACGATCAATTGCGGCTTTAGACATTCGCCGTCTCACAGCCGGAACCGAACCTCACAGCGATATGCATGTCTTCTTCGCTATGTCTCCATACTGAAACGAGCAGCTGCTGGTGAGATTACCCCAGTATTTCTCCCGAGACTTATTGTCACCATGATTATCGCACATCTCACCGCACAAGCACTTATAGGCTTCGATGAAATAGTCCGGGTAGAGCTCACAATTCGCTTCCGGGTCAGCATAAACACCCAAATCCAAAATGAAGCACGAGCCTCCGCCAAAACCCTTGACCTACTGAACAGCGTGGTCTGCAAGTTGCATGCGAGAGTCCTCCGCAAGGAGGGTTCGACCCATGTTGACGACCGCGTTTTTCCCCTCGCTGGGGCGGTATGAC
>JBAQZJ010000207.1:0-15284 GCA_049790855.1 Planctomycetaceae bacterium | reverse complement strand
GGTCCGCCCGGGCGGACCGCTGGAGCGTCCGTTTGCGACGGCGTTCACGGCGACGGCGGCGGCGATCGAATGGCGGAACATCGAGCTAAATCAGGGCGAGTACGAATGGACGCTGCCCGATGAACAGGTCGACTTCGCCGAAAGCGACCGCCTCGTCGTGACCGCGGGGCCGCTGCTCGACTTCGCCGCCGGCGGTCTGCCGAATTGGCTCTGGGAGTGGGGGAACGACTATTACAGTCTTCAGTGCTTCGTCTCGGACTTCGTCGAGACGGCGATCACCCGCTATGCCGGGCGAATCCGGCTGTGGGAGATCGCCGCACGAGCGAACACCGGTGGCGGCCTGCCTCTGGACGAGGAACACCGGCTCGCCTTGACGGCCCGCGCGATCGAGGTCGCCAAACAGACCGACGACGAGTTGCAGCTGGCGCTGCGTGTCGATCGGCCTTGGGGAGAGTATCAGGCGGAGGGCCGGCACCGGCTCTCGCCGTTGCAGTTCGTTGATGCGCTGGTTCGCTCGGGAGTCGGTCTTTCGAGCGTGACGCTTGAACTGGCGGTCGGTTATCGTCCCGGCGGCTCCGACTACCGCGACCGATTTGAAGTCATGCGGTTGGTCGACCTGTGGGCGTCGTTCGGGCTTCCGTTGACGATCTCGCTGGCTTTCCCCTCGCAAGGCCGTCGCGACCCGCGTGCCGACAAGGAAATCGAGATCGCCGATTGCCAATGGAAATCGCCGTGGGGCGAACCGGCCCAGGCCGAATGGCTCGTCGAGATCCTGCCCGCGCTGATGGCGAAATCGTCGGTCGCCGGCATCGAATGGACGCACTTCAGCGACGGCATCGCGCATCGCTTTCCGCACGCGGGGCTGGTCACGGACGACGGTGCGGCGAAGCCGGCGCTCGAACGAATCACCCGGCTCCGACAGTCCTACTGGCAACGCGACCGCGATGCGGGTTGAGCAGGGTTTGTCGTCGTTGTCGGGGCGGCTGGGGCAGCCTGCTCCAGTGCGTGACGGTCTTTCGGCGTCTCCACGGTCTGGGGCATCCGGTGAAAGCGCCTCCTGCTCCAACCACCCTTTGTGAAGCTGTTTTCAAATGAGAGGGTGAGGCTCCCGCCGAACCGCACGGTTTATCGGCGTGCCCGGCGCCGTTCGCGTGTTCCGCGTCCACGATCAGAGCCGCGACCATCAGGGAGCGCTTCTGCGGCAACCCGCGCCGACAAACGCTCACTGACGGTCGCGGCTCTGAAAACAGCTGCTGAGAACCCAGCCGCCCTTTGAAGGGCCGTCAAACGGAACCCCGACCCGCTACGGGCCGATTTTGACTTACGCCGTTCCGGCGGATAACGTCAATTCATCCGATTGTCACTGACAACGAACACGAGGTGCGACGATGAAGGTGAGCCTGGCGATTGTTGCGGCACTGGCGGCACTGGCGGCGGCTGACCCGAAGGGCGTCGAGATCGGCGAACCGGTGCCGAAATTCACGGCGACCGACGACCAGGGGAACGAGTGGAAGTCGGCCGACCACGTCGGCGAAAAGATCCTGGTGGTCTACTTCTACCCCGCCGACATGACCGGCGGATGCACGGCACAAGCCTGCTCTTTCCGCGATGACATGGGCGAACTGAAGGAACTCGGCGTCGAAGTCGTCGGCGTCAGTGGCGACTCGGCGGAGAATCACCGCCTCTTCAAAAAGGCCCACAACCTGAATTTCACGCTGCTCGCCGATGAAAAGGGCGAAGTCGCCAAACTATTCGGCGTTCCGACAAAGCCCGGCGGCACCTTCAACACCGAGGTCGACGGCAAGAAAGTCGCTCTTACCACCGGCGTCCGCGCCGCCCGCTGGACGTTCGTCATCGGACCGGACGGCAAAGTCGTCTACAAGAACACGAAGGTCAAACCCGCCGAAGACAGCAAAGCGGTGCGCGAAGTCGTCCGCAAACTGACGGCGAGCAGCGGGGCAAAGACCGACTCGTAGACCGGGAATCTCCGGGTCGCACATCGGGTCTCGCGAGGCGGCGGTCAAGGTTTCACGGAATGGACTTCCCGCGTTGATCCGTTAGGGTGAAGGCCGCGGGGCGAAGTGCCGACGGCGGTGCCGGAGGACAATCCGTCCGGAGCGGACGCGAAGAAGTGCCAAGGAGTGACCGGCGATGCCCGAAGCCGACGGTATCCTTCGATCTTCGGCAGGATCAGGGTGGTTGCGCGCCTTGGGAATCGCTCTCGCGTTGTCGCTGTGCAGTTCCGCATCCGCTGCCGCGCCGCCGCATCAGGCTCCCGCCGATCCTCCACCCGCTGCCGCCGAAGAGTCGGCGGACAATGCGGAGCCGGACAATCCGAATCTCTTCGTCAACGACCGTGTCGCGTTGCGACGGCTGCGACTTGCCGAAGAACGCATCGAGAGTCGGACGTTCGACGAGGCGGTCCAACTGCTTCAGGCTGTGCTCGACGCCGAACAGGATTCCGCCGCTCCGGTCGGTGACGGCAACGGAACGTTTTACAGCCTGAAAGGACGCGCGCTGTCGCTGCTGTCCGAATTGCCGCCCGACGGTCAGCGAATCTATGAGTTGAAGTACGGCATCGCCGCCCGCAAGCGGCTCGACGACGCCATAGCGGCGACCGATTGGGCGGTCATCGAGGAAATTTCGCGCCGCTATTTTCAGACGGAGGCGGGCTACGAATCGACCTACCGGCTCGCGATTCGGGCGCAGGATCGCGGCGAACCACTACACGCGGCGGTGTTGTTCGAGAAACTGGCCGGCGCGGCGAGCGGACGATTCGAACCGCAGTTGTCGCTGCGCGCGGCCTTGGCATGGTCGCAGGCGGGATTTCCCGACGCGGCACGTCAAGCCGCGGTCCGGCTTTCAGAGCGGAACGACGCGAACATCGCTCTCGGCGGCGCTCCGATGCCGGCCGCGAAGAATGCCGACGAGTTTCTCGCCCGGATCGAGCGCGAACGCGGCAAGTCGCCGACCCTGCACGACGCCGAGTGGCCGATGTTCGGCCGCGATCCCGACCGTGCGGCCGGCGTCGATCCCGTCACCGTCGCGGGCGGGGTCGAATGGTCGTATCGCTTCGACACGCCGACGCCGTGGGATCATCCCCGCGAGGCCGCCAAGTTGGAAAAACTGTCGGCGACGCTCGATCTCGTGACCTCGGTAGCCGACGAGACCGGCGAGTTGACTCAACCGGCGTTTTCACCGGTCGTTGCCGGAGAGACGGCGATCTTCCGCACGCTGCACAGCATTCAGGCCGTCGATATTTCGACCGGCCGGTTTCTCTGGCGAACGGAACATCCGCACGACGTCGTCTTCGACCGGGCGCTCGACGGCATCAATCTTTTCATGCAGGCCGGGAATCCCTTCGGGAATGCGGGCGGAGCGGGGCGGGCATCGTTTCTCGAAGAGTACGTCGCTCAGTACGCGTGGCGGAACATCACTACCGGAACGCTTTCGACCGACGGCAAGTTCGTCTACGGGGTCGAAGGCGTCGGCACCGCCGGCCGGCTGGTCAGTGCCCCGAACGGAGGCCCGCGGAACCGGTCGATCGGAGCCGACCTCTTCAACACCCTCTATGCTTACGAACTGGCGGCCGAAGGCCGCATCGCCTGGACGTTCGGCGGCCCCCCGCCGAACGAGGGGACGTCCGGTCGATTCTTCCTCGGACCGCCGTTGCCGCTGGGCGGACGGTTGTACGCCCTCGCGGACGAGGACGGCGAGATCCGGCTGATCGCCCTGAACCCGGCGGCGCGCAATGACGACGATCGAATGCTCTGGTCGCAGAGCCTCGTCGGTACCGAAGCGCCGATTGCCGCGAACTCGCCGATCTTCGCCGATCCGCTGCGTAAGCTTTCAGGACTCAGCCCCTCGTTCTCCGACGGCGTGCTCGTCTGCCCGACAGGCTCCGGTGCGATTGTCGCCGTCGATCTCGGGCAGCGGCTGCTGCAATGGGGATATCAGTATCCGAGAAACGTTCAGACGCGATTGGGAGGGCAGGGGCGCGGTCGTCCGGTTCCGTTCATGATGTCCGCGCCGTCGATCGCCCCGGACGACGAGGTCGACCGATGGCTCGATGCCGCGGCACAGATCGCCGACGGCCGGGTTTACGTCACGCCGCGCGATTCCGACGAACTGCATTGCCTCGATCTGCACGACGGCCGATTGCAGTGGAAGCGTCCCCGGGGAGCGATGCTGTATCTCGCCGCCGTACACGACGGCAGGGCGATCGTCATCGGTCGACGATCCGTCGAAGCGCTCGACGCCGCGACGGGAGACCGCCTCTGGGCACAGCCGATCGAGTCGGAACCAGCCGGACGCGGCGTTCGCAGCGGCGACCTCTATCATTTGCCCCTCGCCTCGGGCGAGATCGTCACGCTGCAACTTGCCACCGGTCAGGAACTGGGGCGGTCGCCCGTCGGAGAGGGCGTCGAACCGGGAAACCTCATCGCCTCGGACGGGAGGCTGCTGTCGCAATCGACGCGAATGATCGCCGGGTTCCGCAAGCTGTCGGAGTTCGAAGCCGATCTGCGCGAACGACTCGCCGAAGGCGTCGATCCCGCCGCATTGGCGCTGCGTGGCGAAGATCGTCTCCATCGCGGGGTGACGCAGGCCGGCCTGGCGGATTTGCGGAGCGCCGTCGAAGCGGCGGACATTCCGCGGGCGAAACGGCTGCTGACGGAAAGCTTGCTCTCGGGGCTGCGCACCGACTTTGAAGCCTTTCGGAAGTACGAAGACGACCTGCTCGCATTCGCCGACCATCCTCAGCAACGGCTGGAATGCCTTCGGCTGCTGGCCGACGGACTCGAACAGTCCGGCGACGAACTCGCCGCCTTCGGGATGTACCTTCGTCTGTGCGACGGCGGCGTCGCCGCGATGCCGATGGAACAGATGGACGCGACGACGTCCGTGAGAGCCGATCGCACGCTACGGAATCGTATTGCCGACCTGTATGCGAACGCCGATGCCGACAACCGCCGCGCGATGGACGAGTCGCTTGCCGACCGGTTGCGGGAACTGGAGCCGGGGACCGACACCGCTTTGCTCGAGCGATTCGTCAGTCTGTTCCACGCCACGGAAGCCGCAGAAGCGGGCCTGAAGCTGCTCGCCGAACGTTACGAAGCCGCGGGCGATCGGCTGCGGCATGAACGGACGTTGCTCCGCTTCAAGGAACTGCCGGCCTCGAATGACTCCGCGGCGCCCGCCCGGCTCGACGCCGGCTTGCCGACCGCGCGCATCGACGTCGCCTATCGTGTCGAGTACATCCCCGACGAAATCAAATCGGGCAGGCCACTTACCGAAGTGGACGCTCGCTTCGCGGTGCCGGCCGTCGGTTCTCGCCCGGCACAGTTCGCCGGTTGGAAGTTCGAGATCGACGCGGGACGCCGACATCTTCTGGCGCGCGATCGCGTCGGTCGCGTTCGCTGGAAAGTCGATGTTCGGACCGACGACGACCCCGACGCCCGACTTCGCTATGCACATGCGGCTCAGGCTCATTTCTGCCGGCATATTCTGGCATTCGTTGCGGGGACGAGGCTGATCGTTCTCGATCTCCAGGCTTCCGACGGTCCGCATGTGCTTTGGTCGCGAGAGCTTGTCGACCGGCGATTTGGTGAACTGGTCGATCGACGGCATTTCGGGCGCCGTTCGTCCGAGGACGACCATGGTCCGATCGGCTTCGCCGGCGCCGGACAGCTCGTGTACCAGGCGGGCAGCACGATCGTGGCGGCCGACCCCCTGACCGGCGAGACGTTCTGGCAACGGTCGAAAGTTCCGCTCGGCTGCGAGATCTCGGGAGACCGCGAGTTCGTCGTGCTCCAGCCGCGCGGCGCGGGCGAGTTCTTCGTGCTGCGCACCGTCGACGGATCGGAACTCGAAAGCGAGCAGGCACGAACGATCGGCTCGCTCGAACCGATCGAGAAGCTGGGTACGCGACTCATCGCCTGGAAGTCGACCGAAAGCGGTCGTGAACTCGTCTGTCGCGATCTCGCGCGAGAGACCGACGTCTGGTCGTGGTCCTTCCCGGAAACCGCGAAATTCGCCTCCGTCGGAACACGCGAAGTCGCCGTCCTCGACCCGGCGACGGGCAAATTGCAGGTCATCGGCTTCGATGACGGCCAGGCGGTTCTCTCGGCCCGCATCGCCCCGCATCCGGCGACCGAGTTCCAGGCGATGCGGCATTTCGGACGCCTGCTGGTGTTCACGCGGCGAGACGGACAGCCGGGCGAGCGAAGGCGTGGGCAAGACATGACCCGCGTCGACGGGCCGGCATACGCCTTCGACGCCGACGGCAATACGCTCTGGTCGGCCTTGTTGCCGCGCACGCTTGTCCCGCCGGACCAGTGCGACGGACTGCCCGTTCTGTTTCTGACGACGACCGTGCATGCGGCCGGCAAGCCGCAATCGAATCGCGCGGCCGTCCTCGACGTCCGCACGGGGCGGCTGCTCGTCGAACAGAACCGCGAACGGCCGTTCCTGCCGTTCGAGGCGCTTATCGGCGACGGTACGGGCGCGATCACGATCGCCATTCCCGATGCCCGATTCGTCCTGACCCCGACCGGCGATCCACTGCCGCCCGCCCGCACCGACGGACCGGAGCCGCTCGCCGAGCCGGCGACGCCGTGAGCGCAAACACGTCGCAGTCGCTCTCGGCGACGGCGAAGCCGCCTCCTACAGCGAGATCGTCGCCATCGCCGAACCGGACGACCAGGGGAGGGCAGAATCGGAGTGCGTCGCTTCCAGAAGGGCCAGCTTGCGAAGTGAGGCGTTGGGTGCCACTGGCGTGTCGCCAGTGCGTTCTACCTTCGGCGTTCAGCCGCCCCTTGACGCTTGCGAGCAAGCTTGAGCATCCAGCCGGCCTTGCGAACGACCGTTGAACCATCAAGATTCCTCAGCGCATTCCGCCGTGGCAACGCACAAGAACGTTCGCACTGGCGATACGCCAGTGGCACCCAAAGTCGCTCGCTTTCCAGTGGCACCCGGCGCAATTTGACATTCTCACCTTCACAATAAATCGAATTTCGCTCCTTACGAGTCACTCAGCCAGCAACCGTCACCTTTAACCTAAATACCAACGACTCGAAGTCGGGTGGTGCAGCAATGCTGTGACTGCAATGATACACCCGATCTAAAGGTGCCAAGCGCTCCACCCAGAACCCTGCATTGTCAATCCATTTTTCCTCCAGAATACGTCCTTCCGGATATGTGATTCGACAAACATTCCATACATACATCACATTGTCGAGGCTATCAAAATGGTACTCGACTGCGTCTTCGTAATCGTCGTCTTTCCACGTTCTCAATGTGGCAACCTTTTGTCCGTCGGAAAGCAGGAAGTGGCCGTGTAACTTCATGTCGAACCCCTGCTGAAAAGAAAGACTCGATGACACAAATTCTGCACGCACGATGCCGGAATTCGGCACCTCTAATTCGTCCGATGTCTGAACAAAGTAGTCGTTCCAGAGAATATAATATGGGCGTTCTGTCTTGTCCGGGAACCTACGAACGTGGTCTACCATGGCCTGTTGGATCGTCAGCCCGCTCTTAGCATAATCATACATGTTGGATATTCTCAGCGTTGTTTCAGTTGTCGGTGCGGATCAACTGCGGCATGATCGGCAGGCCAACGAGGAACAACGTCTTTGCCACCGTCTCGAAGAGGGATTGGCTCGTGTGAAAGCTCCAGGGTCTCGAGCTCGCCGTACTCATTGACTCGTTGAGGACCTCGATAACCACGATTAATGATCTCGTCGCGCTGTGCATCCGTCAATGGCGAATTAGGATCTTCGACCAAATCTCGCCATTTCTTTCGGCGATCTGAATCCGTGAACTGATAGGGTGACGGCGGATTGTTGGGATCGCTTATAAATCGACCGGTCTTGGGGTCGCGCCGTGCGCCCAGACACGTATCGATAACTCCCTTCTTCGCATCCTTGAGGGCTTTGAAGACGGCGACCGCCTGGCTTGCCTGCGCGCTGCCGGCTTCGATCTTCGCCAGGCAGGGATTGACGTTGGCTCGCGCCGCGGCGAGTTCGTCTCCCTCAATGCCCGTCAGTACGGCCTCGGTCAGCCCAGTTGCTCCAGTCGGTTCCCAGTGATCGAGCGTCCGCAACACCGAATGCGCGTTTCCGGAATTGCCCGCATAGGACTGGCCGGCTGCGTCAAGGGCGGCATTGTACACATCGTCGGGCGCCGAGGCATCACCCGTGTACAATCCGCGCATCCAGTTGCCGGGATTCCAGCCCCCACCCGGATACGCTTCCAACCCAAAAGGGTCAACCCAGTTCCCCGGCCCGTTGCCGACGTAGCGGTACGGGTTCACATTCGGTTCCAGGCCGCTCGGGTCTTGCGACCGCCAACGACCGGTCCTCGCCGGGTGCCACTGGCGTGTCGCCAGTGCGAACGTGATTGTGCGTTCCTGAAACAGGCCGGTCCACACGGAGCGCATCGATTCGGTTTCCGTAGCGTCCGCAAGATGATCGAACGCCGAAGGCTGCACGCACTGGCGACACGCCAGTGGCACCCGGCGCATTCCGCCGCGGCAACCCACAAGAACGTTCGCACTAGCGAAACGCCAGTGGCACCCGGCGTCCTCGCAAGGGATCGCCCCGGAGACCGTGAAACCGCCTGAAGGCGGTTACTACAAACCTGATGTGCCCCATCGGTGTAGGCGAGTCGATGTACGACGTCACTCGGTTTCGATCGATTCGTCGGCGTGCGAATCGGTTCCCAAGAGAAATGAGGGCGCCACGGGAATCCCCGCGTCCCTCAGCGTTTCATTGAACACCGGCAGCGGCGTGTCCGTGATGGTGAAGTATCCCGCCTCTTCGTCTCCGGCGTAAACGGCGACCTGAAGGCACTCGAAGCAGATCACGAAGTCGACCGTCTCGCGATCCCGGATCGCCCGGATGCCGTGCCTCGGCTCGAAGCAGGCGGCGACGGTCCCGTCGCTCTCGTCCGCGGCGTCAAGGAACGCTCCGACGATCCTTGCCCGCTCGGCCCCTTTCAATGTCGCTCTGCCAAGAACCTCATAGCCGTGAAAACCGTCGGCCGGTTCGTTACCGAGGCTTCCCGGCTGCAGCGAGAGCAACGCGATCTGATCGGCGTCTCGCAGGATCGCCTGCTGATCGGCCGACATGGTGAACTCGCCGCGCCCGCAGCCGGTCAACGCCATCAGGCACGCGAGGAAGGTTGTGCGACTCGTTGCCATGACCAGAGACTCCGGTTCGGTCCACTATATTCTACGCTACGACGGCACCGTTCCCGCGTCGAGATTAGAGGATGAGTCGAGCGCATGCGAATCCGACCCTCCAAAGCACGCCCCGTTTCCCCGTTCGTTGACAACACCCCACGGTCGTTCTAACGTGAGCGGCGCGAGTCTTTTGCCGCGTTTCGCGGCGTTGTCCCCCCCGATTGTCGTCGATGATTTGAGAAAGGAACGCGAATGGCGCGCCCCGTCACGCTGTTCACCGGCCAGTGGGCCGACCTGTCGCTCGATGAACTCTGTCGGATGGCCGGGAGGACCGAGGACGGGTTCGGCTACGACGGGCTGGAACTGGCCTGCTGGGGCGATCACTTCGAGGTCGACAAGGCACTCTCCGACGACACCTACTGCGCCAAGAAACGCGATCTGCTCGACCGCCACGACCTGAAGCTGTTCGCGATCAGCAATCACCTCGTCGGTCAGGCGGTGCTCGACAACATCGACGAGCGGCACAAGTCGATTCTGCCGGAATACGTCTGGGGCGACGGCGACCCCGACGGCGTCAACGAGCGGGCCGCCGACGAGATGAAGAACACGGCCCGTGCCGCGCAGAAGCTCGGCGTCGAGGTCGTCAACGGCTTCACGGGGTCGAGCATCTGGCATCTGCTGTACGATTTTCCGCCGACGCCGAAACGGATGATCGATCGCGGCTTCGAACGGCTCGCCGAACGCTGGAACCCGATTCTTGACGTGTTCCAGGAGTGCGGCGTCAAGTTCGCGCTGGAGGTTCACCCGACCGAGATCGCCTTCGACATTCATTCGGCGAGGCGGGCGCTCGAGGCACTCGACGGCCGCGAGGAGTTCGGCTTCAACTTCGACCCGAGCCACCTCTTGTGGCAGGGCGTCGACCCGGTCGAGTTCATCCGCGAGTTCCCCGACCGCATCTACCACGTCCACATGAAGGACGCGAGCGTGACGCTCAACGGTCGCAGCGGCATCCTGGCGAGCCACCTGTCGTTCGGCGACAGCCGCCGCGGGTGGGATTTCCGCAGCGTCGGTCGCGGCAGCGTGCGGTTCGAGGAGATCATCCGCGCTCTTAACGACATCGGCTACAAAGGCCCGTTGAGCGTCGAATGGGAAGACATGGGCATGGACCGCAAACATGGTGCCCGCGAAGCCTGCCAATTCTGCAAGAACGTCGACTTCGAGCGATCGGGCCGCGCCTTCGACGCGGCATTCGGCGACTGATCGTTTGGCGGGCCTGCCGGGGCGAAGGCGGGTGACGATCGCGCTAACGCTGCGCCGAGGTCACGCCGCGGAACTCGATTTCTCCGCCGCAGAACTTGCAGGCGACTCGCTGGTCGATGTACTTGGCGGCGATTCGCAGTTCGCGTCGGCAATGCGGGCAGCCGGCGCAGTAGGCTTTCGGCCCGGATTGCGGTCCGAGCCGGCTTCCCAGCGTGAAGCCGGCGCTGCAATGCTTGCACCGGACGACCTTGCCCTCGTACTTCCGGCTGGCCTTGAGTTCGCGACCGCACGCCGGGCAGTCTTCGTAAATCGCACTGGGTTCGGCCGTGGCGGCCGCGGCGATTTCGCGGAGGGGCACGAAGACCGGCTCGACGACCGTATCGTCGTCGAGGTCGGTGTTCAGCAACAGACGACAGTTTCGACAATGGACGACGCGGGGCGGCATCTCTTCGCCGCATTGCGGGCACGAGCCGCCAGGCCATTCCGACATCAGAGATCCTCCGGCCCCTGGCCCTGGGGCTTAACCCATTGCGCTAAGAAACTGAATGAACGATCACTTCGCCCCGGCGGGGGCGAGGCAGATCACCTTATGAAACGTCCGGAAAAACATTTTGCCGTCGGCGACCGCGGGCGTCGCCTGGCTTCGATCACCGAGTGACGACCGGCCGAGCAGCTCGAATTCGGGCGAGGCGCGAACGACGATCACTTCGCCGTCCTCACTGACCGCGTACAGGTTGCCGTTCACGCAGACCGGCGAGGCGCTGAAGTTCCCGCCGATTCGCTCGGTCCAGACGGGTTTGTGCGTTTTGCAATCGACGCAGACGACGACCCCGTTGTCGTTCCACAGGTAGAGATGCCCGTCGAAGGCGATTGGCGTCGGCACATAGGGAAGCAGCTTCTTCTCTTCGAACACGAGTCGATCGTCGTCGCTCGTGGCGAAGGGGTCGATGCCCACCAGCAGCGTGCCGCGACCGCCCTGACCGCAGGATTGCACGATCACACCGTCGGCGAAAACGGGCGAACACACGGTGCGTTGCGGCAGCTTGCCCGACTGCCAGTTGAGAGTTCCGGTCGACGGGTCGAGACTCGTCACGCCCATCGCGTTGCAACTGGCGATCAACTGCGGCGCTTTCCCGTCGACCTCGAGCACGAACGGCGTGCTGTACGAGGTGTCTCCCGACGGCCGCGACGACTTCCAGGCGACGTCGCCGCTGGCGAGGTCGAGAGCGACGAGCGAGCTGTCGCCGTCCTGGTCGTTGGGAACGATCACGAGATCGCGCCAGATGATCGGCGACGCCCCGTGACCATGCGGACTGTCGAACGGCCCGAGGTCTTTGTTCCACGCCGGCGTACCGTCATGGTGATAGGCGGCGACCACGAACCGTTCGTCGTCGGCGAACGCGACGACCGCCAGATCGTCGCTCAGGGCGGGAGTGCCCGACGCGAAGCTGTTCTTGGCGTGCAACTTGTCGGTTCGCAGGGGCAGGGAACGGGTCCAGAGAATTTCCCCGGTCCCGGCGTTCAGGCAGTGCAACTGCCGGGAGGTTCCGTCTTCGTTCGCGGACGTGACGAACACGCGGTCGCCGTGGACGACCGCCGAGGAATGCCCAACGCCGGGCAGCAGCGTCTCCCACGCCTGGTCTTCCGCTGTCCATTCGACGGGCAGCGCTGCGGCGATTGCGATGCCGGCACCGTGCGGTCCGCGAAATCGCGTCCAGTCGTCGGCAAAGGCCGCCGCAGACCCCACCAGCACGACGATCATTGCCGCCCAGCGACCGACGAGGCGAGTCGAAATGTTCATTCGATTCCTTCCGCGAGGTGTCGCGGCCTGACCGACGAGCCGCATTTTGTGTCGCCAGAATGACTTTTCGAGCAGGCCAAATCAAGAAACGACGCATAAGCAACCGCCAAGCCCGATTCTCCGAACGAAACCCAGACTCTTGCCCTTTGGAATCTCGCGGGGGTACGCTGTCGACTCAGTCTGCTTCTCGAGGGCCGGAGACCGATCTGCCGGGCACCGTGACCGGGCCTCGTGCGTCGGAGCAGGCGACCCGAGACCGTCCGGCGTCCTGGAGCGATATGCGGCCCGAATCCTGGCCGTCCGGGGAAACCGATCCTCGTGCCGCCTATCTCATTCTCCGCGACGGCAACAGCTGGCGCGACGTGTTCCGTTTGACACCGGGCCAGGTGACGACCATCGGCCGCGCGGCGACGAACCGGATCGTGCTTCGCGACGACATCTGCAGCCGGAACCATTGCGAGGTCTTCCTCGCAGGGGACGAATGGGTCGTTCGCGATCTCAGCAGTCGCAACGGAACGCAGCTCGGGCGAAAGCCGGTCCTCGGCGATGAACCGCTGACGGACGGTGACCGGATTCGCATCGGCGGCTGCGAGCTGATCTTCACGTTCGACATTTCAAAACCGCTCGAACTCGAAGAAGAGCCGCTCGATCGCGATACGAACACGTCGACCACGACAGGGCGAACCGAGGCGACGACCCACGGTCCCGAAATTCTGCATCGGCGTCGCGAGACCCGCTACGGCGGGCTGGCTCGACGAGATGCGGGGGTCCGTGATCGCGTCGGCCGCGAATTGGCGGCCCTCTACCGGCTCGCGCTCGAAATGGGCCGCTTCGACCAGATCGGCCCCGTCTGCGGCATCGTGCTCGATGCTCTGCTCGAATCGACACCAGCGGACATCGGTGCGGTCCTGCTGCTGCCGCTGGGGACCGATCAGTCGCAGGATCTGAACGTCGCGGCCTTTCGGGCGCCGACCGATGCCGCCTACGACCGGGTGTCGGATTATCTCTCGGCAGCCGTGCTGGAGTCGGGAGAAGCGGTGCTCGGCAACGACGTCGCGGATGATGCGCGTCTGGCCTCGCGCGACAGTCTGGGGCAGTTACGGGCACGCAGCATCATTTGTGCGCCGACGCGGCACGACGGTCGCGTCAACGGATTGATTCATCTTTATTCGACGAATCCGGACAACCCGCTGGACGTCGACGACCTCGAGTTCACGCTGGCCGTCGCCGACCAGTTGGGCATCGCGATCGAGAACCTCCATCGGCGCCAGGCGCTGGCCGACCACCTCGACCGGGCCGAAATCGAGAACCAGAACCTTCGCCAGCAACTGCAGATCGAATCGGAGCTGGTCGGCCGCAGCGCCGCGGTCGAAGCGCTCCGGAATGACATCGCCCATGTCGCCCCGACCGACGCGACGGTGCTGATCCGCGGCGAGAGCGGGGTCGGCAAGGAGCTTGTCGCTCGCGCGATCCATTTGAACAGTCGTCGACGCGGCGAACCCTTCGTCTGCATGAACTGCGCCGCGTTGACCGAGAGCATTCTCGAAAGCGAGTTGTTCGGGCACGAAAAGGGCTCGTTCACCGGTGCGACGGCGCGAAAGATCGGCAAATTCGAAGCGGCCGATAAAGGGACGTTGTTCCTCGACGAAGTCGGCGAGATGAGTCTCGCGATCCAGTCGAAGTTTCTGCGAGTCCTGGAAGGCCACCCGTTCGAGCGAGTCGGGGGCAGCCAGTCGATCCGGACCGACGTCCGCGTCGTGGCGGCCACCAATCGCGATCTCGAAGAGGCGGTCGAAGAGGGAACGTTCCGGCGAGACCTGTATTTCCGCCTGCACGTCGTCGTCCTGACCGTCGAGCCGTTACGCAGCAGGCCGGGCGACGTGGAACTGCTCGCCGAGCATTTCCGGCGCAAGTTCGTCGCCAAGGCGGGACGTTCGCTCGGCGGATTCACACGCGATGCACTCGACATCCTTCGGAGCCACGATTGGCCCGGCAACGTGCGGGAATTGCAGAACGCAATCGAGCGCGCCGTCATCCTTTCACGCGGCGAGCGAATCGATGCCGCGGATCTCCGGCTGTCGCGTCTCGGCGGAGAAATCGGCCTTGCAGCACCCGCCATGCCCATGTCCATCGGTGCCGAATTCCGCGAATCGTCGCTGGAAACGCTCGAGCGAGACCACATTCTGGCGACGCTCGAGCACACCGACTGGAACAAGTCGCGAGCCGCACAGATTCTCGGCATCGAGCGATCGACGCTCGATCGGAAACTGAAACGCTACCGGGTGCGCCGGCCTGTGCGCTGACACGTCCATCGAGCCGGATCGAAGGGTCTTCGGTGGGAGACCGCGATGCCCAACATCGTCGCGGTGCGGCGGTTCATTGGGAAAGACTCCGTAAGAATCTGAAATTTTTGTTGACTTTCCCAATGAATATCAGAAGAATCCCCGATAGGAATGACGGAGTGCAGTCCGTTTGCCGTCCTTCAGCACGCATGATTCTTTTGCTCAGGCTTCGCCACTGATCTCTGCCGTGTGCCGTCCCGCCGTTCGGCGGGTGTTCGCCTGATCGCTTGTGGATGCCGAAGGATCGAGATTTCAGGGCTTCTCTGCACGCCCGTATTGCACATTGGTTCTATTTGACTCGTTGTTCAGGAGTAGGTCGGAATGTCGTTCGCTTACGATTCAGACCTGGAGCCGACGGATGAGGAATTGACAGCCGAACTGGGTGACGAGTACGGCGGTTTTTTCGACGACGTGGACAACCTGGCACTGGGCCATGATCCGGCCCAGCCGACGGACGCCAAGCCAGGCTCAGAGGAAAAGGTGTTGATGCTTGCGGCGCGGTATGCCGCAGGGCTTCCTCTTTGGCACACGGAAGATCGTTACGATCACGGACCCGGGCAGACCGGGCCGTCGGATCTGTCTCAAGTTGAGGAATTCCAGCTCGAGGAAGACGAGTAATCGGGCCGTCGCTCCTGCGGCGGTCGTGCGTCTTGGCGCACGAGTCTCACAAACATCGGGTTCCCCGGCCGTCCTCTGG
>JBAQZJ010000206.1:0-4625 GCA_049790855.1 Planctomycetaceae bacterium | reverse complement strand
GCGTCAGCCCTCCGAGAATTTGCGATTGTCTTTTGATGGTCTTTCTCGGAGGGCTGACGCCCCCCGCTCGCCAGGTAGGGGCCTGTCGGAGAGTCGGAAACCAGGGCGACTTCCGCCGGCGTGCCCTGAGCGACGACGCGGCCGCCTTCGACGCCCGCGCCGGGACCAAGATCGATCAGATGATCGGCGGCGCGAATCACGGCGAGATCATGTTCGACGACGAGCACGCTGTTTCCGGCGTCTCGCAGATCGTGCAGGGTGTCAATCAGTCGCCCGATGTCGCGCGGGTGCAGTCCGATCGTCGGCTCGTCGAGGATGTAACAGACGCCGATCAACCCCGAACCCAGGCAACTCGACAGTTGCGCCCGCTGGAACTCACCACCCGAGAGCGACTTCGTCGGGCGGTCGAGCGTCAGATAACCGAGTCCCACCCGTTCGAGATACCGCAGCCGGTTGAGCACGTCAGGCAGCGCCTTCGCCAGGGCGAGCCGTCCTTCGAGCGTGACGTCGAGCGCGGCGTGACGGGGAATGTCGGGTGGCTGGGGACGACGCGCCTCCGGCATCGACGCCGTGTCCGGCGTGATCGCGTCGCCCCCGGCCACTCCGACAACAACTCTCAGAAGCCTCTCACACCAGGCGAGCGATTCCGAGACAGGCATCGCGGTCAGTTCGGGCAATCGCACGCCGTCGAGCGTCACGAGCCGGCTGAACGGGTTCAGTCGCTCGCCGTCGCACGCCGGGCATCTCGACGCGTTCTCGCTGATCGCCGCGGAACTTGTCTGACTTCCGTCACCTGCCTTCTGACTCCTCGTCACACTCAGCCCTTCGCATGCGGGGCAGGCTCCGTACGGGCTGTTGAAGCTGAACGACCGCGGTTCGAGCGGCGGAAAGCTTACGCCTGTGTCGGGACAGACGAAGCGTTCGCTGAATGTGCGATCGTGCCATGATTCGCCGTCGGCTTGACTGACGATGCACAGCCCGTCGCCGAGTTTCAGGGCCAATTCGATCGACTCGCGAAGTCTCGGTCGCACGCCGTCTTTGATGACGAGCCGGTCGACGACGGCTTCGATGGTATGCAGCTTCGTTTTCGCAAGTTGCGGCGGCTCGGAGGTCTCCACGACCTCGCCGTCGGCTCGGGCGCGCACGAAACCGTCTTTGGCGATCTTTTCGAAGACGGCAAGGTGCTCTCCTTTGCGACCGCGAACGATCGGGGCGAGGATCATCACCTTGGCGCGGTCGCCGATTCGCAGCAAGGCCTCGACGATCTGGTCGACGCTTTGGCGCTCGACTCGTGCTCCTGTCGCCGGGCTGTGAGCGACGCCGGCGCGCGCATAAATCAGGCGCAGGAAATCATAGATCTCGGTCGTGGTCGCCAGCGTGCTGCGGGCGCGTACGCTGCCAGAATGTTGTCCCACGCTGAGCGTCGGCGGCAAACCCTCGACGCGATCGACGTCCGGTCGTTCGAGCTGCTCGATGAAGGACCGCGAGTAGTTCGAAACGCTTTCGAGATATCGCCGCTGCCCTTCGGCAAAGATCGTGTCATAGGCCAGCGAGCTTTTGCCGCTGCCGCTGACGCCGGTGAGCACGACGAGACGATCTCGCGGGATCTCGACGGTCACGTTCTGCAAATTGTGTGTCCGCGCCCCGGTGACTCGAAGGACACCACCGGCCCGGCGACCGACGTAGGGACGACTTTCCGCGATGACGCTCATCGCCGTATGATAACGACTGGTGTCTGGTACCTAGTGTCAGGTCAGGCATTCAGAACCAATGACACCAGACACCAGACCACCAGACCACCTCTTACATGGACCTTCTTCCCCACGCGTTTCTCTTCCGATTCGCGGTTCCTGTCGCCTATTCTCCCGGCCGCCCGAAACGCGGTCGGTGGCCCGTGGGCGACGATCTGGAGCCTCTGCCGTTGTTTTCGGCGTTGGATCAGACAGCGACGAGCGTCGTTCTTCCGGAAGTCATTCTGCGAGTCGCCTGGAATGAAACCGGGTTCGGGGTCTCGGCCGTGGTCGAACGAATCGCATCGGCACCGTTCGCCCGCACCGACGCCCCGGCGGAAGGCGACGGACTGCACGTCTGGATCGACACCCGGAACGCTCAAGGCGCTCACCGTGCAAGCCGGTTCAGTCACCGCTTCGCGATTCTGCCCGCCGTCGGCCGTGGAAAGTCGGCGAAACCTGCCGTGATGTCCGTCGAGATCCCGCGAGCGAAAGACGTCTCGCCGCCGGCGGATCTCTCCACCGTCAAGCTGGCGAGCGACGTGACGGCGAGGAGCTATCGCATCGAAGTCTGGTTCCCCGCCGAAGTGCTGCACGGCTATGATCCCGAAAACTCGCCGCGACTCGGCTTTCACGCCGTCGTGAAAGACTCGATGCAGGGCGATCGCTCGCTGACCGTCGGCGACGAGTTTCCGACCGATCACGACCCGAGTCTTTGGACGACACTGGAGCTTGTTCGCAATTAGTGCCGCTCGCTTCCCACCCGGAATCCTCATCGAATGTCGCGATACCTAATACTCGCACTGAGCTGCATACTCGCACTGAGCTGCATACTCGCACTGATCTGCATCGCTCCGCATTTCGCAACGGCTCAGGAGCCGCTGGAACTCCAGGAGCAGCAAGCGTTCAAAGACGCGGCGGCCAGGGTCGCGCCGTCGGTCGTGCAGATTCAGACGTTCGGCGGCCTCGATCGCGTCGGGGACACGTTGACGGGAACCGGGCCGACGACCGGCGTGATCCTGTCCGATGACGGTTCGATCATCACCAGTGCGTTCAGTTTTGCAGCGAAGCCGGCCGCCGTCGTCGTCAAACTCGCTGACGGGCGGCAGTTCGACGCGAAGATCGTCGCGACCGACTTCAGCCGGATGCTCACGCTGTTGACGATCGACGCGGAAGGTCTGCCTGTCGCCGAACCAGCCCCGCTCGACGAGGTCAAGGTCGGTCACTGGACGCTCGCGGTCGGCAAGGTATTCGACGTCGCGACGCCGAACGTCTCCCCCGGCATCCTCAGTGCGAAAAACCGCATCTGGGGCAAGGCGCTGCAGACCGACGCGAAGACTTCACCGTTCAATTACGGCGGGCCGCTCGTCGACGTCCACGGACGAGTCCTGGGTGTGATCGTGCCGCTGTCGATGACCAGCGACGAGGTCATGGCCGGGGCCGAGTGGTACGACTCGGGCATCGGCTTCGCCGTTCCGTTCGACCAGGTTCGCGTTTCCGCCGAACGACTCGCCGCCGGCGACGACCTATATCGCGGAACGCTCGGCGTCGTGACGACGAAGCCCGGCGAGCTGTTCGCGCAGCCGGTCGTGGATCAGGTGCGCGACGACTCGCCGGCCGCCGAAGCGGGCCTGAAAAAAGGCGACGTGATCGTCGCCGTCGACGGCCGCCCCGTCAGTCGTCTGGCTCAGGTTCTGCAGGCGCTCGGGCCGAAGTACGCCGAGGAAAAGGTCGACGTGACGATCAAACGCGGCGACGAAGAACAGACGTTTCCTCTCACGCTTGAAAAGCCGACGAAAACGTCGATCGCACCCGAACAGCAACCGGCACAACAGCCCGGCAAAGACGAGGGCGAAGAACAGGGCGACGGGCCTGCTGAGAAGTGATGATCCCAGTTCCGCATCGGTCGAAGTGCGTGCATCAACCGGTCGAAGCCGTCAATCGCACTTTGAAGGTCGCGGCTCTGCATGCAGAGCGCTCTCGCTGCCGAGATTCCGCCGGATGCGGGCACAGATCGCCTTGAGCGATTGCAACTCTTCGGCCGTCAGCCCCTCGGTGGCGCTTTGCCGGACGCGATGGCCGCAAGCCGCCATTCGGTTCCAGACGGCTTCGGCGCGTTCGGTCGGGCGGAGCCTCTTGCAGCGGCGATCGTCGGTGCAGCCACGCCGTTCGAGCCAGCCGTCACGTTCCATCCGGCAAAGAATCCCCGTCAGCGTCGGGGCTTCGACGCACATTCGTTCGGCGAGTTCGGCCTGCGTCAGCTCGCCTTCCAGCGAGAGCCAGTTCAACACTTCCCACTGGCGAATCGTGATCTGCTCGCGGCAGAGCTCCGCTTCGAGCGTTCGCCGGATCGCGTGTGCGGCGGTCGTCAGCCAATAGCCGACGCTGTCTTCATAATCGTATTCGAGCACGGTGACCCGCCGTGGAAGCCTGCGTCGCGTCGTTCGTCACTTTATCGCTCACCGTTGGCGAAGGAAAGGCGCCGACCCGTCTTCCTCGTCGTCGTCATCACGACGGCCCGGCAGGGCGAACGTGTAAAGCAACGTCACGCCGCCGATCGAAAGCAACCCGAAGGCTCCCCAGTCGGGCGGATCGATCACGTCTTGAGAAACGAATCGCCACGGCGGTCGCCCGTTGTTCGCCGCCGCATCGTCGATCGACGCCTCGACGAGCGATCCTGAGCTGTCGCGCAGGTGCCGGGCCGCGTCGTCGGTCAGCACGACGCGATCGACCAGCAGCAACGAACCGCCGCAGAGCGTGATGAAGGTTCCGCAGGCGAGAAAGAAGGCCCGGATCATGGGATCGGCCGGTTGAAGGAGTCGGAGACTGGAGATCAGAGCCGCGACCGTCAGGGAGCGTCTGTCGACGCGGGGACCTCGAAAATAGCACCCGTAC
>JBAQZJ010000205.1:0-5726 GCA_049790855.1 Planctomycetaceae bacterium | reverse complement strand
GCCTAGAATGATGATCTCACGACGACTACCCCGACAGAGTAGAACCGCCTGTGCCGACCGGTCACTTTCCCGAAGTGCGATTCGGACGAATTCGTGGTCGGACCTCCGGCTCCTGATCTCCTGACTCCTTCGCTCCATGACTTCGTCTCCATGACTTCCCGTTACGACTTCGACGTCGTCGTCATCGGTGCCGGCCATGCCGGCGTCGAAGCGGCGCTCGCTTCCGCCCGGCTCGGAGCGAAAACCGTACTGTTGACGATGAACTGCGACACCGTCGGGCAGATGAGTTGCAACCCGGCGATCGGCGGAGTCGCCAAGGGCCAGATCGTCCGCGAAATCGACGCTCTCGGCGGTGCGATGGGCCGCCTCATCGACGAGACGGGCATCCAGTTTCGTCTCTTGAACCGGGCCAAAGGTCCGGCGATGCACAGCCCCCGTGCCCAGGCCGACAAAAAGGCCTACCAGTTCGCCGCGAAGCTTCTCGTCGAGTCGACGCCGAATCTCACCCTCCGGCAAGAGATCGTGGAAGGATTGCTGGTTGAGGGACTCAACGCCCCTCAACCCTCAACCCTCAACCCTCAACTCATTACCGGCGTGAAGGTCCGCGGCGACGCGATCTACCGCGCCCGTGCCGTCGTCGTCACCACGGGCACGTTCCTTCAGGCGATCATGCACACCGGCGAGGCGAAGACGGCCGGCGGACGAGCCGCAGAGGGCACGACGGCCGGGCTTTCGGCGACTCTCCGCGAACTTGGTTTTGAACTGGAACGATTCAAGACGGGCACCCCCTGCCGGCTGAACGGGCGCACCATCAACTACGCCGCCTTGAAAGAACAGCCGGGCGACGCGAAGCCGCAGCCGTTTTCGTTTCTGACCGACCGGATCGCATCGCCGCAGCTTTGCTGCTGGCTGACCGAGACCAGCGGCGGCGTTCACGATTTGATCCGCGCGAACCTGCACCGCGCACCGATGTATTCGGGCCAGATCGAAAGCACCGGCCCTCGATATTGCCCGTCGATCGAAGACAAGGTCGTTCGCTTCGCTGACAAGACGTCGCATCAGATCTTCCTCGAACCGGAAGGGCGCAATACGCACGAGGTCTACTGCAACGGCATCTCCACCAGCCTGCCGCGCGACGTGCAAGATCAGATGATCCACTCGATCCACGGACTCGAACGGGCCGAGATCATGCGCTACGGCTACGCGGTCGAATACGATTTCGCGCCGCCCACACAACTGTCGACGACCCTCGAGACGAAGCGGATCGAAGGACTCTATTTCGCCGGCCAGATTAACGGCACGACCGGTTATGAAGAAGCCGCCGGCCAAGGGCTGATCGCAGGAGCCAACGCCGCCCTGAAGATCGCCGGACGCGAACCGCTGGTCATCGACCGCAGCCAGGCGTATCTCGGCGTGTTGATCGACGACCTCGTGACAAAGGGCGTCGACGAGCCGTACCGCATGTTCACAAGTCGGGCCGAGTATCGCCTTCTGCTGCGTCATGACAATGCCGACCGCCGGCTGACGTCGCTCGGCCATCGGGCCGGCCTCGTCGACGAGCAGCGGATGAGCCGCCTGCGAGAGCACGAATTTGCGATCGTCCGTCTGGTGGATGCGTTGCGTTCGCGTCGTCATCAGAACGCGACGCTCGAAGAATGGCTGCGGCGCCCCGAGACGACTTGGGAGCAGATCGTAGCCATGGTGCCGGAAATCGGTCATCTCGACGCGCCGCTCACCAGCATCGAGCAAGTCGTCATCGAGACGAAATACGCGGGCTACATCCGCCGTCAGGCCGCCGACGTCGAACGGAATGCGAAAATCGAAGCCGTCCGCATTCCGGCGACCTTCGACTTCGCCGCGGTCCCCCAGCTTCGGATGGAAGCGAAGGAGAAGCTCGGACGAATCCGGCCGGAGACCGTTGCCCAGGCCGGCCGCATCAGCGGGATCACACCGGCCGACCTCGCCGTGCTGATGATCTGCATCCGCAACTCGCAAAAACTGACGACGTGAGAGTCTGGGGCGTTTGTCCCACACAGACCGTCCGGCGGCGACAACGGCGGGTCTTACGGCGGTTCGTTGACGCAAGCCGTGATTTTATCATTGGTTGCATCCCGCACAGCGGCTCAGTTCCACCGGAACGCCCGTTGACCAGCGCCGCAGGATAGATACAATCGGAATTGTCGATAACGCGGGTAAACTCGTCTTGACGGGGTATCTGGATTGGGATATTCCATCCACGTCCGTCGCGGCACGGCCGCGGCGGGTTTTCGAGCCTGTCGAGACACCGCCATGGGTCGCCAGGATTGCGACCTGTGCGTCACGGAGGATCCCGCCGAACCGGGAGTCCCCTCGTCTCCCTGTCCGAGACCTGCCAGCGCGGGCGGGCCGTTCCAAAGGATGGATCACCCCCATGAAAACCGTGTTCACGACCGGCGAAGCCGCGAAGATCTGCAAGGTGAGCCAGCAGACGATCATTCGTTGCTTCGATTCCGGCCAGCTCAAAGGATTTCGCGTTCCGGGTTCGCGCTTTCGCCGCATCCCGCGCGACGTCCTTTATAAGTTCATGAAAGTGAACGGCATCCCGACCGATGCCTTGGAGAGCGGCAAGCGGAAGGCGCTGATCGTCGACGACGACCTCGAACTGGTCGAACTGCTGCGGGACACCTTGGAAGCCGACGGTCGCTTTGAAGTGCGCGTCGCCAACAACGGCTTCGACGCCGGCATGATGGTCAAGGAATACCATCCCGACGTCATCGTGCTCGACGTGATGCTGCCGGATATCAACGGCAAGGAGGTCTGCCAGCGGGTCCGCAGCGATTCGGCGCTCGACGACGTCAGCATCATCTGTATCAGCGGCATGGTCGAACAAGACAAGATCGCCGACCTGCGGAAATCCGGCGCCAACGAGTTTCTGCAAAAGCCGTTCGAGGTCGAAACTCTCGTCGCCCGCATCTGCACGCTGCTCGACATGGAACCCGCCGCGGTGAAGTGATCGCTTCGTCGGCGTGCCATGAATTTTCTCCAAGCCGAAGGCCTGCCTTCGGCTTGGACTGTTTTTACGTTGCTCACGCTCGCCGCGTTACACCTTATGCCCGCTGACGACGCCGAGTTCGACATCCGTCTCCGCGACGCGAAACTCGCCGCGATGGCGGAATTGGCGGCGGGGGCCGGGCACGAGATCAACAACCCCGTGGCGACGATCGTCGGCCGCGCACAACTGCTTCTCGCGAACGAAGCGGATCCGAATCGCCGTCGCGCACTGGCGACGATCGCTTCGCAGGCGCTGCGCATTCGCGACATGATCGGCGACTTGATGCTGTTCGCTCGGCCGCCAGATGCCGAGCCGGTCGAAGTCGATCTCGGAACGATCGCCCGCGACGTCGTCGCACCGTTCGCCGACCGTGCGACTGAAGCGAATGTGACGCTGACGGTCGAGGCCACGGAACCGGTCGTCGCATTCGCCGACCCACTGCAACTGACGGTCGCGGTGTCGGCGCTCGTCGAGAACGCCCTGACCGCCGTCGGCGGCGAAGGGCACGTCACGCTCGAGGTGAGCGAGCCGGACGACCGACCGACTCTCCAGGTGCGCGACGACGGCGGCGGCTGGACCGACGCCGATCGCGAACATGCCTTCGACCCGTTCTACTCCGGGCGCCAGGCGGGCCGGGGATTGGGTTTCGGCCTGCCCAAAGCCTGGCGAATCGTGACGCTGGCCGGCGGAACGATCGAAATCGCCTCCCCCCCCGGTGAAACGATCGTGACGGTGACGCTGCCCGCTCCCCTTGCGCAGCGTTCGTCGTAACCGCCCTCAAGCGGAGTGGCCAAAACCGTGTTCCGGCGATCAATCAGCCATTGATCGGGTTGTGCGGCCTCGACCGCCGTCGTCCGCATGACTTCGACGCCGTGGCCGATGTAGACTCCATCGTCACACGACGCATTTCCGATCTTCACCGCGCGAACCGTTCACAAGCGAACCGCCGATGCCCTCACGAGACCGCCTTCGCGGCATCTTCACGCCGAACCTGATCGCCCACGACGACCGCGGTGAAATCAATGAGGCCGAGACCCGCCGCTATGTCGACTGGCTGATCGACCGCGGAGTGCATGGCCTGTATCCGAACGGCTCGACCGGCGAATTCACCCGCTTCACACCCGAAGAGCGCCGGCGGATCACGACGATCATCGCCGACCAGACGCGGGGCAGGGTGCCGATTCTCGCCGGGGCCGCCGAGGCGAACGTCCGCGAGACGATCAAGGCCTGCGAGTATTACTCGACGATCGGCGTGCAGGCCGTGGCGATCGTGGCGCCGTTCTATTACAAGCTCGGCCCCGAGAGCGTCTATGCCTATTTCGCCGAGATCGGCAAGAACACGCCGATCGACGTGACACTCTACAACATCCCGCTGTTCGCGTCGCCGATCGACGTGCCGACGGTGCAGAAGCTCGCCGAGAAGTTCGACCGCATCGTCGCGATCAAGGACAGCAGCGGCGACATCCCGCACATGATTCGCATGATCCAGGCCGTGCGGCCGAACCGCCCCGAGTTCAGCTTCCTGACCGGCTGGGACGCAGCCCTGATGCCGATGCTGCTCATCGGCGCCGACGGCGGCACGAACGCGACCAGCGGCGTCGTCCCCGAGATCACCCGCAAGCTTTATGAGCTGACGGTCGCCCACAAGATCGACGAGGCCCGCCAGGTCCAGTACGACCTCGTCCGCCTGTTTGACACGATGATCTATTCGGCCGAGTTCCCGGAAGGCTTCCGCGCGGCGGTCGGTCTCCGCGGCTTCAACATGGGCCGCGGCCGCATGCCGCAAAGCGAGAAACAACTCACCGACCTGACACTCCTCCGCCGCACCCTGCAATGCCTCCTCTCCGAACACGGCTTCACCGACCAACCCGTCGGCGGCTGCCCGGTCGGCGATGATGTCGCTTCGACGAACGAAATCGCAGGAATCGTGCAAAAAGTCGTGGGCGAACTTCAACGCCGCGGAATGATTTAACGTTGGCCGACTGGCTCGCCCGACGCCCGTACGACGGGCTTCCAAGCCCGTCAAGCTTCGAGGCTCAAAGCAAGTCAACGACCCCCGAATTGACCGCCGCGACTCAAGCCCGATAGGATAAATGTACAGGAAGAAGCCGCCATGCAAATCACACTCCCCGACAACCCCCTACTCCAGAAACGAGCCGCAGCTGCGGGCTTCGAGACAGTCGAGGGCTACGTCCTCGACCTGATCGAGCAAGAAGCCGAGTTCGACGAGGAACGCGGCATCACCGGCAAAAAACAGTCATACGAAGAATGGTCCAGGGACTTCCGCGAGTTCCTGAACTCCATGCGATCCCATAACCTCGACTTCGACGACAGCCGGGAATCGATCTATCCTGTCCGATGAACCGGGTCGTCCTCGATACGAATATTCTGTTGCGGCAGGGTGGCATGCCTTTGGCCGCTTGGTCATAGGCATGTCGAACGACACTCGACATGCCTACGCCTCCGGCGAAGGCATGCCACCCCGCCGCGACAAGAGGGCGCGCCCTGCTCGTCGATTGCTATATGACGGCATTCTACGTGCTCGGCGATGACCGGGAACAGGTCGGCTTACACCGGCGAGACGCTCGAACTGCCGGAGGCCGCACGGAAGGCGACGGTCGGCCGTTCGTCGGTCCGACCTTCATTCGTTCGGTCGAGCCACCTTGCGGGGGCTACGGTGGTCGGTGGGATAAGC
>JBAQZJ010000204.1:0-10537 GCA_049790855.1 Planctomycetaceae bacterium | reverse complement strand
CCTGCGCACCATTGCCGACAACGCCGACGGGCGCCCGGTCGGCGTCCGCGTGGAACTGACCGGCTCCTGTGCGGCGTGCGACAAGGTCCTGCGCGACCCGGACCGCTGGAAGGCCGAAATCATCTCCGTGGCGAACGCCGAACTGAGCGGCATCATCTGGATTCAAAAGGTAACGTTCGGATTGTCTGTGCCGAAGGAGTCCGAGGAATGGTCCGAGGGGGTCGCGGCCGAGCTGCGCCAGATTCTGACCGGCGATGCGGGCCGGAACGACGATGCCTGGTTAGAGGAACTGAAGGCGGAGCTTGGCGATATGCGCAAAAAACTGCCGCGAGATTTCGGAGCCAGGCTGGACGATCCGGACTGGTTGCGGACCGTCGCGGACGAAGCCGGACAATGGCTGAACGCGAGGCTGTTCGACAGTTAGAGGTCGCGTTGCCGATTGACCGGCGATCGATTCCTCGCAATGCCTCAGTATGCCGCTCAAAGCAGCGGACTGCGACGTCTCCTCCCCCAGAGGAATGCCGGTGTACATCTCACAGTTACGACTGATTGCATACGGGCCGTTCACAAACAATGTGCTCGAATTCGAATCACGGCCCGGTCGTCGCGCGCTGTACATCGTCCACGGACGAAACGAGGCGGGAAAAAGCAGCGCTCTTAAAGCGTTAAGGCACGTCCTTTTCGGATTCCCCCGGCAGACCGACGTCGATTTCGTCCATTCCTATGGAAATCTGCGGGTTGGGGCCACTCTCGTCTCCGAACATGCGCCGCTGTCGTTTGTCCGGCGAAAACGGGACAAGACAACGCTGTATTCGAGCGACGACAAGACTCCTCTGGATGACAACGCGCTGCGACCGATTCTGGGCGGAATCAAGGAGAATGAATATTTTCAGTTGTTCGCAATGGGCCACGACTCGCTGCGTACGGGCGGGAATGAGATCGTCGAGAGGAACGGGCGTCTCGAAGAACTTCAGTGGGCGTCGACCGGACTGTCTACATTATTGAGGATCGAGAAGTCGCTTAGTAAAGAAGCGGACGAGCTGTTTCGCCCCCGTGCGAGCAATCCCCGCATTAATAATTCTATAAAAGAGATTGACGCATTAAAAAAGGCGCTGGATCAGCAGCTGCAGTCGCGTGCGCCGGATAAGTACCGGCGTCTCGCCGACGAACTGGAAGAAAGGCGGTCCGAACGTGACGCCGTCAGGTCGCGGCTGGGTGAACTCGGCCGCGAGACGAGGCGGCTGGAGCGGATCAGCCGTGCTTTGCCTGCCGTCGGCCGGTTGCGGGAATATGAAAAGCAGCGGTCGCAGCTGGGGGAAACGCCGCAACTGGCGGACGGCTTCACGGCCGCGCGCGAAACGCTGCAAAGCGAAGCCCGGTCGCTGGCAGGCAAGCTGGGTGAGATCGAACGCGCACGGCAATCCGTCGCGGAGCAACTCGACGAAATCGTGTTGCCGGCGGCGATTCTTGAAGTTGCCGATGAGGTGTCGCGACTTAATGCGAGTGTCGAGAAGTATCGGCAAGCACGGGACGACAGTCGCGATCGTCTGGTCGAAGCCGCCGTTCTGGAAGGCGAGGCACTTAATCAGCTGCGATCCATTCGACCGGAATTGTCGCTGACGAATGCGGATTCGGATTCGATCTGTCTGACGAAATTGCAACAGTTGGCGATCCGGGAATTATCGGACAAGCTGCGAGAACTTCAGACGTCGATCTACCATAAAGAAGGCACGATACGCAAACAACGTCTCCGCGACGCCGAAATCGCGAACGAACTGGATCAATTCGGCGAACAGGCGTCTGCCGAACAAATACAATTAAAGGACGCTGTAAAACGGGCCGGCCGCGAGGGCGATCTCGAAGCGACGCTGGCGGAACTGCAAACGGAGCGGGCGACGATCGAGCAGCGCCTGGAAACCGGCATCGCGGCTCTCGCTCGCTGGTCAGGAACGGCCGAAGAGCTGGAACGGCTTCCGGTTCCGTCCGTCGCGACGATCGATCGATTCGGAACGGCGACGACGGCGCTGGAGAGCGAATCGAAGCGTCTCCACGAACGCCGTCAAAAACTGGAAAACGAAGTCGGTCAAATAAAACTGGAGATGGACCGGGCCGCCCGCGCGGGCGACGTGCCGACGCTCGAGAGTCTGCACGAATCACGATCCGCTCGCGACGGCCAATGGCGGCAGTTCCGCCGACAATTGGAGAGTGAAAAGCCTGAATCGCCCGTAGATGCGTCGCGTTTGAACGACTACGAAGAGACGGTTCGCCATGCCGACACCACCGCCGACCGGCTGCGAAACGAAGCGGAGCGCGTCGAGCAGCTTGCCCAGCTTCAGCGCGCCGCCGAGCGTCAGCGACAGGATTTGACCGAACTGGAAGCCGCCCAGACCGATTGGCGGTCTCGCCGCGATCAACTCGATTCCGCATGGCAGGCGGAGTGGCCGTTCCTGACCGATCCCCCGCTCCCGCCGCGCGAGATGCGGGACTGGCTGCAACGTCACTCCCCTTTGAAGCAGGATGCCGAACGGTTGCGGAGCGTCACGCAAAAGGCGACGGCGCTTGCCGGTCGCATCGACGAGCTGAAGACGAACCTGCTGGCGGCATTGCGGGAGAGTAGGTCCGAAGCGGTCGCGGTCGATGAACTGCATCTGCTGCTCGATCTCGCGGAGGAGCGCCTTGAGGCGTGCCAGAAGGCGGCGGAAGATCGTCGCTCTCGGCTGGACGAACGGAAGCGACTTCTTCGAGACCGCGACGAGACCGCGGCGGAACTCGATTCGCTCCGCGGGGAGTGGCAACGACAACGGACCGAGTGGAACCGGGCCGTCGCGCCGCTTGGACAGCCCGAGGATGTTTCCGTCGAACAGGGGCTGGCCGTGCTCGACACGATCAGCGACCTGGTTGTGAAGATCACCGAGATCAAATCGCTGCGGACCAGGATCGGCGAAATGCTGACGTACTCGGAGTCGTTCGAATCCGACGTTCGAACGCTCGCCAGGCGAATTGACGCCGATCTCGACGGTCAGACCTGCGAGTCGGTCGTCGCGACGCTCGTCAATCGGCTGAAAGACGCGGAATCGCTGCATGACCGGCAAACATCCTTGCGCGAGCGGCTGGAAACGTCGGAAACGAACCGGGAGGAGACGTCCTTCAGGCGCAAGGAAATTCACGATCAGCTTCAAGACTTATGCCGGCAGGCCCGTTGCGACGACCCCGATGAGCTACCGGCTGTCGAGCAACGCGTCGCGGAGCGTCGCCGCATCGATCAGGCGGTGGATCAGGCGACGCAGGAGATTCTCGACTCAAGCGGAGGACGACCGCTTGAGGAGTTCCAGAACGAGATCAATTCGATCGACACCGACGACATCGGCGGCCGGCTGGAGGAGCAGAACCGACGCGAAGGGGAGTTGCAGGACCGGCGTGAAAGTCTGGCCGCCGAAATCACGAGACTGGAAGCCGAAATCAAGCAGATGGACGGCGGTGCTGATGCCGCGACCACCGAGGAAGAGATGCAGTCCGTCGTCACGCGGTTGATGTCCGACGTTGAAGAGTACGCCAAGCGCAAGTTCGCCCTGAAGATGCTGCGGGACGGTCGCGAGCGGTATCACAAGCAATCGGGGAATGAACTGCTCGATCGCGCGTCGGACTACTTCCGCGATCTAACGTGCGGCAGCTTCGCAAGGCTGGACTTCGATTATGACGACGGTGACGAACAGCAACTGCAGGGCATCCGGGCGGACGGCACCCTGCCGCAGCGAGTCCCCGTCAGCGGCATGAGCGACGGAACCTCTGACCAGTTGTATCTGGCCCTGCGGCTGGCGGGGCTTTCCCTATGGTTCGAGACTCACCCGCCGCTGCCGTTCATCGTGGACGACATTCTCGTTCACTTCGACGATTCGCGGTCCGCAGCGGCGCTTGCGGCCCTATCCAGGCTCTCGCAACAGACGCAGGTGATCCTGTTCACCCATCACGAACACGTCGTCGAACTTGCCCGGCGGACGCTCGGAGACGAAGGCGTGCATGTTCATACGCTCGGCGACGACGCGGACCGCGCTGGCGACGCACCGGACGACGCGACCGGGCGACCGGCGACGCCTGCCCTGTTCTGATCGCTCGCGTTTGTCGACCCGTAAGCAAGGCGGCCCGGTCGAAGATGGCGACCGGGCCGCGAACGATCCGTCAGCGGCGGCGAACGTCACTTCGCGCAGCAGCCGGCTTCACAGCAGCCGGCGGCGCATTCGCACGACGCGACGTCGCAGTCGCCTTCGCAGCAGCCGTCGGCGCTGCAACCGGCCTCCTGACAAGCCACGCCGGCGCAACCGGGGCAGCCGGCAAGGTCGGCGGCCTGCGGTTCGCAGCACGCGGCCTCCTTCTCACAACACGCGGCCTCCTTCCCGCAGCAGGCAGGAGCCGGCTGCGTTGCCGTCTTCGGCGAGGAGAACGCGGCGACGGCGAACTCGGCGGCATGAGCCGTTTCGCAGCCGTCGACGCAGCAGCCGCGACCGCAGTCGCACGCGCCGGTCTCGGAGCAGCCGCAATCCGCCCCGCAGTCGCAAGACGGACAGGGACAGCCGGCCGCCTTCGTCGCCGCGTCGGAAGTCAGTCCGGTCAAGGCGAGCGCGGAGGACAGCGACAGAACCGAAACACCCATGAGCTTGAGCAACATGTTCTTTTCCTCTCGAATGCGGCCGGAAAGGCCGCGAAAACGTCTGACGAACGCCCCGTCGCCTGTCGACGAGAGCGCGATGGGATCACGGCGACCCCACCTGTTTCGTGTCGATCGCCGCGCTACCGCAACGGCATTGCGCGATCGGAGCAGCGGAAATGAGAAGCCCGCGCAACGGGTGCGCGGTTATTTCCGCCAGACGCAGAGCCAGGCACAGGTCGCTTGGGCGGCCCGGTGAGCCGGCTCGTCAAGAGGCTGAATCTGTGAGGCGAGCGAGGCATCCGCAGCCGAGCGGGTCTCGGCGACGGCAAGGTCGGCGACATCGGCCGACGGCGGAGTGACGCGATCCGGCGAGCCGATCTTCGGCCCGGCCGAACACCACACGCAGTCCTCCGGGACGGGAGTGTGGTCCGAATCGACGTCGGACGTCGCGACGTCGGGCGAGCGTTGACGACAACACGACGGAGATTCGACGGTGACGGTCTGTCGATGACAACACGGTTCGCCGCCGAAGACTGCCGATTTCAACACACAGCAGGCGGCCGGCGCGGCGACGATCTGGGCAACGGTCACCAAGGCGACCGCTGAGTAGATCGAAAGACGGGTGCCGAGAAACGCCATCCGAAAACCCAGTCGTGAAAGCGAGCGACTCCGCAGGAGACGGCGCGATATTGAGCCATGATCCATTTTACGCGTTTACGCGGCCGTGAGCGAACGTGTTGGGGGGAAATCTAAGATTTGGTCACGATTTGCTTCGACCAACTCATTTCGGGTCGCGGGCCATGTCGCATCCCGCGAGCGTTCCGGCAAGTCCTCGACAGTCCGTCGGAATGAAGGTCGTCGTCTGTTCCTCTCTCCCGAGAGAATGACTTGTGAGAATGCGCTTACGCCTCGAACAAGGTCCAGAGCCGCGAGCCGAGGATGACGCTGATCGCCGTCACCGAGCCGATGGTTGCGACGGCGACCGCGGCGGCGCCGAATCGACGCAGGGCGGCGGCGGGCGCCGGTTCGGTAGGATCGACGAGACCGCCGAGTTGTTTCAGCACCTGATGAAACAGCTCAGATGCGATCGTCATTGACAACGCCAGAATCACGATCCCCCATTGAGTCGCATCCAGCCCAAGCAGCACTGCGGCGGCGACCGCGAGACTCCCCGCAAACAGATGCACGAAGAACACGCTGTCCGACCGGAATCCGGCTGTAATGCCTCGTTCGGCCTCGATCAGCCATTGCCGCCAGGCGGATCGCTTGCGGCTGCGCCGAATGCGCTGCCGGACCGCGTCGCGGGCCGGCTTTGGGCGAGTCGTAGGATCGTCGCGGAGGATGGTGGACATCGCGGCGATGCGGAAATCGAGTAGCAGGACGGAATAGACGAGGCCCGTCACAGGAACATCGGTCAATCGTCGCGGTCGTGGTCTGAGATTCCTGGCCCGTCGTCCCTTACGGATTAATCGGCGGGGTCAACAACGAGCTGAGTTGCATCGTCTTATCGCTGCGGAAATTGCCGAACCGCGGCTCGATCGCAAATGTGACGCCGAAATTCTCGGTATTCCGGTTGTTCTGCACGCCGAGATGCACGAGGAAGTCGGCGCCGACGCGGGTCAACGTCACCGATTCGCCCGTGTTCGCGGTATTCTTGACGTCGACGTACGCAGCGAGCGTCGAAATCCATTTTGGGCTCATGACGTAGCTATAGCTGCCGGTCAGGATGTCGCTTTCGATGCCCGCGAACTCGACGTGGCGCAGACCGAGGTACACGCTGCCGCGGCGAGAGCGTTGTGAGTTGATTCCGGCGCGCCACAGCCGCGGCGCGTTGTCGAACAGGTCGTACTCGGCTCCGAGGAGCAGCCGCGTCCGTTCGCTGACGAGCCAGCCGTAATCGGCGAAGATCAGGCCGACGTCCTCGCCGAAGTTGTCGCGATCGGGGTTTGGAAACAGGGACAGACCGGTATCGAAGGTCATCCAGTCGCGTATGCGCAGCCGCCCGGGCGGACCAGACTTGGTCTGCAACCGCTGCCGTGCCGCCAACCGGACGACCTGCTGGTCGTCGACGAGTTCGTAGTACGGGCTGCCTATCGGCACGCCGGCTCCGGACCGCACTCCGTAAAACCGCGGCTCCAACTCGGGCGGCAACGCACCTCCGAAATAAGCGTCGGGAAACCGATACCGCGATCGTTCTTGCGCGTTGTCGTCGAACTCGTTGTACTGGGCGACCTCGCCGAGCGACGCGGTCGTATCGGTCAGGCGGTATTCGGCCTCCAACCGGATTTTGTGAGCCAGCCCGTTCAGGCCGAGGGTCCGGTTGTAGACGTCGGGAAACGCACGTTGAAACTGAATGCTCGCCCGCGTACCCACCGAGCCGGTCAGCCGGCCGAGGTCGCTGCCGTCCATCGCCTGTTCCCACGCCGCCGCCTCGCCCATGGCGAACGGAACGATGCTGAACGGGCCGACCGGCAACGGCAGGTCGAGTTGATGGCGCGTCATGAACGTCGTTCCCTCGACGTCCGGCGCGTAAGGCAACGGGTCGAAGAAGCGTTCGGCAAAGTACTCGTCGGGATCGGCAGGCTCGATGTCGCCGTAGCCGGCCGACGTGTGGCTGCTCCAAGTCAACCAGCTACCGAAGAGCGGTTCCGACAATCCCCACAGGTCGGCCTTCGGATACCAGCCGGTCTGCGTTTCGAAGTCGTTGACGGGCAGTTGGCCGAGCAGCTCCCAACCCCAGTTTCCGTAACCCCAGGGTTCGAGTGACTGCGTCGCGTAAAGCAGGTTTTCCTGATCCTTGTCGTTGTCGAACTCGCGCTCGAAGTACTGCTCGAGGAAGTTTCGATCAGACAGGATGCCCAACTCGGCGTTCACATGAGTGTTGAAAGGCAGGTCGTGGCGATGTCGCCATTTGATCCGCCAGCGGTTGTCGGTCGACGGTGCGATGTCGTTGCGTGTCTGACCGAGACGGTCTAGCCCTTCGTCATGCACGAAGTAGCCGATGCCGTCGCCGCGGTACGTATCGTCGATTCCAAAGAGATCGCCGCCGTGATATTCGCCGCTCAGTCCGGCGCCTGGCCCGCGTTCGCTGTAGTAGTCGGCAAGCAGGTTCAGTTCGATGTCGGGCGGCGGTTCGACGCCGAACAGATCGAAGGGATCCCACACCGTCTTGACCTGGAAGCCGAACCTGTCGTCGTTGCCGACCGTAACCCGTTTCAGCGGGATGTTGATTTCCTCCGCCGGCCCCGCCAAGTAGGGCGAGTAAAGAATCGGCACATCCTCGATGAAGACGGTGTTGTCATAGCTGCGCAGCCAGTTCGTTTCGACCATCTCCATGCCGGTGGCCGGATCGACGACCGTCGTGCCCGCGCCAAGCCACTGCAGGTTCACGTCGTAGCGAGGCTCGACGAAGATTTCGCGGGCCTGCAGTCGATAGCCGGGCTTGCCGAACGGGCTGGTCGTCGTCCAGGCGTTCCAACCGTGATACCGGCCGCGAGAGATCTGGCGCAACTGGTCGGCACGCACCCGCACATCGCCGCCCAACTGCGGAACGAACGCCCGCAGTTCGGCGCGTTCCATCAGGGCGCGGTCTTCGCGGGCGTCGTAGACGGCCCGTTGCGCCCGAATGACCCGATCGGCCTGCCGGATGACAATGTTGCCTTCCAAGTAGACCGTGAAAGGCGTCTCCTCGGTCTGAACCTGCTCACTCTCGAACGATTCGTTCGTCGACTGGGTCCAGATGACGACACGGTCGGCCGAAAGGTCGACCAGCCCGAGCGTGTCGTCGAATCCGTCGATCAGCACGTTGACGCCGCCGCTGATGACCGTGACCTGCTCGGGAGGGATGGTGTTCTCGGCCCGAATGCTGTCGATGTTGAACGGCACGCTCGATCGCGGAAAGATGCGGACCCGGCGCAACCGGCCTTCGGGCGGTCGCAGCTGAACCCGTTCGTATCCGACGGCGGGGTCTTCGAGTAACGGCTCGTCGAGAGAAGGCCGCGCCACCGAACGGACGTTTGACTCTCCCGGCGCCGCCTGCCGACGCGCGAGTGCGCGCTGATATAGCGGGTCGGTGGACTGGTCGGCTTCGATGCGCTGCCCGCCGATTTGCAGCTCGACGGCGTCGGCCGTCAGGTCGATGATCATCGACGGCTCGGTCACGCTTTCGCCGGGTCGCTCCAGTCTTGCGTTGCCTTCGAGGTAAGCGACGATCCGTTCGCCCTCGGGCGTCGACCGGCGCCACAGGACCATTGCGTCGGCGAGCAGCGTCGTGCTGTCATGTCGAACGAAACAGCTGCCACGCAGCAGCGACACTTGTTCGCCGCCGTCGTTCCATGTCGACGCCAGCCGCCCAGAGACCGTGGCGACCGAGGTAAGTTTCGCTCGGCCGACCTCGACGACGTTACCGTCCGCAGGCGGCGCAGGCGGGGGAGGCGGCTCGCTCCGACCCGGCAGCAGGTCGCTGAGCGGTCCGAGCCATCCGCCGACCGACGCGCGGCCCGGCGCGAGCGCCGGATCGTCCGCGTGGAGTGCGCAGACTCCGAGCATAGCGGCGGTGAAAACCGCCGCTCGCCAGACGCCGGCCGCGAAGTTCATTCGCGGGTACCGTGGCGAGCCCGGCACGAGCAATTCCGGTGATGTCGGTCGGGGATACAAAGCGGAGGGGCGCGGGCATCCTGCCCGCGTTTAACTTGGGATTCGCCGACCGAAACAGAGGAACGGGCAGGCGGCACCCGCGGAGCAACCGTAGACCGGCCGCTCCGGCGAAAGGCGGCGGAGTATAGAGCCGCCGCGCGCACGGCGTCAATCGCGGATTGCCGTCCCGAGAGCCGTGCTTTCAGGCAACTGGCGCAGCGTTCTACTGAGCGCTCGTCACGTCCGGCCGCAACTGTTTCGCGTCGCGCAAATAGACATGCACGACGTCACGAGGCGCGCGAGGCGTCTCGACATGCAAGAGAACACGGATGCACATCGGCATCGCCCCGGCGACAGCGATTTCACTCGCGCACAGTAAAGGGACGTGCCGCATGCCCAGTTCCCGCGCCGCTTCAGCCGGAAAGGTGCTGGTCAGATCGGGGGACGTTGTGAAAACGGCGGAGACGATGTCATCGAAATCGGTGAGTTCGTTCCGTTCGAGGATGTGCTGGAGAAGCTCGCGAGTGGCCGAAAGGATCTGCTCCGGCACGTCCGCGTCCACCGTCGTCGCGCCCCGGATGCCGCGAACCGCCATGCCATGCTGCCTGATTTGTCGTGTCCTGGCGTCGAGTTTGAACGGTGACAGTGTAACGCTCACCAAGGCGTTTGCGAGCGAATACCGTCGGCCAGGTCCTGGGTCCGTTCGATGTTCCATCAAAGGTAGCGGAAGCAGAATGCCCCAGAGCGTGAATTGTGTGGTGCGCGCGATGCGAGAGGGAGTTCTAGTTCCTGAGCAACCGGCGAAGTCGTCTGCGGCGGCAGCCCCGCGCGCATCGAACTGCACCACGACGGACGGTCGAGTGGGCTTGTCGCTTGAGCCGGGATCTCCTACAAAGCCGCCCGCCCGCGCCTGCCGAGCAGGGCCGCTTCAAGGGGTCGCGGGCCGCGTTCGCCGACAGGATCTCTCCACATGTCGCAACCGCTCGCCGCCTTGGTCGCCGGTCTTTCCGTTGAGATCGTCGGAGATGGGAATCGACTCGTCGAAGACGCGCAACCGCTCGAACGGGCGGAAGCGACCGACATGGCGTTCCTCTCGGGAAAGTCGAAGTCCGCGGCGGCGGTTCATTCGCGTGCCGGCGTGCTGTTCGTGGGCCCTGGTGAGAGATCGCGGGTTCCGCCGCCGGCGGTCGGACGCACGTTGATCGTCGCCGACGATCCGAAAGAGGCGTTTTTCGCGGCCTTGGCGCGGCTCAAGCC
>JBAQZJ010000203.1:0-5245 GCA_049790855.1 Planctomycetaceae bacterium | reverse complement strand
TACTCGGAGGGCTGACGCCCCCCGCTCGCCTGTCGCATTCGTGTTTGTGACGCCTGTCTCATCTTCTTGAAGGCGTGTCTCGATGGGTCGAATGACGATATTCATGATCCTCTCGCTCGCTCCGGCGGCCGCGGTCTGTGCCGCCGAGCCGCCCGACTTTGCGAAAGACGTTCAACCGCTTCTCACGAAGTACTGCGCTGGTTGTCACAGCCCCGACGACGTGAACGGCGAGTTCATGCTGCATGACTTCGCCTCGCTGATGAAAGGCGGCGAGAACGGCCCCGTGCTCGTCCCCGGCAAACTCGAGGAGAGCCGGATCGTCGGCATGGTCGAACGGACGGCCGAACCGGTGATGCCGCCCGAGGACGAGCCGGCCCCCACCGCCGACGAAATCGCGATTCTCAAGGCGTGGATCGCTGCCGGGGCGAAGGGTCCGACCGGGCACGGCGTGCCGATGCTCGACGTGCCGGAGATTCTGCCGACCGGGCCGATCCGTCGTCCGGTGCATGCGGCCGCCTGGTCGCCGGACGGCGAAACGCTCGCCGTCGGCCGTTATGGGTCGGTCGAATTGCGCAGCCAAGATTTGAAGCTGCGGGAAACACTCGAAGGGTTCTCGGGAAAGGTGAACGTGCTGGCGTTTCTGCCCGACGGCCGTTTGCTCGCCGCCGGCGGCGAAGCGGGGCTGGCGGGCGAAGTCGGCGTGTGGGACGTCGCCACGCGACAGCCTCTCTGGAAAAAGGCGGCACACCGCGACGCGATCACCTCCGGCACCGTCAGCCGCGACGGCCGGCTTATCGCCACCGGAAGTTACGATCAGTCGATCATGCTGTGGGATGCGGCGACAGGCGAAGCCAAAGCGACGCTGACGGGGCACAACGGGCCTGTGTTCGGCCTCGCGTTTCATCCCACGAAACCGATTCTCGCCAGCGCCAGCGGCGACCGCACCATCAAGCTCTGGGACACCGGCGCAGCAGAGCGCCTTGACACGCTGATCGAACCGACGAAAGAACAGTCTGCCATCGCCTTCAGCCCCGACGGTTCGCGGCTGGCCGCCGGCGGGGCTGACAACCGCGTTCGCGTCTGGTCGGTTCGCGACGGAGCGGCAGGGACCACGCCGATTCTGTTTTCCCAATTCGCTCACGAAGGGCCGATCGTCGCCCTCGCCTATACCGGCGACGGCCGAGTCCTCGTCACGGCGTCGCAGGACAAGACCGTCAAAGTCTGGAATGCCGCCACGCTGACGCAGGTGACCGCCCCGACGACGCAGAGCGACTGGGTCGCCGTGCTCGCCGTCGCTCCGGGCGGCGAACGTGTGGCCCTGGGGCGGCTCGATGGCAGCGTCGATGCGTTGCCGCTGCCGATCGCTTCGCCAGCCGGCACTTCGCCGTCGGCTCAACGCGAACCGGCCGTCGCGGCGAAGCCGGCGGTCGCTCCAGCGACGCAGCCGATGCCGTCCGCCGTCGCCGAGGTCGAACCGAACGATACTTTTGCGACGGCCACGCCGTTGTCGCTGCCGGGAATCGTGTCCGGCGTGCTCGCTGCGGGAACGGACGAATCTGATGCCGACTGCTATCGGTTCACGGCGGCTGCCGGCGAGTCGTGGATCTTCGAGACCGATGCCGCACGTTCCAAATCTCCCGCCGATACGAAGATCGACGTTCTGCACCCCGACGGCACGCCGGTCGAGCGGTTGCGGCTCCGGGCAGTGCGCGATTCGGCGATCAACTTCCGCGGGTTCAGCTCTGTGAATCCCGGCCTGCGGGTCGATTACTGGGAGGAGATGGAGCTGAACGAATACATGTACCTTTCCGGCGAGGTCTGCCGCATCTACCGGATGCCGCAAGGGCCGGACAGCGACATGCAGCTCTATTCAATCGACAAGCAGCGCCGCAGTTATTTCGACACGACGCCGGTCGCCCATGCCTTGTTCGAGGCGGTCTACATCGTCGAGCCGCATCCGCCGGGAACGGCTCTGCCCGCCAACGGGCTGCCGGTCTTTTCGCTGCCTTACGAGAATGACGACGATGCGGAACGGAAGCTCGGCCGCGACAGCAAACTGACCTTCACGGCACCGGCCGACGGCGACTACGTCGTGCGGGTTCGCGATGCGCGAGGGTTCGGCGGAGACGACCATAAGTACACGCTGACCGCACGCAGACCGAAGCCCGACTTCGCAGTTTCGATCGCCGAGAAGGAGCGAACGGTGCCGGTCGGCAGCGGTCAGAGGTTGACGCTGAAAGTCGATCGCATCGACGGATTCGACGGGCCGGTCCACGTGAATTTCGGCCATTTGCCGGCCGGTTTGACCGTCAGCGCGCCCGTCGTCGTCGAAGCCGGCCACGTCGAAGGCGAGGTGGTGCTCAACGCCGCTGCCGAGGCGAAGACGCCCAGCGAAGACGAGGGGAAACCCGTTCAGGTCACCGCGACGGCGTCGGTCGAGGGCCGGCTGGTGACGCACCCGGTCGCGCCGCCCGGCAAGCTCGCCGTCGGGGAAAAACCCAAAGTGCTCGTCACGCTCACACCCGAAGGCGGCGACGAAATCGAGATCCGTCCCGGCGAGTCGGTCACGGCGATGCTGAGCATCGAACGCGACGGGTTCGACGGCGAGCTGAAATTCGACATCGACAATCTGCCGCACGGCGTGATCGTCGACAACATCGGACTGAGCGGCGTGCTGGTCCGCAAGGGCGAGAACCAGCGACAGATCGTGCTGAGCTGCGCGAAGTGGGTGCCCGCGACGAGCCGGCGGATTTTCGCCGTCGCGAAAGGGCAGGGCGACCAGGCCTCGCGGCCGATCACGCTGCGGGTCGTTCGGGATGATGAACTCGCACGGGCAGGAGAGTGAACGCATGCCGCCGACGGTTCGCCGGAAGATCATCTACCAGGGACGCGTGCAGGGGGTCGGGTTCCGTGCGGCGGTGCTCTCGGTCGCTTCGAAGTTCGACGTGAACGGATTCGTGCGGAATCTGCCGGACGGGACCGTCGAGCTTGTCGCCGAAGGCTCGGTTTCCGACGTCGAAGGCCTGCTGACGGCGATCGGTGATCGCATGTCCCGATACATCACCGACGCCGCCGTCGCCGACGTTCATGAAGGTGAACCGCTCGACGGTTTTGCGATTCGTTGAAATCTGCAAGCACGTCGTCCCCAGCCACCCTAAGCTCAGCAGTGGGTCCGTTTGACGGTTTGTCGTCTTTCGCTCCGCGAAAGAACGCCCTTTCGCGGAGCGAAAGGCGACAGTTCCGGCCGCTTTGTTCAAAGTGACCCACGACCCAGCTTCCGGACCGCTTTCGGGCGGCGGAGATCGGCGTTAGGATGAATCCCGTCGCCGATTCCGGGAAATTCCCAACGACCTGTCTCAGGACGACGTAGCACCGACGGAGCCGTCGTCCGGTGGCCTCGTCGACTTCATTTCCTGTTGTCTCACCGTCTTCTTTCCGCTCATGCGACTTGTGATGCCGATGGAGATCTCTTCGCTCGTCCTGCCGGCCTTTCAGAGTGCGGCGCCCGCCGCATCCTCGTCGGACTCGACGCGGTTCTGGGTCGGCTGGCTGATCATTCTTGCGGCGGTCGTCGCGTTGCCGGCGCTCTGTGTCGTGCTGGCCAAGACGACCCGGTTGGGCATGATCGCCGGCGCGACGTTTAAAGAGGCGATCCGTCAGCCGTTGTTCCTGCTGCTGCTGGCGCTGTCGATCGTCATCCTGATCGTCAACACGTTCCTGCCGTTCTTCTCGCTCGGCGACGACGTGAAGATGCTGAAGGATTGCGGGCTGGCGACGCTGTTGATTTGCGGCCTGCTGCTGGCGATCTGGACGGCGAGCACGTCGATCGCCGACGAGATCGAAGGCAAAACCGCGATGACCGTGCTCTCGAAGCCGATCACTCGGCGGCAGTTCGTGCTGGGCAAGTATTTGGGCATCATGGAAGCGGTGATGCTGCTGCTGTTCGTTTCGGGGGCGATCCTGCTGTTCTGCGTCTACTTCAAGGTCGGTTACGACGCTCGCGAATCGGGCGAAGAGGTGCCGTCGTGGTACATCATGGAAGCGGTCGGCGGGATGACGCGCGAGATTCCGCTTCCCGAGCCTGCCCGCTTCTTCGAGATGATTCAGGTGGCGCCGGGACTGGTGCTCATCTTCCTGGAGATCGCGGTGCTGGGGGCGATCGCGGTCGCGATTTCGACGCGGCTGCCGATGGTGGTGAACATGACCGCCTGCTTCGCGATTTTCGTCGTCGGTCACCTGACGCCGATTCTGGTGCAGGCCGAAGGCGGCGGACAGGCGGTGGAAGTCGTGCGGTTCGTCGGCCAGTTGATCGCGACGGTCCTGCCGGCGCTGGAGTGGTTCAGCATGCAGGGGGCGGTGGCGACCGGCCGGCTGGTTCCGCCGGATTATCTGGGTTTTGCGGCTTTGTATTCGGCGTCGTTCGTCGCCGCGGCGATCCTGCTGGCGTTCATCCTGTTTGAAGATCGCGATCTGGCCTGATTATGCAGGCTGAGCGGGCGAGAAATCGTTTGAAGGAGCGGGGACGAGGGGAAGGGGCTTTTCGCGCGAGAAGTCGGTGAGATAGAATCGACATCGACGCCGGTCGACGGACCGCGGCGTCGCGGCCGCCGCTCGCGGCCTGCGGAACGTTCCGCACGGACGGCCAGAACCCAATACGCCGCCCGGCCACCGTGTCAACCGGATCGCTCGCCGCCTTCCACCGCGTGTTCCCGAAACGGGATCTGTTTCGCGGCATCGCCCTGCGATCGGTCGCCCTGTCGATCGCGGCGTCGCTGCTGCTGTGCCTGCTGCTGCTGACGGGCTACCTCATCGCCGACCTGCTCGCGACCGGCGGAGAGCTGGTGGTCGACCGTTCCGATCCGGCGGTCTCGGCGCGGCTCGCGCGGCTCAGCGGCGAGCGATTGGCGAAGTCCGACGAAGAAATCGCCGAGACGGTCACTGCCACCGACGAGACCGGGGACACCGGCATCTTCCCCGCCGTCTGGTGGTGTCGCGACACGATTCTGGGCCCGGTCCTCGCCGCCCTGTGGCGCGGCGTGCCGTGGCTGCAACACAACTGGAGCGCCCTCGCGACGCTGACGGCGGCGGCGGTCGTCTTCGGACTGTTGCGAAGCCTGTGCCTGGCGCGAGCCCGATTCGCCGCCGAGCGAATCGCCCTTGAAGCCGCGACGCGGCTGCGTCGCAGCCTGCACCGGCAGTCTCTGCGGCTCGGTCCGAGAGACCTGCTCGACCAGGCCGGCGATCG
>JBAQZJ010000202.1:0-3939 GCA_049790855.1 Planctomycetaceae bacterium | reverse complement strand
GCGCGTGACTCAACACGCTCCCGCTGGTCGCGGCTAAACGACTTAAGCGGCAGTTTCAATGGTCGCCGGCGTAGTACGGTTCGACGTGGACGACGACTTCGCGGACGCTCGGCCAGTCGGATTGGATCTTCGCCCGGACGTGCTGGGCGATGCGGTGCGCCTCGTCGACGCGAATCGATGGGTCGACCTCGATGTCGATATCGACGTGAGCGTCAGGCCCGGCGTGCTGGATGCGAATCTTCTCGACTTCGAGCACGCCTTCGATCGCCGCTGCCGCCGATCGCACCCGTTCGAAGCTCGTCGATTCCGGCACGCGGTCCATCAACTGGTGCAGGTTCTCGAACGCGGCGACGAGGCCCAGCCAGATGACGACGGCCGCGAGCAGCATCGCCGCCAGCCGGTCGATCAGATGGCCGTAATCGGGTGCCGCCGCTGCCAGGCAGATGCCGACGGCGGCGACGAAGCTCGTGACCGCGTCGATCCGAAAGTGAGCGCTCTCGGCGACGAGTGCCGAACTGCGATGCCGTCGCCCGATGCCGCGAATCACGCGGCTGACGACTTCGAGCAGTGCCGAGGCCATCAGCGGGATCAACCCGACGAAGAGCCTCACTTCGCCTTCCGCCGATTCGGTCGCGGCCGACCAGAGCTGTCGCAGGAACAGGTAAATGCCGACGCCCGTCAGCATCACCGCCAGTTGAAGTCCTGCCAGCGGTTCGTAGCGACCGTGGCCGAACGGGTGGTCGTCATCCGGCGGCTGGGCCGCCAGACGTATCGCCGCCACCAGCAGCAGCGACGCCGTCACGTCGGCGAGACTCGCCAGGGCGTCGACCAGCAGCACGGCCGAGCCGAACGACGCCCAGGCCGTCAACTCGGCGGCGACGATCAACAACCGGACTCCGATGCCGATCCACATCACGCGGACGAGTCGTCGCGTCCGCGTCGCGCGGACTTCGCGTAACTCGGGTTGCGGCGTCACGGGTTCGGGAAACGCCGAGGTCGATTCCACGGCAGGTTCGGCAGGCGGTCGCATGACGATTCGGTTCGGCGCGTGATTTCCGGCAGGGGGCCACGGCCCACTATCCGCAGGCGACCCGGCGGTGACAATCGGTCCGCCGATTTTGCAGCGGTCGAAAATCCGTCTCCGACCAGAAGAAACGTTGCTCAAATCGGCGTTGCTTCGCCCGACGCGGCCGTTCTACAACATCCGCCCCGGCTTCCGGACGTTCGTCATCCGCCGAGGCGTACGCCGATGAACGATTCTCTTCGATCACTGTTGTCCGGCCATCGTCGCGGCATCATGCCGTCGACGGCACGAGCAGCCTTGGGGCTTGCCGCGATCGGGTACGGTCTCGGCGTCGGCTGGCGGAACCGCCGCTACGACCGCGGAGTCGGCGTGAACCGCGCCGATGTTCCGGTGATCAGCGTCGGAAACCTGACGGCCGGCGGCACCGGCAAGACGCCCGTCGTCGCGATGCTCGCCAACCATTTTCGTCGCTGGGGCGTGAACGTCACGCTGCTGAGTCGAGGCTATCGGTCGCTGGAGGCCGACGGGAGACCGGCAACGAACGACGAAGCGCGCGTGCTCGAACGGCTCTGTCCCGGCGTGCCGCACCTTCAGCAGCCCGATCGCGTCGCCGCCGCCTTCGAGGCCGTCGCGCAGCATGATGCCGAACTGTTGATTCTCGACGACGGCTTCCAGCATCGCCGTCTGGCCCGCGACCTCGACATCGTGCTGATCGATGCGACGAACCCCTTCGGCTACGGCTGTTTGCTGCCGCGGGGGCTGCTGCGGGAACCGATCGCGGCGTTGCGACGGGCCGATCTCGTCCTGTTGACGCGAGCTGACACGGCGACGCCCGAGGCGAATTACTCGATCCTGCGAACGATCCGCAACGTCGCGCCTCGACTGCCGATCGTCGAGATCGCCTTCCCGCCGACGGGACTGGTGAATCCCTCGGGACGTCGTCTCCCGCTGGAACGTCTCGAGGAGACGCCGACGCTCGCGTTCTGCGGCATCGGCAACCCGGCCGGTTTTGAGAAAACCCTCGTCGCCGCCGGCCTTCACCCCGCCGACGTCATCGCATTCGCCGACCATCATCACTATCGGCCGGCCGACCTGTTCCGACTCTCTCAACGGGCCGACGCTCTCGGAGCCGGCGCGGCGGTGACGACGCTGAAGGATCTCGTCAAGCTTCGTTCCGACGTCTTGCCCGGTCCGACGGGCGTTCCGCTCTGGGCCGTCGAAACCGGTTGCGAAGTCCTTGCGAACGGGTCGGCGCTGTTCGACCGGCTCGATGCGTTCGTCGGCCGCGTCGCCAGTCGGGCCGCGTGAATGTTTCCAACGAAACGCGCTCTTGTGAGTCACTCGTCGATCGCATCGAGATACTTGCACAGCGCATCGACGTTCGCGGCGAACGTCGCGCTGTCGATGATGCCGCCGGGCGGCTCGACTTTGTGGTGCCGCAACCGCCCGGGTTCGACCCAGGCGCCGCGGCCGTCCTGCGCGTCGAGAATCGTGCGGATCTTGTCGACGAGGTCGTCGTTTTCCATGCGGAGCGACTTTACGCCGTTCTTGATGCGCCGGTACTCGGCGTCGAGCGCGTCGAGATCAGAGTCGACGACGTAGCCGTAACCAGAGGCAAGGCGATCGTCGTCGTAAGTCATCGCATACCGGCCGTCTTGTCGCGTGAAGTAGAGCGGTCGGTTCGACTTCAGTTCGTAGAACCGCGCAAGCCGGCCGTCGTCTCGCAGCGAGGCACGCAAGTAGTCGATCGCTTTCGGAATCGGCGCCAGGTAGCGGTCGTCACCGGTCGCACGGTGCAGGCGCATCAGCGCCGCGATGATTCGTTGCGACTCGCCGCCGCTGATGGCCGGCGGCTCGAAGGCCCGAGACCAGCAGGGCTGCATCTGCTTGTCGTACTGCTGCGCCCATGCCGGTTGCGGATCGGGCATTTGTGCGAGCAACAGAAAATCGCCGGCCCGCTTCGCCGCTTCGAGGAACTGCTCGTCGTCGTAGACGTCGCCGGCCAGCAGGAGCGTGTCGATCATGTCGGCGACGAGGTCGTCATTCGTGACGTAGCAGCCCGTGAAGTCCTTCGGCCAGGTTCGCGGCCATGATTCCGGGTAGTTCGCCGGTGTGACGGGGTAGTCCGCAGCCGACGGCGGATGATCGTGCAAGCGGTCGAAGTTCGTCGACCAGCCGCCGTTCGGATACTGCGTGCGCCGCAGCGCGGTCAACGCCAGCAGGGCCGCGTGATGAACGGCGTCGTCTTTGAAGTCGAGCGCCTGGTCGAGACGAATCAGAAACCGGGTCGCCGCCTGCGTCACGTCGTCGTCGAACGTCGAGACGTTGTCTTTGTAGGGGCGTCGTTTCCAGACGTCCCAGCCGCCGCTGATCTCCTGATCTTTGAGGGGAACGCGGTTGGGAAGAGGCTTGCCGTCGAGATCCAGCCGGTAGGCGAGTTTCCGACGGAGTTCCGGGTCGAACTCGATCGAGTAGAACCAACCGCCCGACTGCAACTGCCCAAGCACGAGCGCCCGTCCTGCATCGCGTGCCGCTGCGAGATGAGCGTCGTCGCCCGTGGCTTTCCAGGCGTCGAGAAACGCCTCACCGACAGCCGGCGTGCCGGGCGGCTGAACCCAGATCATCGTCTCGCCGGTCGTGCCTTCGCCTTCCGACAGCGTCAGGTCGGCGCTGTAGCTGTAAACGTAGCCGCCGTGCTTCGCGACGGTTCCCTGATAGAACGCCGTCGCCTTGCGGAGGCCGGCGACGACGGCGTCGCGCGACGGCGGATCACCGGCCGGCACGGCAGCCGCGGTGATGAGCAACAGACACGCAGGGAGGAGAGTGCGGTTCATCGCGTCGGTCGGTGAGTGGTGAGTGGGATGTCTGGTAGATTCACCTTGAGAGCGTCCTGACAGTGCTCCCCTCTCCTCTGG
>JBAQZJ010000201.1:0-5579 GCA_049790855.1 Planctomycetaceae bacterium | reverse complement strand
GCTTCGGCGAGTGCCGTCTCGAACTCCGTGTGCCAATCGGCCTTCGGCGTCTCGGCCGCGGCGGCCGTCGACAGCGGGAGGAAGCTCGCAGCAATCACCAACGCCCAGACAACACGTCGCATCCTGTCTCTCCTTTGACTGACGGTTGGCTCCCCGATCGCCAGGGGGATACATCGTGCGGCGATCGGAAAGTCCGTTGCGGGTTGCCGGCGGATTCTGCGGCGTGGTCGCCGCGGGGGTGGGGAGATCCGGGGGGGGAACGATCGGCGGTTCGCCTGTCCTGTTCCCCGGTGGACCGTGAAACTTTGACGGTCCGGCAACCCGGGAAGGCTTGTTGGGGCACCAGACTGCCTACTCTGACCGTTCCTGTCAAACCCTATCGGGGAAATTCCTGAGGGGAAATCCCGATGGCGAGAACATCTCTTCACCGGCTTGTCAAGCGAGGCAGGATCGGAAGCGGCCCGACAAAGCTCGGTGGAGCAGGCGGACGGCGAAGAACACGTCGCACGCGAAGAACGCGCGGCATGGAGGGTCGCGCCGATGCGATCGCGCCGCGTTCGCCGTCGGCCTCGGCCGACGCTTGTCGTGCAGCGCAGCGCCTCGCAAGCGAGGCGGCTAACGCGTCGCTCGCCTGGCTCAGCCGTTGGTCTCGGTCAATTCCGGCGTAGGGTGGGTCAAGCGCAGCGCGGCCCACCCGACACGACTACAGCGCCCGTTTGCGCTTGCGGCCCTTCGTGAAGCTTTCGACGACGAGGTTGCCCAGGTCGTCGGCGTTGCAGTAGGCCGCGATGCCGCCCGAGACCGCGGCCATCCGTTCCACGAAGTTCACCAGTCCCAGGTAGAAGTAGTCTTCCACCAGCGCGAAGCTCGACAGGTGAATTCCCTCGGTCGCACAGCGTTTCGCCTCGGCCAGCGTCACGTTCGCCGTCTTCTCGGCAGGCGGATAAATCAGCACGATCTCGCGACCTTCGACGTGCGCGGTCGGCTCGCCGTCGGTGATGCAGATGATCTGCCGGTTCGCCGCCGGTTGTCGCTTGAGAAGCCGCCGGGCGAACTGAAGTCCCGCGTGAATGTTCGTGAAGTGTTCCGGCACGAACGCCGGCGGGTTGTCGAGCGGAATCCGCAGTCTGACGCGAGAGTCGTAGATGCTGACCGGCTTCGGCGCGGCGTACAGCAACTCGCGCTCGTTCAGCGGCGTCGCGTAGGTGTAGAAGCCGACGACCTGGAGCCAATCGCCCTGGTACCGGCCGCGGACGAGGCTTTGCAGCGCCATCGCGACCCGCTTCGCCTGCCCGAACTTGCCGTAGCGGGCCATGCTGCCCGACATGTCGAGCAGCACGACGGTCGCACAACTCGTCTGGTACTCGGTGTCGTAGACGACGAGATCGTCTTCGGCGACGTGGATCGGCGAACCGCCTCCCTGGCGATGGAGGGCGTTCCGCAGCGTCTCGTGCAGGTTCAGGTTCGCGACCGGGTCGCCGAATTCGTAAGGCTTCGACTCTTCGTGGACCGTCTGCCCGGTGCCGCGGAATTCCGTTTCGTGCTTGCCGAGCTTGTCTTTGCGGGTGACGTCGAACAGTTCCTCGAGCGCCTTGTTCTCGACCCGTTTGACGCCCCTCGGCGTGACGATGTACCGCCCCTCCTCATCTTTCTCGACGAGACCCCGTTTGACGAGCATTTCGACGACTTCGGGATGCTCCTCCTCCCACTGGTCGAGGTTCCGCAGCATGTCCTCGCCGTATTCGACGAGATACTTGCTGAACTCGTCGAACAGCTTGTCGGCACTTTGCGGCGTGAACTGGTCGGAGCCGTCGTACCGCGAGTAGTCGTAATTGGGCATCGGCTCACTCGTCATCATCGCATCGTTTAGCCTCGACCGTCAGGGAGCGCGTTTTGCGCCGCGCTCCCAGACGGTCGCAGCTAAACGGCGTTGTCATCGTTCGTCTTGAAAAACACGCCGCGCATCGTCCCGGCGAACAGTCCGAGGCAGGCGCCGCCGAGAATCCAGTTTCGCCAGACCTCGACCGCCTGCGTTCCCTCCAGTCCCACGATCGCGACCCGCGCCAGCCCCAGCAGCAAGCCGAGCGCCGCCCCGTAGAGCGTCCCCCGGCGAAGGTAGTACACGCGCGTTTTCGGTTCGTCGTGAATCACGATGCTGAATCGCTGGCGGACACATTGATCGCGTGCCCGACATTGTAGGTCTCTCGACCCGGTTCGGCACCGACGGAATGCGGCGATTGAAGAATGTCGGCGACCAGACTTATGATGTGCGATCGCGGGTAGAGACCAACTCGACACCGGAAATCGCCATGAAACCAATCCAGTGGCAAGGGGCTGCATGCGTCACGGTCCTGCTTGCAGGAATGGCACACGCCGCCGACCCGAAGCGGCCGACGGTGACCATCGAAAATCCCGTCGCCGAAGAACAGTATCTCCATACTTCGAACATCGCAGTGAACGGAACTGTCACGCCTGCTTTGCGTACAAGCGTCGACATTCGGATTCATCTTGTCCTCGACGACGGTGGACTGATCCTCCTCGGCCGAACGGAGGCGATGCCGAACGAACAAGGCCATTTCCTGTGCAACCTGCATCCTGCGAGCCCCGGCTGGCGTCCTGGTGACCTGCGGCTCACGGCCCGCCTGTCGGCAATGCCGCACATCCGTGCCGATCGGGAAATCGTGATTCCGGCTCCCGCTCAACCGATGAAAGATTGGGTGGAATACGAACCGCGTTCGTCCGGGCAGGTCGTGGAACTCGGTGAGAAGAAGAAGCATTTTTTCGTTGCTCGGAACGAACGATTTCTCGTTGCCTGTCGCCTCGATGCGGCACGGGTCGGTCAGGCCAGGCTCGTCAAGATTATTGGAATCCGTAATCGGAAAGACGTGGCGTTTGAAAGCGCATTTGTGCTGTGGCTTCCCGACGGAAAGGAACAATGGTTCGAAACGGAGTTCGTGTCTCCGGATGAGCCGGGCGATTACCGCGTCCTCTTGCAGGTACCCGGCGGCCCTGCGATCGAAGAGGTGAGGTTGACAGTTGACCGCGATTCCTTGACCAGCGTACTGGGTGGGGCGACGACCTTACGCTGATGCCAGCCTCCGATGCGGCCGTGTGTCCAGTCTTGAACTGTCGCTCTGCCACGCCAGGTAAGACGGCGAGCGGTCTGCGGCCGAGCCTTTTCCGCCGTTCGCGTGTCCGGTCTCCGAACCTTGCCCGACGGGTGCGTCGATGACCGACTCGCACGATTTCCGACTCGACTGCGGCCTCTGCGTCCTGCGTCCCTGGCGGCACGACGATCTGGCGTTGCTGGTGCGGTCTGCGAACAACCTGAAGGTCGCGGCCAACCTGCGGGACCGCTTTCCGCATCCCTACACCGAGGCCGACGGACGGGCCTGGTTGGAACTTGCGACGACCGATCTATCGGAATGGCGTTGGGCGATCGAGTTCGAGGAAGAAGCCGTCGGCGGAATCGGACTGATGCCGCAGAACGATATCAACACCGGCACCGCGGAAATCGGCTACTGGCTCGGCGAGCCGTTCTGGGGGCGCGGCATCACGACCACCGCCGTCAAAGTGCTGACACGGCACGCCTTGACTGCTCTCGGTTTTCGACGACTCTACGCCTGGGCGTTCGGGCCGAACGTCGCGTCGCAGCGGGTGCTCGAAAAGGCGGGATACGTCCGCGAGGGTTTGCTGCGACGCTCGGCGATCAAGCACGGCGAAGTGCTCGACCAGACGCTGTACGCTTTCGTCGACGGCGACCTCTGAAGTCGATGGAGAAGACGGATGCCGTCGCTCCATCCCCGTCTCCCTTCATCAGCGCACAGATGTGCCTTGAACCGCAAATCGCGTGCATATTGGGAACAACCCCGACAACTTTGGGGATGCTCCTGATATCGGACGCTGGCCGAATCGGCGATGCTCGGCACAGAGTCGCAGTTCACCGACCGGAACGTGCCCTATGTCGTCACTTCTGCATCGCTTGACCAGGGGACACACGATCGCCGACGGAACGGCCGCGGCGATCGTGCGAATCGCGCTCGTCGCCGCGGCGGTCGGTATTCTGACGATCGGCCTCGCGCATCTGCCGTCGATTGCGACGACACAGGGCGAAATGGCCGTCGGACTCGTGCTTTCCTTGCTGGTCGCCTCGCAGATCTTCGTCGCCGCGCTGTGGTTCCCGCTGGGATCGCGGAGGTAGGGTGGGCCGCGCTGCGCTTGACCCACCCTACTGGCGCACCAGCACGTCCGGCCGGAGAATCGGCTCGTTCTTGACGGTGACGGTGATTTGCGGCCAGTCGTCGCTGGGGGTCAGCAGTTCCGGCGTGCCGTCGCGGACAAGAATCGTGTCGCCGGTCAGGGCCGGGCCGACGGCCGGATGCCAATGCACCGGCATACCGCGTTCGAGCAGGAAAGTGCTGTTGGGGACGATCCGCGATTCGCAGACGGCGAAACCGGTCACTTCGCCCTGGTCGGCGAGCTGCCATTCGTCGGGGACGCCGAACTTCTCGTAAATCCGCCGCACCCGCGCCCAGACGTCGCCGACCGACATCGCATGCCGCGAGAAGAACAGGCCCGGCGTCTGCATGACCGTCGCCTTGTGGTGCGAGTCGCGAAAGCTCGCATCGTCGCCGAACAGCACCGTCCGGCAGCAGGCGACGTGCAGACCGTGACGGCGTCCCACCGCGGCGATCACGCAGCTCGTCTCGACCGCTTCGTTGCCGTAAGGATAGTGCGGATACCGGCGGAACCGGCCGTCGGCACACACCTGCATCCGCACCGGGACGATCTGCCGTTTCACGAGACGATGCGCAAGTTCGGCGGCGACTTCGGCCTCGGTCTCACCGGTCCGGCAACCGCGGGCGGTCGCTTCGACGGCGTGCGCGAGTTCGCGTCCCAGCGACCGCAGCAACTGATGTTCACGGTCCGACAGCGTCAGTCGCAGCTTCGCGAGTTCCCGCGAGACGTCGAGGCTGCCCGCAAATCCGTCGTCACTGGCGATTTTTCGGCCGCGCGACAGGTCGTGGGCGAGTTGATCGGCCGGTTCGAACCAGGGACGCTCCTTGAGCTGGAAACCCAGCCCCGGTAGTTCGCGATCGAACAGGTACTGGCTTTCGACGTTGTTCGTCGCCAGCAGACGGGCTTCGGAAGTGACGAACAGCCGTGCCGAAGTTTCGCCGGTCGCACCGCGGGTCGGGTCGGCCCCGCCGGTCAGCCAGGCGAAATTCTCGGGCCGCGACAAGAGCAGGGCGTCGACGTCTTTTTCGCGAATCAGATTCGCCAGCAGCTTCTGCCGGTCGGCGACGTCGTCGATCCGCTCGAGATCGAGCACGTCGAACTCTCCGGACGAGAGAGGTTCCGCCACCCCGGTCACACTCGCCATTCCCTGCTCCTACAACGCGGCCCTCCGCGGATCGCAAGTGTACCTTCGCGACGGGGGGGTGTTACAATATCTTGTAGAAAATTCCGTTTTTTCCCGGACGGACGGCTCGTCCCCGCCCCGCGAAGACGTGACGTCAGAGCCGCGACCGTCAGGGAGCGTTTTTCGACGAACCGGCGCCGGCAAGCGCTTCCTGACG
>JBAQZJ010000200.1:0-5718 GCA_049790855.1 Planctomycetaceae bacterium | reverse complement strand
TGTTTGCGCCGTCGTGCAGCCGCTTCTTGATCGGAGTCCGCAGGACGGTTAGAACGACACTAGCCGCATCGTTTCGCGAATCGTCTCGCAATCGACGGCGGTCGTCGTCCTGTCCACGAGGTTCCTTCCGTGTCCACCGATCAGGCCAGCCAGGCGGCGTCCGACACGCAGCGCCGTTACCGCGAGTTTCTCGATCTGCTCCCGCTGACGCTGGCGCTGGCAGGACTGCCCGAAAGCGAACGGGGACGCTATTTCAACGAAGAGCAAATCGAAACACGCCTCGCGTCGATCCGCCACGCCTGGCGGGGGGCACGGCAGATCGCCCGGGAATGCGTTCAGAAGTAAGAAGCGAAGAAACCCGGCTTCTTCAAGAAGCCGGGTTTCTTCTTTCGCCGCGACTTGGAACCGATTCGTTGAAACCCTTCGTCCGGCTTCGTGGTAACATCGTCAGTGGCCGTGCTGCTCGGTTTTGTGCAGCCGATTCCGCGAGTCCTCCGTGATCGAAACCGACGCCCTGCTGGTCGAGCGGTGCATGTCCGGCGATGAGTCGGCGATGCGGCGTTTCGTCCAGAAGTTCGAGGGGCTGGTCTATAGCCTTTGCCTTCGCCGGCTCGGCCGACGGGAAGACGCCGAAGACGTCGCGCAAGACGTCTTCCTGCGGACGTTCCGCAGCCTGCACCGCTGGGATTCCGGACGACCGCTCACGCCCTGGCTCGCCGCGATCGCGGCGAACCGCTGCCGGACCGCCCTCGACCGACGATCGAGATTGCCCTTCAGCACGGCGATGTCGGAACAGGTCGCCGCACCGCCAGCCGGCGCAGCAGAACTCGCGGAAGAACTGCAATTCGCGCTTCAGCAATTGCGGCCCGATTACCGACGTTGTTTCGAGCTGTTTTACCAACGCGAGATGAGTGTCATCGAGGTCAGCGAGCGACTCGGCGTGCCCGAGGGCACGGTCAAAACGTGGCTCCATCGGGCGCGAAAGGAGCTGGCCGATCATTTGGGGCGTCGCGGAGTGCTGCCGGGAGTCGAACCATGACGACGTTTCGTGATCGCGTCGAGTCGGCCATCGAGTCGCACGAGCCGCTCGATACGCCGGAACTTCGCCGCCTGTCGCTGGCCGCCGACGGCGACGATCGGGCCTATTGGCGAAGCCAGATGCAGCTCGACCGCGCCATCGCCGACTGGCAGCAGGAACTTCGCCCGAGGCGGTCGCCGGCGGCGATCGTCCGGCGTGCCGCGGCGGTGCTCTCGATCACCGCCGCCGGCGTCGCGGCCGGCTGGCTGTCGGGGGCTTCTTTGTGGTTCGCATCGAATGACCAGGCGGCGAGATCGATTCCGTCGAACGACGTTGTGATGATCGCCGAGCCGGAAATCGGCGTTCCGCCGGTTTCTTCACACCCGGTCGATCAGACGCTGGCCCAGCACCAACTGACGTCGGATCAGTACGCCGAAGCGGCCGAGACCGCCGGACGACTGGCATACGCCTTCGAGCCGGTCGGCGATCGCGTCGGAACGGTCGTCCGCTTCCTGGTCGATGCGGTCCCCGGCTCAGACGTCTTCGCGATGTGAGTAGCGTTGTGATCAGAGCCGCGACCGTCAGGGAGCGCAACTCGAGCACGACATCGAAAAGACGCTTCCTGACGGTCGCGGCTCTGACCAGGGAACTCTTCGTCGCCTCTCACTTCTGAATGCTGACGAATGTGCCGAGCTTGTTGCCGACGACGACGTCGGGTTTGTTGTCGCCGTTGATGTCGCCGGCCATGACCTGCGTGCCGACGCCGCTGGCGTCGTGAATCAGGACCGGGTCGAACCGCACGTCCGATCCGTCGCGGACGAGCTGGAAGTAGTACAGCACCGGCGGCGACTCGGGATCGGCGTCGCCCTTCGGCCCGTGCGCCCAGAACCGCTTGCCGGTGACGATGTCTTTCAGCCCGTCGGCGTTCATGTCGACGAGATCGATCGCATGCAGCTGGCTGAACGAGACGCCCTTCGGGTTTTCGTGGCCGCGGTTGCCCATGATGACGTGCTGCTTGAAGCCGACGGCGTCTCCGCCGCGCGTCTGCTCGTACCAGGCGAGACCCCAGCCGTGAGCTTCAAGCGCGGTGATCACGTCGTTCAGACCGTCGTCGTTCACGTCGTAGACGTACATCTGGGCGGCGTTCCCTGCGAAGGCCTGCGGGTGATGCTTCCACTCGGGATCGCCGGCGAGATCGGCGGGCTGTTCCCACCAGCCGGTCTTCTCGAGGAAGTCCTGCCTGCCGTCGCCGTTGAGGTCGCCGATGCCCAGCCCGTGCGTGAATCGGCCGCGTTCGCCTTTGGGCGAGATGGCATGGAACGCCCAGGGCTGCGTCGGATCGGCGGGGTCGAAGGTCGCATAGCCGAACTTGCCGTCGGTCTGGGCGATCAACTCGGGACGATCGTCGCCGGTGATGTCGGCGAAGCCGGGCGATTCGTTGTCGGTCACGGCGAGAGCGACATGCCGATCCCAATGGCCGCGGGTGTCGTCGACGAGCGTCGACCGCTTGCCTGCCGGGTTGACGTACCAGACAGTCGCTTCACCGGGAAACCCGATTTCGACGACGTCGGGCCATTCGTCGGCGTTCACGTCGTACGCGAACTGCAGGAAGCTCTTGCTGTAGGCGTGCGGATCGTGTGAGACGGGCGGGTACATCTCGCTCCGCATCACGAAGGTCGGGCCGTAGTAGAGGAACGGTCCGGAGACCACGTCGCCGTGGCCGTCTTTGTTGAAGTCGCCCAGCGCCGCGCCTTCGCAGTAGAAGGCGTCGGTCAGTTGGAGCGTCGTGAACTCCGGCTCGGCGGCCGCAAGCACGGCGGGAGCCAGCACGGCGGGAGCCAGCACGGAAAGCGACAGCGTCAGCGAGGTCAGGCGCATGGGGGCGTGTCCGTCGAGGTCCGATCAGAAGAGGTCGATGGATCGGATTCTAACGGCTTCGGCGGCAGAATGCGAAAACGCCCGGCAGTCGGGGGGAGACTGCCGGGCGTTTGATCGGTTGGCGTCGTCGAGCGTCAATCTTCGACTTCTTCCAATTCGACGCGGGAGGCGTCGCGTTCAGCGAGCCGGCTTTCGTGCTCGATCGCCCGTGCCCAGCCTTGATCCGACTGGTACTCTTCGGGATCGAAACCGCGCTCTTCAATCAGTCGCTGTGCTTCGACCGAATAGAGCGTGTACGGCAGGGCTTCGAGACGGGCGATGGGAATCGGCGCTCCGGTCATCTCGCAGATGCCGTATCGGCCGTCCTTGAACTTCTGCAAGGCGAGGTCGATCTGGGCCAGTTCGATGCTCAGATGCATCGCCAGCCGGGTATCGAGCTCGTCGGCCGAGTGGCTGGTCGCCGCGTCGCCTTCGTCGCCGTCATTGCTGCCGGCCGACCCGACGATTTCGCCATTGAGTTTGCGGCGTAGTTCTTCGCGCTGTTCGATCAGCCGCTTGCGCAGGCGTTCGAGTCGTTCTTTTCGAGTCATTGCCGTTCCCCCCGGGTTTCCGGAACTCGTTGACACAGGAGTTCCGTCGGTCATCTGTGCCGTCACACTCCAATGGACGACCAGCGTCGCCCGCTGGTTCGCTCGGTCGTTTGGACGCCTGTCAGAGGCAAAAAGCTCCTGCAATCGGCGAACCACGTCCTCTTTGCTCGGCCGCCCCGCGATTGAACTCTAGCGTCGATTTCACCGAAAAGTCGTCGATCGCGTCGCTCGAAGCCGGCGAAAAGCACGCCTCGTGACATCGATCTGCGGTAACTCGTTGGTGTGATTTATGTTACGGATTGCGCGCCGCGGTTGGTCGCGTCGCGTCTTTAGTACGTAAACCAGTGCCGATCCGTTTGGACATTCCGGATCGAATTCTCGGCGTCCGTTTCCGCGGGTGGGGCCGAGATGGTCGTTGACCGCCCAACGCCCGGTCTTCTATAACCCGCCCCGCCTCTTGCACCGGAGCCTGCCGTGAGCCTCGTGACGTCGCCGACTCGCCAGAATCTGTCTCACCGGATGAAGGCGATTCTGTTCACGCTCGCAATCGTGCTGGCGATGGGTGCGGGGTATGCGTATCGAAGCCACCTTCGCTACAGAAACGTCGCCGTTCACGAACCGGGCAAGGTGTATCGCGCCGCCTGGGTCGAGCCGGACGTGATGACGGACCTGATCGAAAAGCACCGCATTCGCACCGTCGTCAACCTGTGCATGCCCGGTGAGATGGGCGAGCACCGCTGGGCGGTCGAACGGGAGATCGTGCGGAACGCCGGGGCGCGGCTGCTGGAACTGCCGATGCCCGTCACGACCGATCCTGCCGGTCAGGATCTCCAGCCGCATCTGGCCGCACTGTCGGAGGCGGGGAACTTTCCGATGCTGGTGCATTGCCAGCACGGGGTAACTCGCACGAGCAAGTTTCTGGCGATTTACGACATGTGCATTCGCGGCAAGTCGGCCGACGAGTCGCTCTCTGCGCAGCCGTTGTTCGGCACCGCCGAGCACGATGCCGGCGTGCAGGCGTTCTGTCGAGACTTTGAGCAGCGTCGCGGCGAACTTTCCGTGCATGCGACCGCCAAGCATTCCGAAGTCATGCGGTAGTGTTCCATGTTGGAAATTTGTGGCCTAAGAATGGCCGCAAAGAGGCGCAAGGGAACACAGAAAAGCAGAGACCTCTTGCCGTTCGTCGAAGCAGAGAACGAGATCATGCACTTCTTGCGTACTTCTGCGCCTCTTTGCGGCAACAGCTCTTCTTCAAGGACTTATCAGTTCAAAACACTGGAAATCGCGTACCGCGTCGGGATCTCGCCATACCGACGCGGGTGACGCCGGCAGGTTTTGGGACAGGTTCGTACTCTCGGGGCTTTCATGCCGAAGATCACGATTTGTGTGCCGCACTGGCAAGTGATCGAATACATCCAGCCGTGCCTGCGATCGATTCGGAAGCACTCTGCCGACGAGAACGTCGAAGTGCTCGTCGTCGACAACGGGTCGAAAGACGCGAGTCTCGACTACTTGCGATCGCTGTCGTGGATCCGACTGATCGAGCGGCCGGAAGAAAAGCACACGAACTGGCCCGAGAACGTCTTCACCGCGTGGGATCGCGGACTGAAAGAGGCCGCGGGCGATTACTACGTCACGATGCATTCCGACGTGTTCGTCAAAGCCGACGGCTGGTTGCGGCCGCTCGTCCGCGAGCTGGAACGCTCGCCGCAGGTCGCCGCCAGCGGCACCTGGAAGCTTGAAATCGAAAACCCGCTCTATGCGGCACAGAAACGGGCGTTCGGCCTGCTGTCGGCGGGCGTCAAAAAGCTCGCGGGAAAGAATCCGCCCGTCGGCATCCGGCAGGGGCATTACCCGCGGGATTTCTGCGCCATGTACCGCCGTGACGTGCTGTTGCAGCACGGCCTGACGTTCCGCTGCCTGTTCGGAAACCGCGGCGGCGGCTACTCGATCGCCCGGCAACTCTGGGAGCAGGGTTACTCGATGGGCATGGTGCCGGTTCGGCAAATGGCCGGCTCGATCGTGCATGTCGCCCACGGCACGGCGGCGATCCGCGACGAGAAGCGGCTCAGCCATTCGCGAACGCAACGCAGGGCCGAAGCGAAGGCCGGCGAGCTGTTCGACGAGCCGTGGGTTCAGACGCTGATGAACGACCCGACGCTCGACGGCCCGCTGCGACACGCGGCGTAATGTTGTAGGGTGGGTCAAGCGCAGCGCGGCCCACCGGCACGG
>JBAQZJ010000199.1:0-12202 GCA_049790855.1 Planctomycetaceae bacterium | reverse complement strand
AGGCCTTGAGCACCCGCTCACGCAACTCCATCGGCAACGCCATCTCCATCCCTCCGCTCAGAAACTCCGTTCCCACACTCCAACAACTCTAGCGCCGCCACTCTTTCTGGAAACCGCTGTAGGCGGCTTGAAACGTCCGCGAAGGGGTTACATCTATGGCGGGTCTGCCGGGTGCGACTGGCAAGTCGCGACGCATACGAGACGTTGCTAATCGACTCCGATTGCTTCAATCAGGTCGAAGGGCGTCCTTACGGCTCGTGGCTGGAACTGCTTGATGACGTGGCGCGGGCCGTCTCTGAGGCATTGCACCCGACCTTGCCCGGGCTTCATGCCTTCGGCGCAGGCGAATCTCTTGCGTCTCTGATCGCGGATATCGGCAACGCCGCGTGCGCGTCAGAACCCGCGACCCAGCAACCCGAAGCCGTCGGCAACAAGAGGCGTTGCATAACCGCCGACGAGGCCGACGCGAAGGCGAAACAGATCGCCAAGGATGACCCTGAGTTCGTGAAGACTGCAACTCTCGCCGATTGGGCGCAAGAGATCGGTTGCCATCACAATACTGCTAAGAAATCCGGGTTCATCCTCGCGTGCATCGAACAGGCGAAGAAACAGAAGGCGACGCGCAACAGCGGGCGCAAGGCGGTCAGTCTGACCGATGCGGTACTCGCGAACGCAGGCGATGATGGCGACGACGAGCTTCAACGGCTGATCGAAGAACAGGGACGCGACTACGACCCGTCGCCGGTCTCCCAACGCGGCAAGAGTCCGCGTGTTCGACCGACGCTCTGAGGGCGCACTGCGCGCGCACACGATACTGTGCGCGCCTCTATCGCCTTATCTAGATTGCGCCGCCGCAACTTACGGCAGCCGCACTGTGCGCCTTCGCCTACTGGTGAGAACACCTCACTGGTTGCGGAGGCGAGACGGTGGAAACTGCTCCCCGGCTGATTACATCCGGCGTGATCGCTGACGAGTTGCGAGTGCCATTGCACCGCGTCACTCGGGTTCTGGCGACGCGGTCGCATATCCGCCCGGCGGCTCGCGCCGGAACGCTTCGGCTCTACGATCGCCGCGCTGTCGCGCAGGTCCGACATGAGCTGAGCGCCATCGACGCGCGACGCTCGTCGAAAGGCGGCGTCCGATGATCGACACCGACGCCGATCCGGGCAGCCTCACGGTCCAGGGCGACCGTCTGACCGATGCCGCGATCCGGGCGTGGGCGCTGCTGCTGCTGCTCGACCTCGTCGAGCGTGAAATCGAATCACCTGCGGCCGACGGCACGGTGCCGGCTGACGGTCGCATTCTCACACAAGGCACCGGAGGACGCTGCGATGGTGATGCTGAACGTGAAAGTAACAGCTGACGATGCTCGTCGGCTCGCGGAGTACGCCCATGAGGAACGCTTCGAGCTTCGGCGGCTCGTCGAGATCGACCCGGTGACCGGGAGGCTGTTTTACGCGAACAACCATCCCTATTCCGGCCATCCCGAACGGCGCGGCGTCGAGGAATCGAAGCTGCGCGGCGAGATGGTGCTCGCGGCCGGTGTGAACGTGCTCGCGGAGTCGCACTTCCCGGCCGACGGCGATTCCGTCGGTTATTCGACCTGCATCGTCTTCGACTGCGGCGACGAGCACGCCGACGCGCTCTGCGGCCTCGTCGACGAGGTTTGCGGCAGTGTCAATTCGGAACTGCCGTAGCGGCATTAAGCGAGAACGCCCACCGAACGATTCGGCGGGCAGTTCTCAATTCACAGTTCGGGGCCGGTCGACGGCGGCAATCGTTTGCCGGCCCCTCTTTACTCCAACAGGATTCTATACCGTGGTCACGACGACTGAAAGCCCGATTGAGGGCATCCGCCGTGGGCTGAAAACGCTATTTCAGCCTGGCGACGTGTTCGAGGTTCGCAGCCTGAACGTCAAGCCGTCGCACGGCCGCGGCAAGCCGTTCACGTCGGCGGGATACTTCGACGACTTCGACAAGGCGGCCAAGGCGATCGCAGAGATCGACCGCGACGGCAAACCGTCCGGCGTCTACGTCACGATGAATCCGCCCGACCCGGCGCTGCTGGCCCGCGCAGCGAACCGGCTGGAACATCACGCCGGCACGACGACGAGCGACGCCAACATCACGGCGCGGCGCTGGCTGCTCGTCGATCTGGATTGCGACCGGCCCGCGAAGATTTCGGCCAGCGACGACGAGAAACGGGCGGCCCGGCTCGTCGCGATGCGACTGGCCGCGCACCTTCGCGACGAACACGGCTGGGCCGATCCTGTCGAGGCCGACAGCGGTAACGGCTTCCACCTGCTCTACCGGATCGACCTGCCGAACGACGACGACGCTAAGCGGCTCGTCGAAGGGACGTTGAAGGGCTTGGCGGCGATCGTCGCGGGCTGGGCCGACGACGGCCCCACCGTGAAAGTCGATACGGCCGTCGGCAACGCGGCGCGGATCACGAAAGCCTACGGCACGACGGCCCGCAAGGGTGACGACATCGAGGCCCGGCCCCATCGTCGCAGCGGCATCATCAACGCCCCTGCCGATCCCGAGATCGTCACCGTCGCGGCGCTGCAGGCGATCACAGTGGCGGCGACCGAGAATACGGCAAATGGAAAGCCGACTTTCCATTCGACGACAACGGCCCGGCCGACCAGCAACGGCAGCAACGGGGCGCTCGACGTGGCCCGCTGGCTGACCGATCGGGGAATCGGACATCAGGCCGCCGACGATGGCACGAAGTACGTCTTGGACGAATGCCCGTTCAATCCCGATCACAAGGCACCCGACGCGGCGATCTTTCGATTCAACACCGGGGCGACGGGCTTCAAGTGCTTTCACGATTCCTGCGCCGATAAGCGCTGGGCCGACGCTCGCGACGCGATCGGCAAGCCGACTGCCGAGCATTACGACTTCGACGATCACGGCGTCGACTTGTCCGGCTTCAAGGTGAACGGCAGGCCGTTCGGCAAAGCGCCGGAAGTTGAACCCCGCGACGATATCGACGAGCCGACCGACGACCTGCCGGATGACCGCCCCCGCTGGCAACCGTTCCCGGTCGATGCGTTGCCCGAGGCGGTCGGGAATTATGTCCGGGCGCTGGCGACGGCGATCGGGTGCGATGCCGCCTACATCGCGCTGCCGCTGCTGGCCTGTCTCGCCCGAGCGATCGGCAACCGTCGCGTTGTGCGGCTCAAACGGACCTGGATCGAAGCGGCGATCCTGTGGATCGCGATCGTCGGCAAGTCGGGAACACACAAGACGCCTGCACTGAAGGCGACGACTGCGATTCTGAACCGTCGGCAGGCGAAGGCGATCGAAGATCACAAGCGGGCGCTGCAGCAGTACGAAACCGACAAGGCACTTTACGAGCGCGAACTGGCCGCGTGGAAACGATCGAAGACGGAAGACCCGCCACCGTGGGAACCCGAGGAACCCGTCTGCGAACGGTTCCTCACCAGCGACGCCACAATCGAGGCGCTTGTCGATCGGCTCGCGTCTCAATTCGACGGTCTGCTCGTCATGCGGGATGAACTGGCCGGATGGCTGGGCGGCATCGCCGAATACAAGGGCGGCCGCGGTTCCGACCTGGGGCACTGGCTCGCCTCATGGTCGGGCGAACCGATCACGGTCGATCGGAAGACCGGACTGCGGAAACTGCTGCACTGCCCGCGGGCGGCCGTCTCACTGGCCGGCGGGATTCAACCGGGGGTGCTGCGATCGGCGATCGGTCGCGAACACCTGCAGGACGGCTTGTGCGCCCGGCTGCTGCTGACGATGCCGCCGTCGCGGCCGATCCGCTGGCGTGATGAGATCGTCGACCCCGCGATCGAGCGCGATCTGGAAGCGGTGTTCTCGCGGCTGTTCGCCCTGGAACCCGCAGCCGATCCCGACGGCAACCCGGCCCCGTTCCCGGTCGACCTGTCGCCCGCGGCGAAGTCGATCTGGATCGAATACTACGACCGGCACCGCGCCGAGCTTGCCGAACTGAACGACGATCTAGCGGCGGCGTGGTCGAAGCTGGAAGCCTATGCGGCCCGGCTCGCCCTGATCTTCGCCCTGTGCGACGGTCGCGACGAGATCGACGCCGACAGCATTACGAATGCGATCAGGCTGACGGACTGGTTCGGCAACGAGGCCCGCCGCGTCTATGGCCTGTTCGGCGAAACCGACGACGATCGCGATCGACGGGAAGTGATCGACCTGATCGAACGCCGGGGCGGTCGGATCACCGAGCGGGAATTGTCCCGCAGCGGCCCGCGACGTTTTCGAGAACCCGGCGCGGCCGAAACGGCGCTACAGGGTTTGGTCGCCACCGGCCTGGCACGCTGGGAACACATCCGCACAACGGATCGCGGCGGCCGACCGACTCGCGTTTGCGTACTGGTGACACTGGCGACGGAACCGAAACCCCCGCGAACACCGAACGAAAGCGGGGTTTCGTCGCCAGCGAACACCGTTCCCGACGAGGCCGCCGACGATGATGAGGTGATCTTCTAATGAATCCCGCCCCGACGACGCTGGAAACCCGTTGCGACGAAACCCTCGCGAATGCCGGTGGAAACCGAGGTTTCGGTTCCGTCGCCACCACTACGAATGCTGACGATGCATTCGCCGAACTGAACGCCCGCGGGCTGGCGATCACGATCACGGCCGACGGCGGCCTATCGGTTCGCCCGGCCCGGCTCGTCGACGGTGCGCTCGCCGATCTTGTCCGAACGCATCGCGCCGGCCTGATCGCCATCGCGGCCCGAAGCGAACCTGACCCGATCCGTCGCGGCCTGCTGACGGGGGAGCTTGTCGGCTGGCGTCACGACGACGAGGGCCGGCCCGTCGCCGGTCTGGCACCGTGGCACGCCGACGTGCTGGGCGTCCCTCACATCGAACGGAAGGGTTGAACCATGCAACGATCCCTGTTCGCCGACGTGGCCGGACCTTGCCCCTCATGCGGTCATGCGCTGCGTCTCATCGACCTGTCGATCGTCGGCTTTTGTGATGCGTGCGGCGGCGACTTCTGGCGCGACGACGAACGATCACCCTGGGAATCGACAGACGGCTACTTCGCCAGCCCCGGCGGCCGTGGCGTCCCGGTCCGATCGGCACTGCTCACGGCGATCCGCCAGACCGCACCGCGTGCCAATCCATCGCCATGCGATCCGTAGCCATGCGACCGATAACCGCACAACGCACAGAACGGCTTCTGCCGCGATGGAATGGGAAAGGCGACCCGAAAGGCGTCCGAAGCGGCGGACGCCGTGAGAGGCAAGCCACGATGACGGACGGACTGTGTCAACGAGGCGCAATGTCGGCTTTGCCCCGTGCGAGCGTAGGGGCGGCCGAAGAACCTACGAAAACATTGGCTTTTTCGATGAAGACGGGGCGAATCGGACGGTTCGGGAGCGAAAACACCAATGTTTTCGGCACTTTTCAATGGGTCCTTCCCCGGCGGGGGCCCTAGCACGGGGCGAAGCCAACGTTGGGCTTTTCATACACAGTTGATTGATAACTGGATGCCGCCGCCTTCTGGCTTTCGAGGTGTCAAAATGAGCGACCGCGAACACTTCTGGGCTGCGTACATCCGCACGGCGTTGACGCCACCGATGACGATTGCCGAAGCGGCCGACGTGTTCGGGCTGAACCGGAACATCATGGTTCGCGTGATTCGCGACATGCCGGGCGTGAAGCAGGTCGGAACGTTCTGGCAATTGCCGGTCAACCGGATGCCTGCTCCCTGGGTGGCTGAGTATGCCGCACGGATTCGCCACGATCCGCACGGCGAACGTCTGGCGCCATGACCGCAGCCGATGACAATGAACGTGCCTTGTCGGCTTGTGGCCGGCGAGCGTTTCTCGGCCCGGCGGCCGGTTTGTTCGCCCTTTCCGGTCGCCGGGTTTTCTGAGGTTCACGCATGACGATCAAAGCCGACTTGTGCCGAATCCTGTTCGCGAAGCGTGCCGAAGTCGCGGCGCTGGTGAAAGCTGGCGACGCCGGCAAGCTGGCCGGGCGGCATCTGTCGAAAGCCGAAGCCGACGTGATTCACGGCGCGTTGATCATGGTCGGGCTGATGAACGAACACGCCGAAGCAACGCTGCCGAAGGGGTTGAAATGAACGGACAACTTTGGGCGATTGCCGACGCATTCCTGCCGTTGCCGAAGATCGGCGACCTGGCGGCATTGGCACCGAAGAAACCGAAGCCGAACCGCGTTCCGGTGGAGACGCCGAACGGTATCGCCGTCGTCGACATCAAGGGCGTTCTGACGCGAGACGGAAGCGATTGGTTCAGCGGCTCAAGCTATCGCGACATCACCGAAGCGGTGAACAGGCTCGCGGCGGATTCGAGCATTCGGCGGATCGTCCTGCGGATCGACTCGCCGGGCGGAACTGTCCGAGGCGTTCACGAGGCGGCCGACGCAATCTACAGGCATCGCAGCAAGATCACAGCAATCATCGACGGATACGGCTCCTCTGCGGCCTATTGGCTCGCGTCGCAGGCGTCGATGGTCTACGCGACGCGCGGCAGCCTGATCGGAAGTGTCGGCACGCGGATGAGCCTGATCGATTCGTCGGAACTGTTCAAGCGGATCGGGTTGCGGGTGGTCAGCATCGCGACTTCCGACGTCAAAGCAGCCGGTGAACCGGGAACTGAAATCACGCCGAAGCAGGAAAGCTACTTTGCCAGCCTGACGGCGGCGACGCACTTCGACTTCACGACCGACATCGTTCGCGGCCGGGGCTTCAAGGGCGAAGCACTCGGAAGGGTGAACGACGGTCGCGTGCATGTCGCTCGCGATGCAAAGGCTCTCGGACTGATCGACGGCATTCAATCGTTCGACGACTTCTTGGCATCGTTCGGGCCGATCGTCTCGCAGGCTGACAAACTCGCCGCGCAGCATGCGGCCCACATTCGCATTCCTCTTGCCCGAGGGCAGTATTGATGACCACCAAGACAAAACCGATTGACGCCGACCCGTGTAGCCAACTCGCCGACATGGAGCGCGACCGGCTCAAGGCGGTCGAAACCGCCTTGCGACGCGAATCGGCAGGCGAACCGCTTTCCGAAGATGCGTTGTTCCTGATTCAGCGGCTCGGGTGGGATAACCTGGAGTTAGCGAAGCAACGGGCACGGGCCGAACGGATCGAACGATTCCAGCGGGAAGCCGGCACGGCGGCCGAACGCGAGAAGGCGATGCAGGACGCCGAACGCATCGCCCGTTCGGCTGCCGAACGTCGTCGCGAGATCGAAACGCAGATTGCCAGTCTGTCGGCTGAGCTTCGCGGCCTGGACGGGCAGGAACGGGCATCGGCGGCACTGGTCACGCGGCAGAATCACGCGGTCGACCGGTTGCGGCAGGACTGCCCCGAGCACATCAAACAACATGCGGCCGTGTTGCGGCACGAGGCCCGCGTGCGGTTCGGGAAGCCGATCAACGATTACACCGCAGACATCCGGCATCACGACCATCTCGCATCGCTTCGCGACGGCGAATTGATCGAGGCACTGCGGAACAACCCGGTGACGAAGTTCCGATGCCTGCATCAGTCCGTCGGCAGAGACAATCGCATCGCCTACCGGCTGAATGATGCGGGGTTCCGCGCCTATCTCGACAGCCTGGAAGTTGACCGCAAGCGGGACGAACTGCCGAGGCTGCGGGAAGCGTTCGACGCCGCGATCGCCGAAGCCGACAAACTGCTCAACCATTACGTCGACACCTGAGGGCCGGCGGCCGTCGACCGGGTTTTCTGAACTGAGGCGATCACAATGACCCGGCGGCAGATTCGCGATGCGGCGATGATCCTCAGCGAACAATGTTGCGGCGTATTGCGTCTTGCGTAGAATGGCGAATGTCAGCCCGACACCCGGGGCTTGTTTGGCCGGGACCGGAAACCGAAGTACAGAACAAAAGAGGTTGTCAGCCTCGAAACCGAAAAGCATCTATCCCGGCCCCGGGGGTCCGATCGTTCGACGCTCCCCGCAAGGGTTGAGTGAAGGCGGTCGGCGGTCCTTCGGTACCGTCTGACAACCTTCGGGGTCGGGATTGATGCTTGCGCAGGGAGTCTATCCCGATGACGAAAACTGAGATCACCGCGGCGGCCCTGATCCCGGCAGTCGCCTACTACCGGATGAGTTCCGAGCGGCAGGAGGCGTCGATTCCTCAGCAGATGCAAGCGGTCGAACGTTACGCGGCTGAGAACGGGTATCGGATCATTCGCGACTATCGCGATGAGGGGATTAGTGGCGACGCGACGGAGCGGCGTTTTGGATTCCAGAAGATGGTGCTCGACGCGGCTCGCGGTGACTTCCGGGCGATCCTGTCGTGGGATCAGGACCGTCTCGGACGATTCGACCCGATCGAAGCGGGCTTCTGGCTGACTCCGCTGCGCAACGCCCATACGCGGCTGGTCACAGTGAACCAGGGCGAGATCGACCTCGACGACTTCGCCGGTCAGATTGTCTACAGCGTGACTCAGGCGGCGAAGCACGCATTCTTGAAAGACCTCGCAAAGTCGATCGCCCGCGGGAAGTTCCATTCGGCATCGTCCGGCGGCTGGCCGGGCGGCACGGCTCCCCTTGGCTATCAGGTTGTCGACGGCAAGCTGACGCCGGAACCCGAGGAAGCAGCGATCGTGCTGCGGATATTCGCCGACTACGACGCCGGGCACTCGCTGCGATCTATCGCCGACCGGCTGAACCGCGACGGGGTTGTGCCGCTACTCAAACGGCGCTACGCGAATCATCCTCGCGCGGCTGCGAAGTGGACTGGAAAAGTCGTCGGGGCGATTCTCGCGAATCAGGCCAACGTCGGAACGTTCCGCTACAACGTTGCACAGTCCGGAAAGTATGCCCGGGTGCGCGACGGTTCAGTTGCGGCAGTGCGGCGAGGCGAGGCGATGACCCGGAACAACGCTCACGCGATCGTGATCGAGAACGCGCACGAAGCACTGATCGACCGCAAGACGTTCGACCGGGTCTCGCGAAAGCTGAAATCTAACCGCAAGCGAACGTCTCGGATCACGACCCCATACGCTCTGACGGGGCTGTGCCGCTGCGCTCACTGTGGCGGTCGAATGACCTACAGCACTCGCCGCTGGAATGACCGAAGCTATCGGTACCTCGCCTGCTATCAGAACCTCGCACAAGGGCCGAGCGTTTGCCGGTCGCGGACGATCCGCGAGGATACCGTCCTACCGACCGTCCTCGGGGTAATGCGTGAGCGATTGTCGAACCCCGAGAATGCGCAACGGCTTCGGCGTGAACTGGAATCGCTCTGCAGCGAACGGTCGGCACCGACAGACCTCGAACGGCTACGGCGTGAGGTTGTCACCTTGGAAGACGATATCGCCAAGGCGCGGCGTCGAGTTGTCGAGGTGGACGCCGATATGCTCAACATCGTCCAGGATCACCTTCGGGAACTGCGACGGCGTCACGAAGAAACATCCGGACGGATCACAGAACTGGAATGGCGGGCGGCAGCGAAACCCGACGACATCAACGCAACCGTCGAGAAGGCGATTGACGCGGCGACTCGCCTCGTCGAGAAGTTGAACCGCACCGACTCGCGTCTGCTGCGGGAAGCAATGGCGGAGTCCATCGAACGGATCGACCTATGGATCGACGGCCGTCCGTCGCAACGCTCCGGCCTCACTCAGCGCTATCATCTGGCGCGAGGGACGATTGTTCTTCGCGGTGATGATTCGTTTTCGCGGATTGTGACAACCGATAGAACGCGACGCCAAAGCAGGTCGCCAGCGTGAACGGCATGGCGAGCATGAACAGAATGCTCAGCATGAACGCCTTCGGCAGCTTCGGGTCGCTCTCGGCCGCCACTTTGCACATCGGGCAGGCCGACGCGACGTCAACCGTCAACAATACGGCCAGCGCGACAAATGCGATCCACGATGTGCGCATCGGTTTCTCCCTCCAAGTCGCGCTCCCGTCGGTCGCGGCTAAACGGTGCTGACGGCCGGGGCGACGTGATAAAGCATAACGTAGATCACGACGCCCGTCACCGACACGTAAAGCCAGATCGGAAACGTGACCCTCGCGATGCGTTTGTGTTTCACGAAGTCGCGTGTGACGAGCGCCCGCCAGAGTGTGATCACGGCCAGAAACGGCACCGTGGCCGCCAGCACGACGTGCGTCAGCAGGATCGCCAGATACGTCTCACGCAGCCCGGTCACCGGCACGCGCGGAAACGGCTTCGACCCTGCGTAAGCATGGTAGACGAGATAGCAGGCCAGGAAGACCACCGACACGCCGAACGCACTCAGCATGCAGTTCCGATGTGCGATGATTCGCTTCCGGCGGATGAATCCGTAACCGGTCAGCAGCAGCACTGTCGCGACGCCGTTCAGGCTCGCATTCACGGCGGGCAGCGACATGATCCATTCGGGCACGGAATCTTCCATTTGCGTCGGTCGGCAGCTTTCAAACCACCCCTTGCAAGGGATGGGCTTCGGGGTCATTCGCCAAGCTTACCTGCATCGCGCCGCAGCTTCGCCATCTCTTCCGGCACGAGGGCGTTGTACTTGCCCTGAACCACGCCCTTCGCGTCGACGAGCAGCAGATTCGTCGTGTGGATGACCTCGAAGCCGGGCTTGCGATCCGGCCCCGTCGTCTCCTCGACCGGCATCATGAAATGCTCTTCGATGTACCGATACATCTTCTCCTTATCGCCGGTCAGAAACAGCCATTTCCTTTCGTCGGCTCCGAAGGCCTTGGCGTAGCGGGTAAGAATCTCGGGCGTGTCGTAGTCGGGATCGACGGTCATCGTCACCAGCCGCACGTCCAGATCTTCGACCTGATCCTGCAGCTTCGCCATCTGACCCGAGACCCGCGGGCACGGTCCGGCACAGCGGGTGAAGATGAATCCCACAACCCACGGCTTTCCGAGCAGATCCTTCTTCGTGACGGTCTCGCCGCTGCGCTCGGTCAGCGAGAAGTCGCCGATGCCCTCTTCGCTCCAGATCGCTTTCGGTTCGACGAGGCCGCCCGCCGGCTTCGTCCCTCCCGCCGTTTCCGTCTGCACGAATACGGTGTTTCCGGCAGCCGCCTGCCCGCCGTCCACACCCGCAAGAGCCGGCTGCTCGGTGCGGAAATAGCTAGCGAACAGCAGCACGCCGACGATCAGCCACAGCACCGCACCGCTGACCCACAAGAACAGCGACAAACCGCGGGATTTGGTCGGACGGGTTTGGTCGGTCATTCGATTCTTCCTTGGACCTCGCGAGGTGAGCCGCCGGCGTCAGCCGACGGATCATCATCAGTTCTTATCGGTGCGTCTCGCCGCGTGACCCGCAGGCTGACGCCCGCGGCTCGCCATCGAATCAATGCCATCAACCTGCCGCCACCCGCCGACGGTTCGTCAACCACACCGCGACGGTGACGCATGCGGCTGCAAACGCGACGCTCACCGCAACGCACAGCCACAGCGGCGGCAGTCCGTCGCCGAACGTTCCTGGCGGATAGAGGCTCCGTCGCAGTCCCGCGACGCCGTAGGTCAGCGGGTTCAGCCGGATCACCCAGCCGAGCCAGCCTTCCCCGGCCGGGAAGAACGCCCCGCTGAGCAGCCACATCGGCATGAGGAACACGCTCATGACGGCGTGGAAGCCCTGCGTGCTGTCCATCGGCCAGGCGATGCAGTAACCGAGGGCCGTCAGCGCGAAAGCGAGCAGCACGAGGAAGCCCGCCGTCTTCAAAACGACCAGCGGCGTCACCGCCATGTCCATTGGAGGCGCCAGCCCCGCCAGCGTCAACAGGGGACCCAGTGCGACAAACAGACCCGCCTGCAACACTGCCAGCACCGTCCCCCCGGCGAGTTTGCCGAGGACGATCGACAACCGCGGCACCGGCGCGACGAGCACCCCCTGTAGAAACCCTTCCCGCCGGTCCTCGATGACGCTGATCGTCGAGAAGATCGCCGTGAACAGGACGATCAGCACCGCGATGCCCGGCAGGAAATATTCCTGATAAGTCATGTCGGCCGGTGCCCACGCCGGCGGCTTGAAACTGCCCCGCAGCCCCGCGCCGAACAGTACCCAGAAGATCAGCGGCTGCCCGACGGCTCCGATCACCCGCGTCCGCTGCCGAAAGAAGCGAACCAACTCCCGCCATGCCAGCGCCCAGACGGCGAGCGCAGTCGGGTGCCGACGCGATGCGGCAGGCTTGGTGGCGACCGGTTCGTGAATGGTGGTCATAAAAACTTGTAG
>JBAQZJ010000198.1:0-1747 GCA_049790855.1 Planctomycetaceae bacterium | reverse complement strand
GCAGAGGCCCCCGCTGAAAATGGTCCAGGCAGGCGTCCAGATTCGCTTTACAATGGGGTTGATCCCTGTTATGTGCAGCAATACCCCGAATGCGGCCAGGGCCAGACCGGTCATGACGAATATTTTCAGTTTTTCCTTTTGTGTCCTGGCGCTTTTCAGGGTGTTCCCTGCCAGCAGACCGAGGATCATAGTGCCCAGGGTAGGAATGAAGCTGAGCGTGGCGTATCCTCCGCCGTTAAACAGGAAGGGGCTTTCCCTCGGGAAGAGGTTCAGGAACCAGCGGTCAAATGCCCAGGCCAGGTTGGTGTTCTTGTTCCAGTGGGCAGCGAAACCCTGCAGGTTGTGTTCCCACATGGTGGGTACACCGGCGGCGGCATAATCGAAACTGGTGCCCGGCAGCGGATAAAGCGCGAAGGCCAGCCAGTACCCGGCCAGGATACAGGTCAGTGCCCCAATTTGCACGCGCTGGGAATAAAACCCAAGAATCACCAGGAAAGAGTACCCGAGGCCTATCTGGGTAAGGGTGTCTTCGAAAGTAAAATAGGTCTGATCCCCGTGCATGGAACGCAGGAATATTCCCAGAAATACCAGGATCAGGGAACGGAGAACCGTATGCCTCATTATAGACCCATAGGTAGCCCCTTTCTTCTTCCTGCTGGCAATGGAGTAGGGGAGGACAACCCCGACAAGGAAGGTAAAGGACGGCTGGATCATATCGTGCAAACTCAGCCAGGTCCAGGGCACGTGCGACTGTTGGAAGGCCAGGAACCCCCAGAATGAGCTGCCGGGCAGGGCTTCCGAGACGGAAGAAAGGGAAACAACTTCGGCCATCATCAGGAACATGACAAGACCGCGGTATACGTCCACTGACGCAACTCTCTCGGGCGGCAGGGAAGGGTTGATGACTGCGCTTGCTGAAGGATGGGTTTTATCACTCATATGATAGCGGCATGGATCTTTTCGCAGATCATGCGGAGGGAGCTTTCCAGGTCGCCATCGGCAGTTTTAAAGGCATCGGCATCGATGGTTAAGGGAGCACCGAGCACCACCAGGGGCGCCCCGTATTCAGGGCAGCGGATGGCTTGCTCTAATGTTAACCCGCCCACGGCCTGAACGGGGACGCTCACGGCATTCACCACGTCCCGGAGCTGGTCAAGGGGGCTGGGCATGCGTTCACCCCGGGCGGCGATGCCCCGGCGTTCGTCATAGCCGATATGATGGATAACAAAGTCGCACCCCAGGTCTTCGAGTTGCCTGGCCCCTGCTACCATGTCAGGACTTCCCAGGTTATCGCCCATGACTTTTACGCCGAAATCCCGGCCGGCCTTTACCACACACCTGATCGTTTCCTCGTGCGCCCTGCCCATGACAACAACATGAGTAGCCCCGGCACCGGCCATCATTTCAGCTTCAAGGTATCCACCGTCCATTGTTTTCAGGTCGGCGACAATTGGAATGCCCGGAAAGGCTTCCCGAAGTTTGCGCACTCCATGCAGGCCTTCGGCCAGGATGAGAGGGGTGCCTGCTTCCAGCCAGTCAACCCCGGCGCGCATGGCCAGGGCTGCAGTTTCCAGGGCTTCGTCAATATTGGTGAGGTCCAGGGAAATTTGTACAATGGTTTTCATTGGGTTATTCTTTAAAGTGCCCCGTTGCGATAATTATATCGCTAAGATAAATTTAATAGATGAATGCTATTATACGATTTTTTCCTGAAATGCCTCTTGATGGTGTATTATCTACACTAAGA
>JBAQZJ010000197.1:0-4002 GCA_049790855.1 Planctomycetaceae bacterium | reverse complement strand
GCGCTTGTCGGCGCGGGGGGCCGCGTTAACGCTCCCTGACGGTCGCGGCTCTGATTTCCCTGCACCCGTTCGACGGCGGCCCGCATCTTCGCCAGGCCGGTCCGGGCGACTTCCTCGGCGGGTTGCTGCCAATAGCCGCGGTTGAAGAGTTCCAGCGACAGCGCGCCGCAAAAGCCGTTTCGGAACAGCGTCGTCAGGATCGAGTCGAGCGGAGCCGTTCCGTCGCCGGGAAAGACGCGGTCGGCGTCGCCGATCGATTCCCGCGGCGGTTCCGCCGGATAGTCGTTCATATGGAAGACGTGCACCGCGGCGCCGGCGAGCGCCGCAAGCCCTTCAAAGGGCGAACCGCCTTTGTAGATGTGGTAGACGTCGGGCAGCAGACACGCTGACGAATGGCCGCATTCCGACAGCACGTACAGCGTCTCGCCGAGTCGCGACAGCGTCGCCGAGAAACCCCAGACTTCCAGTTGCGGCACCACGCCGATCGACTCGCCGACGCGACACAGTGCTGCATAGCGCTCGGCGATGGCCTCGTAGTTCGTCATCCGCTCTTTCGTCGCCCCGGCGGGCGGAGCGGCGATGCGCGCACCGCCGAGCTTTGCCACGAGTTCCATGTCGCGCCGGGCCGCTTCGAGGCCCGCGGTGCGCTGCGCATCGTCATCGACGATCCATTCGGCGAAGCCGATCGCGCTTTCGACGGCGAGACCGGCGTCCGCCAGACGCTTCCGCACGTCATCGAGCGAGCCGCCAGCGTCGCGATAGGCCGTGATCTCGTTGATCCACGGTTCGATGCCGCCGTAACCCGCCTTCGCGGCGACATCGACGAGCGCCGGCAGATCGAGCTTCTGACCGCGGACGGTGCTCGTGTTGAGGCAGTAGCGGACGGACGGCGCGGACATCGGAACCTCGCTCGCGCGGGCCTCGCCGAGAGTCGCCGCAGCGGTGGCGCCGAGGCCGATCGACAGAAGTTCGCGACGGGAGACGGCGGGCATGTTTTTGGTGGAGAGTTGAGAGTTGGCGAGCGGTGGGCGTTAGCCCTCCGAGTGATTCGATTGAAGCCTCGCGTCCCATTTGTGCCACGTCGTTGAATCGCGGTTGCATGGGGCACGGTCGTTCGACGTGCTCGGGGGGCTGACGCCGCCCCGCTCGCCGTCCGTCAGCCGGTCCCCATGCCTCGGTCGAAGGCGTCGAGGTCGCGGAGGTAGAGCGAGTAGGTCGATTCGAGCGTTTCGCGGCCGATCGTCCACTTCGGGTTCTCTTCGGTGTACCGATTGCAATGCTCGACCATCAGGCGATAGAGGAACTTGAACAGGTGCCGCGGAACCCGCAGCCGCGAAAAGATGCGGACCAGGTCGTCGCGGTCGATGCCCTCGTCGAACAGGTCTCCGACTTTGGAGACCTGGCCGTTCGACGAACAGGCCCGCAACCGGTCGTTCGCGACGTCGTACAGGCTTTCGCCGGACCAGTCGAGACTCGGCACGAGGTTCTGCTTGTCGAGGCGGCTGCGTTCGTAGAACTCCTTCTGCTCGCGATTGAGATAATACGTGACCTCGGCGGGCAGCAGGAGCTTGAAGCCGATGCCCGGATGCTTCAGGAACTTGTTGTCGAACATCGGCCACAACAGATCACGCATCCGTTCGGGCGAGCCGTTGATCAGATGCGGCTCGTCAACTCGATCGACCAGCACGAGCATGCTGTCGTAGCCGAGGCGCCGCAGAACGCTCTGCAGCTTCAGTAGCAGTTCGTAGCGATCGTCGCTGCGGTCTTTGTTGGGCGTCGGCTGGCCGGCGAGATCGACGCGCGAGAATCGCGACAGCACTTTCCGCAACGTGTTCGGCAGGTGGTCGAAGACACGAATTTGCCGTTTGACGCCCCACGCCTTGAGCATCAGCCGTGTCTGCCGGGCGACCCACGGCAGCCAGCCGACAGCGACGATCGCCCACCACCACCAGCGGCCGAGCTGGTTCACGTCGCCCTGGTCGTAGGCGTACCACGCCGCCGCGGCGAGCGTGATCACCGTCACGACGAGCGCGAGATACCAGTCCCAGTTGTTCCACCAGGTCGCAAAGCCGAGCTTGCGACGCAAGTCGCTCCAGCGGGCATACCGCGGCTGGTCGTAGCTGTGGTCGTAGTACGCCGCCAGCATCAGCAGGTCGCGCTTCTGATTGCGATCGAGCTTCTGCAGGTCTTCGGCGGCGATGCGCGGCGGTTCCGACTCGCGGGTCGTGCCCGTTTCGAGAATGCCGCGAACCAACTGCGTCACGGCGAGCGACAGGATCGCATCCATGTGATCCCAGAGCCGCCAGTGGCGCAGCGCGCGATCGGGATTCTTCTTGCGTCCGAAGAGACGTTCGCGGAAGGCGTCGAGGAACGGGTTGAAGTCGTCGTATTCGACGATGAAGACCCGGCCCTCGGTCTGCGAGCGGTTGTGCTCGTCGACGTTGCGGGCGATCTGCAGCCGCAGGGCCGTCTTGCCGGCCCCTTTCTCGCCGAACACGACCGAGGTCGACGGATCGCCGGGGTTGCCGGCGATTTTGTCCCAGGCGGGGTGATGCGTGCCCTTCAGACAGTGCTGCTTGAAGACGTGATCGCTTTGCGCGTCTTCCTGCCCGAACGGGTTTTCGACAATGCCGTGGTGCTCGAGGAACTGCTGCGTTTTCATCGACTCGGCGTCGGGAACGATCGGAATGCGGCCTCACAACGGGCCGGGGCACGCATTGTGACCGGGCATCGCGCGACTGCCAAGGAACGCGGGTGTTCAGGGGGCGCCGACATCAGAGCCGCGACCGTCAGGAAGCGTTTTCGACGTGGGGAGTCGAGTTGCGCTCCCTGACGGTCGCGGCTCTGAATGTGAGGCTCAGCCCTTGACGGCCCAGATCAGCGCGAACACCAGGATGATCGCCATTGCGATCGAGGCGAACTTGACCGAGACGTACTCCTGCGCCACGGTATAAGCCGTTGCGGCCCCGGCCAGCACGACGGCCGCGATCGACTGGTGCCAGGCGACCAGACTGCGAACCCAGACGACGTCGAACATGTTGAGCAGGAACGGCAACAAGATCGGCAGCATCGCGCCCCAGCCGATGATCATCGCGCCGACCTGCATCCGCTGCTTGCGTTCCTCCGCAGAAAGCTGCGCGAGTCCCCCCGCCGACTTTCCCTTCTTCGCCTTGCCGCCGGACGGCTTGCCGGCGACCTCGACGTCGGCGACCGAATCGCGCATGCCGGGGGCGTAATACTTGGCGATCGCCTGGTTCATCGCCAGCGGCGTCGCGATCACCCAGCGGGTGGGGACGCCGTAGCGCAACCGCAGTTCGTCTTCAAGCTCGTGATGGGGCTCGTCGATGCAGGCCACCAGCAGCATGTCGTCGTCGACGAACAGCGGCATCACCGAATAATGCTTGACCGTGTTCCGCGGCAGCTTGTCGAGCACGCTGTCGTCGGGAACGGTCTCCGGCAGGTCGAGGTAACTCAACCCCAGTTCCTGAGCCATCGCCTGGGCCGCCATCGTCGGCTTGACGAGCTTCATCTGCACGACCGCGTCGCGCAGCGACAGACCGCGGGCCTCGGCGAACGATTCGGCTTCGCGAAGCTGCTCGCGACTGATCACCTTCTTTCGCACGAGCCAATGCCCTTGCGGCATACGGCCCGTCACGTCCTTCTCCTCGAAGACGCGCCCCAGGCCTTCGTCGTAATCCCGCTTCCGTTCGGGGTCGGTCAGGCAGAGCATCGCCTTGGCCAGCTCGTTGAGCAGCTCCTGCGACTGCGGACCGTACTGACCGCTCGCGTAGGTTCGAACGTGGGCGTTGAGCTTGCGGTAATTGCCGCGAATCTTGTCTTCGTCATCCTCGAACCGGACGAGACGCAGCAGGGCGTAGTGATCGGGAACGCCGTCCTCGGCCAGTTCGGAATCCGGAATGCCGAGCCAGTCGCGATAGACGTTGAGGTCGCTGCTCTGGGTGCTCATGCGCTGGTCCGTAGGTCCGTAGGGTGGGTCGAGCG
>JBAQZJ010000196.1:0-3205 GCA_049790855.1 Planctomycetaceae bacterium | reverse complement strand
CTCCCTGGGGAGAGGGGCTGGGGGTGAGGGGAGCCGCTTGGCGTGGCTTACCAAAACCCCTGCGCGAAAATCGCCGTCGTTACACCGAAAAGGAATCAACGAACCCGCAAGACATCCCCTCACCCCTGCCCCCTCTCCCCAAGGAGAGGGGGACCGACGACATCTCTCGTCCCGCTGATTGGAACTATTATCAGCACGCTCCAAACAACGTGACCCGCGGGTCGCCCAACCGGTCCTGTGGCGAGGACTTCATCGTTGCACGGTCGCAACGGTGTAGTCCTCACGCGACGAATGGTGAGCAACGTTCCTGCCGCGGGGTAGCCCCGCAGTGCCGAGGGGGCGTGTTTCAGCCCCGGGCGATGCTTGGGCGGCCCACGGGCCACGGCGACATCGTAAGGAATCGTTGCGGGGCGGGTCAATCACGGGGGAAGGTGGGAAATGGGGAATAGGAAATAGGAAATGGTGGTGCATTCCGGACATCAGTGGCGTCCCTGACCCCTGACCACTGACTTGCCCGAAGACGCGAATCCGGCGACACTTCCGCGACACGCTCCTGCACTCCGGACCACCATGTTTCTTCCGACCCGCGGCACTGCTTACGACCTGCGTTTCTCGCTGTTCGGAATTCCCGTCACGGTCTCGCCGTTCTTTTGGGTGACGGCGGGGCTGCTCGGTTTTTCCAAGCTGTTCATCGAGCCGGGCGGGCCGGCGAATCTGATCGCCTGGATTCTCTGCGTCTTCCTCTCGATTCTGCTTCATGAGTTCGGCCACGCGTTGACGATGCGGGCGTTCCGGCACGATCCCGAGGTCGTGCTGCACCACTTCGGCGGATACGCCACTTACCGCGACCGCGGCCGTGAAACGCCGTTCCGCTCGCTCTTGATCTCGGCGGCCGGACCGGCGATCCAGCTCGTGTTGTTCGCGATGCTGCTCGGGCTGTACATCTGGCTGAATATGACCGACCGGCTGCCGGAGTCGGGAACGCCGCTCTGGACGGCTCTCGCGTCGATGTTGGAGATCAATCTCATCTGGCCGATCGTCAACATGCTGCCGGTGCTGCCGCTCGACGGCGGACGGATGCTCAGCTCGATCCTGTCGCTGTTCGGTGTTCGTTCCGCGACCGACTGGGCGCTCAAGGTCGGCGTATTCGTCGGCGTGATCGCCGCGGTGTTCTTTCTGGTGTTCACCGGCAGCTTTCTCGCCGGTGCGATGTTCGCGTTCATGGCGATGGAGAACTACCAGACGCTGAAAGGCCAGCAGTTCGGGATGTAGCGCGCTTCGGCGAGCGGCAGGCGTGAGCCTGCCGGTGCGCCCGATGGTCCTTCGGCGCTCAGATGCCGTTCGATGTCGCCTCGACCTGAACGTGTCGCAGTTCGCGCGGCTTGCACGTACGCACCCACCGGCAGGCTGACGCCCGCCGCTCGCCTCAATGCCTTCTTCCGTTCTCCCGTTCTTCCGTCCTCAAAAAAGGAATGCGCATCCCCGGCTCCTGATCCGCCTCGACGAAAAGCCGGCCCGGCCGGTCGGACAACGGGAATCCGTCGCTCCGGCACGACCTGAAATCGGCCGTTCCGTCCCGAGAGGTGGACGAAACCGGTCTCCAACAAGCCCGAGGTCGTAACTCTCGGGCGGAGGCGGAACCATCTGCTCTCCCGGCAAGGATCCGGCCCGTCCAGGCGGTCTCATCGAGTTCGTCGCAGGCAGTGCCGCGGGTGCTCCCGCAACTCCCTCGATCAGTTACCGAATGCGACCTTCGCTAAGGGAGCGCCGCGGGTGCAAGCACGAAACCGGTGGATCGGAGCGATTCGCGGATTTGTTTGTTAATGCGCGATGGCGTGGCGCTTATTGGAATCCCAGGCCCGGTCCGTTCAGATCGCCGGTGGCGACGGTGCCGTCCTGAATGGCGAACAGGCCCGGGTAGCGACCGGCCCAGGCTGCGTTGGGGGCCGGGCAATATTGCCGGGCGTTGCCTTCGATCGCCGCCACGCCCGGTATCCACGCCGCCAGGCTCGCCGAATGCAGGAAGCTTCGTCCGGGGCAGGTGAGATCCTGCACGCATAAAAACATGCCGTTCTGCTGGGCGGCCGCGGCCATCAGCAGCGATTCGGTGTGCCCCTTGCAGGCTTTCAATGCGACACCTGTGTAACCGAGTTCCTTCGCGGCGAGGAACGCTTCGTAATCGACCAGCGACTCGTCGATGACGACCGGCTTGAGCCTCGCCGCCTCGTCGACGCGCTGATCCGCAGCCAGTCTCAGTTGCCGGGGCAACGGCTGTTCGAGGTACTGAATCCGTGTGAACGCCCGCGGATTCCGCTTTTCGATCGATCGCAGAAACGCGACCAGCACCTCCGGCGATGCGCACTTCTCGTTGAAGTCGCACGAGTACCACCATCGTTCGCAGCCGCGCCTCGCTTGGGACTGCGTCGCGACGGCGTCGACGGCCAGCACGCGGTCGACGTCCCACGCCGGGTCGTCGCCCGAGAGCTTGATCTTCAGATGCGTCAAACTATCGGCGGCGATCCATTCGGACAGAGTTTCGGGCAGTCCGTCGTCGATTCTCTTCGCGACGTCGGCGTCGGTCAGCGGGTCGAGCGCCCCGACGAGATGATACAGCGGCATTCGCGACTTCGGACTCGGCAGCACGAACCGGTCGAGCCTCTCCCCGCGAAACGACTCGTCGAGAAACGCCGACAGATCGCTCGCGAGATATTCCTCCGACAGCGTGCGATAGCTGCTGACGTTGTGGACGCGGCCGTAGGCGTCGTGAATCGCCGCATCGAGCGGGCTGGCAGCAACGAGCCGGGCGAGCACCGGAATCGACTCGGCGAGATTTTGCTCGCGCTGCGCCGACGCGGCCAGTGTGTCGTACCCGGCCATCAGTCTCGTCCCGATTTCCACCGGGTGCCCGGCATCGACGGTGACAGCCGACGCGACGGCCTGCTTTGCGAAGGCGATCATCGCGGCTTCGGCTGCGTCGGTGGTCGTCACGCTCGACGGCCAGGCCCAGACGTTTCCGACCGGCATGCTGCCTTGTCCCGTCGCCCGCCGTCCGTCCGGCCGTTCGACGGTGACGGCGACGTTGATCAACTGCGTCCGATCGACGACCCGTCCGCCGAATTTGAGCGGGGCGCGAAACGGCACCGGTTCGAGAGACAACGAGGCGTCGACGATGCGGATGTCGTTGGGGTTGCTCATGGGGATGTTG
>JBAQZJ010000195.1:0-5561 GCA_049790855.1 Planctomycetaceae bacterium | reverse complement strand
GGCACGGGCTGACGATTCTGCAAGGTCACTCCGACCTGCTCGCCCGTGCCGAACGACTGCGGGCGACGCTCGACATCGCCGGTCAGTTCGCCCGCACCCGCGAAACGCAACCGCTCCTCGAACTGATCGCTGCCGAGGCCTGCCGTCTGCTGGCCAGCGACCGGGCCAGCATCTTCATCTGGAACCGCGAGCGGAAAGAAGTCGTCGCCCGGCCCGCCGTCGGAATGGACGACCTGCGGTTCCCGGACAACGTCGGCGTCGTCGGCGAAGTGCTGCGCTCTGGGCAACCGACGCGCGTCGACGACACGGCGACCGACACTCGGTTCGGCAAGCAGGTCGACGCCAAGACCGGCTACCGAACGCGAAACCTCGTCGCCGTCCCGCTTCGAAACGGCAAGGGCGAAATCGTCGGCGTCTTCGAAGCGATCAACAAGCGGAACGCCGCGTTCACGGCCGACGATGAAGAAAGCCTCGCCCTGCTGGGCGTGCAGGCGGCGCTCGCGATGGAGAACGCCCGCGAGCGGGAAGACCTGATCCGCAGCCGCGAGCAACTCGCCGAGACCGTCACGCAAGGCGTGCAGCTCATCGGCGAGAGTCAGGCGATGCAGGCCCTGCGGGCGACGGTCTCACGGCTCGCCGCGACCGACCTCCCGGTGCTGCTGCTCGGCGAAAGCGGAACAGGCAAAGAGGTCGTCGCCCAGAGCCTGCACTACCAGGGACCGCGTGCCGACAAGCCGTTCATCGCGGTCAACTGCGCCGCGATCACCGAAACCCTGCTCGAATCGGAATTGTTCGGCCACGAAGCCGGCGCCTTCACCGATGCCCGCGAAGCCCGGCAGGGCAAATTTGAACTCGCCAGCGGCGGCACGCTGTTCCTCGACGAGATCGGCGACATGAGCGGCAGCGGACAGGCAAAGCTGCTGCGGGTGCTCGAACAGAAGGTCGTCACCCGCGTCGGCGGCTCGCGATCGATTCCCGTCGACGTCCGCATCGTCGCCGCGACGAATACGAACCTGCGGGAACTCGTCCGCCAGAACAAGTTCCGCGAAGACCTTTATTATCGACTCAGCGTCGTCACCCAGCAGATGCCGCCGCTGAGAGAACGGCCCGAAGACATCCTGCCGCTCGCCGAGCACTTTTTAAAACACTTTAGCATCCAGGCTCGCCGGCCGGGGCTGACGCTTTCGCCCGAGGCCCGCCGGCGACTTCAGGCCCACGCCTGGCCCGGCAACGTCCGCGAGCTGAGAAACCTGATGGAACGCCTCGCGTTCCTCGCCCCCAACGACCGGTTGGAACCCGACGATCTCCAGTTCACCCTCAGCCCCGAACGCGACGACGCCCTGGAACCCTCGTTCGACTTCAGCCTGACCGACGCCACTCAAGAGTTCCAACGCACCTTCATCACCCGCGCCATCAAACGAGTGAAGGGGAATATGAGCGACGCCGCGAAGCTCCTGGGCCTCCACCGCAGCAATCTCTATCGCAAAATGCGGCAGTTGGAGATGGAGGTGGAGGAAGGGTAAGGAGAACGCGTAGTTGAGGACTGAACGGGGTGGCACGCCGAGTATGGGCGTGGTCGGTTCACCGTTCGACCACGCCCCTTCCTGTCGTCATGGCGTGCCACTCGACCGCTCACGGCGACACCGACACCTTTCCGCTCATGGTGAGACCGTGGACAATGCAATTGTATTTGATCTCCGCAGGAGCCGGCGGGGCTGACTTGACCTTAAGTCGCAGCAATAGTCTTTCAGCGATGTCGGTCGGTGTGTCGTTGCGCCCCGTCATCTCATTGAAGCGCTGCCGGTCGTCACCTTGCTCCACTTCCACATGGTCCTTCACCGTCGCCCAGTTCGTGATCCGTACCCCATGGTCGCCGGGATTGCCGGCGCCCATCTTCCACTCGATGACGTCGCCCACGGACGCGTTGACATCGTCCGGATCCCAAGTCATCGGAGCCTTCGCTTTGGACTTTCCCCCGTTTGGCTTTCACACCCGTCCGTCATAGACTGGCCGCATTGCAATCGAAGTGGATGCAGCCTGCGGACGCACCGGCAGGCTGACGCCTGCCGCTCGCCTGTTTCGACTTCTGACCTCCTGACTCCTGACCTCCTCTTTATCAATGCCTCGTTACGACGCCGGCCGGATCGAGCCGAAATGGCAGGCTCATTGGGATGAGCACGCCACGTTTCAGACGTCGGAAGCGCCGCCGGACGGCAGCACCGGCAAGCTCTACGTGCTCGGCATGTTTCCCTATCCCAGCGGGGCGGGGCTGCACGTCGGACATCCGGAAAGTTACACGGCGACCGACATCGTCAGCCGGTATTCGCGGATGCGCGGCAAGCACGTCCTGCATCCGATGGGCTGGGACGCCTTCGGCCTGCCCGCCGAGCAACACGCGATCAAGACCGGCGTCCATCCCGCCGTCACCACGAAGCAGAACACCGACAACTTCCGCCGGCAGCTCAAGGCGCTCGGCTTCAGCTACGATTGGAGCCGCGAGTTCGGCACCACCGACCCCGACTACTTCCGCTGGACGCAGTGGATCTTCCTGCAACTGTTCGACACCTGGTACGACTCCGGGTTCGAGTGGAGCGGTTCCGACGGCAAGCCGCGTCGCGGCAAAGGACGCCCGATCGCCGAGCTGCCGCTTCCGAAATCGGTGCGCGAGCAGAGTGAGACGGCGGTCCGCCGATATCAGGACAGGCACCGGCTCGCCTATCAGGCGTCGGCGCCGGTCAACTGGTGCCCGGCGCTCGGCACGGTGCTTGCCAACGAAGAAGTGATCGATGGCAAGAGCGAACGCGGCGGACACCCCGTCGTTCGTCTGCCGTTGCGGCAATGGATGCTCCGCATCACCGCGTATGCCGACCGGCTTGCCGACGAACTCGATGAATGCGACTGGCCGGAGAGCGTCAAGGCGCTGCAACGCAACTGGATCGGCCGCAGCACGGGCGCCGAAGTCGATTTCTACATCGGCCCCGAAACGACGCCGCATCGGCTGCACGCGACGCACGACGAGTTCGAAGGCTGGAAGACGCTGCGGTCGGCCTCAGGCTTTCCAGCCGATCCCGGCGACGAGGTGATCCGCGTCTTCACGACTCGTCCCGACACGCTCTACGGGGCCACCTACATGGTGCTGGCACCGGAGCATCCGCTCGTCGATCGGCTCACGAGCGAAAGCCAGCGTGCGGCGGTCGCAGCGTACCGACAACAGGCCGTCGGCAAAAGCGATCTCGACCGCACCGACCTCGCGAAGGAGAAGACCGGCGTTTTCACCGGCAGCTACGCCCTGAACCCGGCGGGCGGCGAGAAGGTGCCGATCTGGATTGCCGATTACGTGCTGGTCAGCTACGGGACCGGCGCGATCATGGCGGTGCCCGCGCACGACCTGCGCGACTGGGAGTTCGCCTGCCAGTTCAACCTGCCGATCATGCACGTCGTCGAGCCGCCGCCCGGTTACGAGCCGTCGAAAGAAGAACGCGAACATTGCCGCGACTGCGACGGCCCGAACCCCGACTGCCCGTACACGGGTCTGGGGACGGCGATCAACAGCGGCCAGTACGACGGTACGCCGACCGACGAGTTCAAGCCCATGATCACGCTGGCACTCGCCGCAGCGGGACTGGGGAAAGAGGCCGTGAACTACAAGCTGCGCGACTGGTTGTTCAGCCGGCAGCATTTCTGGGGCGAGCCGTTTCCGATCTGGCACGAACTCGATGCGAATGGCGAGCCGACGGGCCTGCTGCGCACCGACGACGCGGCGTCGCTGCCCGTCACGCTGCCCGAGAACTTCGAGTTCAAACCGCACGGCCGCCCCGATCCGCCGCTCGAAGAAGCCCCGTCATCGTGGCTCTACAAAACGGCGAGCGACGGCACCCGGCTCAAACGCGAGACGAACAGCATGCCGCAATGGGCGGGAAGCTGCTGGTACTACCTGCGGTTCGCCGATCCGCACAACGACACGGCATTCATCGACCCGGTGAAAGAGAAATACTGGCTGCCGGTCGATCTCTACATCGGCGGGGCCGAGCACGCGGTCCTGCACCTGCTCTACAGCCGCTTCTGGCACAAGGTGCTGTTCGACCGCGGCTGCGTCTCGACGGCCGAGCCGTTCCGGAGGCTCGTCAACCAGGGGATGATTCTCGGCGAGCCGTGTTTTGAGGTGTATGTCCGTCTGGACGAAAACGGAGAGTACACGGACGAATACGTGTCGGCCGAGGTTGCCGACAAAGAATCGGAAGAGACGGAACAGTTTGGCGGCGACCTCGTGGTCGAAGAGGACGAATCGGGGCGTCGGTATTGGAAAGGCGTTTTCGGCCAAAGGCCTGTCCCGCGTGATCAACTTTGTTTGAAGGGCAAGGAACTGTACTGGTCAGATGGCACGAACGAGTACCAAGTCACCTCGCGGACATACAAAATGTCCAAATCTCGCGGCAACGTCGTCAACCCCGATGACGTCGTGAAGGACTACGGGGCCGACGCGCTGCGGCTGTACGAGATGTTCATGGGACCGCTCGAAGCGACCAAGCCGTGGCAGATGTCAGGCGTCGAAGGTGTCTCCCGGTTTCTCGGCAAGGTCTGGCGAGCGCTGACCGACGAGGCGGCCGACGACGTCCGGCTGAATGCCGCCGTTCAGGACGCGACGCCGACCGAAGAGCAGGAGCGGCTGCTGCACAAGACGATCAAGGCGGTGACGAACGACGTCGAGTCGCTGTCATTCAACACGGCGATCAGCCGGATGATGGAATTCATCAACGCCCTGTCGTCGCAGGAGGTGCGACCGCGGTCGATCTGCGAGCCGTTCGTCCTGATCCTCAGCCCGTTCGCCCCGCACCTGGCCGAAGAACTGTGGCAGGTGCTGGGACACGGGCACTCGCTCGCCCGCGAGCCGTGGCCGGCGTTCGACGAGTCGAAGATCGCCGAAGCGACGGTCGAAATTCCGGTGCAGGTCAACGGCAAGCTCCGCAGCCGCGTCCGCGTGGCCGCCGCCGCCGCCGCCGACGCGATGGAGGCCGCGGCCCGCGAGGATGCGACTGTCGCGTCGAACCTGGAAGGCAAGCACGTCGTGAAGGTCGTCGCCGTGCCGGGGCGGATGGTGAACTTCGTGGTGAAGTGACGCCTGCCGCTCGCCTGTCCTTAACAAAAAAACCGGCCGCCCTTTTGAGGCGGCCGGGTCGCGCTGTCGCGCTCATGGGCGGATGCCCGCTGATATCGCCACGACCGGCAAGGCCGGCCGGTGAAGCCGCGGTACACCTCCCATCGAGTGCTGGGAGGGAGAGGATCCTCCCCGTCGTTCGGTGAACGTCGCCTCCATGCTGTCGGATTGGAAGCTGCGTCCTGCACCAACCAACGCCCTGTTTCATCGGCCGGAACGCATCGAAATCGCCGTTCCGATCGTCCGAAACCGCGTCTTGCTGACGCACTCGGTCCCCGCTCGCCGAACCGATTTCCCGACCTGCACAATCGGCGCGAACGCAACTGACGCGAATACTAACAACGCAAGTACGATCGACACGTTCTCGCCAAATGTCAGCCGCCGGCCTCGGCCGGCGATCGTCGGC
>JBAQZJ010000194.1:0-1505 GCA_049790855.1 Planctomycetaceae bacterium | reverse complement strand
GCCGATGAGCGCTCCCTGACGGTCGCGGCTCTGATCATGAAGGCTCATACGCATGTCGCACTCGAACGAGGCCGACGTTCTGCCGACTCGCGAACCGGCGACGCGACGCCGCTATGTGGTGATGGCGTTTCTGTGCGTGCTGTCGTTTCTGACCTACTTCGACCGCATCTGCATCATGCGGGCGCAGGAAGGGATCAAACGCGACCTGGGCCTCTCCGACGAACAGATGGGGCTGGTGTTCGGAGCGTTCTTTCTCGCCTATTCGCTGTTCGAGATTCCCGGCGGCTGGATGGGCGACCGTTACGGCGCCCGCATCACGCTGACGCGAATCGTCATGGCCTGGTCGATGTTCACCGCGATGACGGGGGCCGCGACGGGCTTCGCGTCGCTCTACGCCTCGCGGTTCCTGTTCGGCGTCGGCGAGGCCGGGGCGTATCCCAACATGGCCCGCGTGCAGGAACGCTGGCTGCCGGCGCGGGCCAGGGCACGCGCCGGCGGACTGTTGTGGCTCACCGCGCGGATGGGCGGGGCGTTCTCGCCGTTCCTGTTCGGCATGCTGCTGCGGACGTTCGAGGCGCCCGGCTTTCGAGAAATGCTGCCAGGCGTCGGCTTGCCCGCCGACCTGCCCGCGTGGCGGGTCGCCTTCTGGGCCGCGGGTCTCGTGGGACTGGTCTGGTGCCTGCTGTTCTTTCCGTGGTTCCGGGACGATCCAGCCGATTCCCGCTCGGTGAACGAGGCGGAACTACGGCTGATTCAGCAGGGCCGCACGATCGAACCGTCCAGCCATTCGATGCCGGGCCACGTCTGGAAGTCGCTGCTCGCCTCGCGCGGATTGTGGGCGCTGGGCATCCTCTACATCTGCGGCGGATTCGGCTGGTCGTTCTTCATCAGTTGGATGCCGCGGTTCCTCAAAGACGTTCACGGTGTCGAGTTCGCCCAGTCCGAGATCATGAGCGGGCTGCCGTTGTTCTGCGGCGGCGTGTCGTGCCTGGTCGGCGGCGTGCTCAGCGACATGCTCGTGCGGCGGATCGGTCGCAAGCGGCTGGGGCGGGCGATCTTTCCGGTCTGCGGTTACATCACCGCGGCGATCGCGATGTACGGCGTGCGGTATGCCGATTCGTCGAGCGAGGCGACCGTGCTGATGTGCATCGCCGCCGCGGCCTTCGACTTCGGCCAAGGAGCGAACTGGGCCACGATCGTCGATCTCGGCGGACGCTACGCCGGGACCGCTGCGGGATTCGTGAACATGGTCGGCAACCTGGGCGGCTTCGCGCAGCCCTACATCGGCGCGAAGATCTTCCACTCGGCCGGCTGGGACGCGTTGATGGCCTTGTATTCGCTGATGTTCCTCATCGCCGCGTCGATGTGGCTGTTCATCGACCCGAACAAGACGTTCTACGGCGAAGAGACGCCGGGGCCGGACGCAGGGCAGGCGTGATCCTCAGAGCCGCGACCGTCAGGGAGCGCTCCTCGACGTGGGGGTGCCGAAATGCGCTCCCTGACGG
>JBAQZJ010000193.1:0-2037 GCA_049790855.1 Planctomycetaceae bacterium | reverse complement strand
GTTGAAGGGGGCGAATCATCGCTCAGCCTGCGGCACCGACGGCGACATTCTAGATCCTGTCGCCGCACGGTTCGCGGGCGTCCTTCGCAAATCGACCGTGAGCCGCGAGAGGCGGCGCGAACACAGTGCGTCGCTTCGACGGTCGGTTTTTCCAGGGCGCCTTGGGTTTTTTTGAGGAGGTCAGGAGTCAGGAGGTCAGGAATCAGAAATCGGCAAGTCGGCCCGGCTGTGCGGGCGTTGCGATGACGGCAGGCCAGTCGGTCAGGCTTCGCCTGACGGCACGGTTAATCGTAATCGACATCCTCATGCGCCTAGACGAGGCGTCAGGCACAGCCTGGCCTTCGGCTGACGGTAGCGGCTTACACCACGGGCCGTCGGGTTGCACTCCGGTGTTTGCGGCGAGCGTCGTTCCGACGAACGTCGCTCCGGCGACCGTTGCCCGCCTGCGGAACGTAGTTCAAACGATATGCGGTTCCCGAGACCAGCTCGGTGAACTGCCGGAACCAGAGCATCTCCTGAACGGCGGGAAGCGGATCGAACAGGTGAACTTCAAAGCCGTGCTCGCGCCATTCGCAGAGCATGTTCATGAATCCGCTGGGCAGAAACCCGACATGCGACAGGTCGAGGCCGATTCGCAGCCAGCGTCGCGACGTCAGCGATGCCGCCACTTCGCGCAGCCGCACCAGATCGCCGGTGTCCCAGACGGTGGCCCGGCCGAGGCTCACGAGGGCGATTCCGTCCCGCTCGCAGACCCTTCTTTCCGCGCGCCGCAGTTGATGCCAGCGCCGATCACGTCGACGAGTTGCCATCTCACTTCCTCTCTGCCGACACGTTTCGATCTGTCTGGCGGACGATGCGTGTCGAGCGAACGGACTCGAATCTTGTGACTTCGTGCTCATTTCATTCAGCGTCAACGCATGAGAAAAAGAATCAGAATTATGACGGATTGTGTTCCACGAGCCGGCAGCGCTCCGACAACCCTCACCTCGCATGCGGAACATCCAACAATTCCCGATTTCAACACCATTGGCAATCGGTCGGACTACTGATGATCGAAATGTTATTGGTGCAAACACCATGAGTGGAAATACCATTGGTGGAAACACGACGAACCGCATTCCACGAGACGCGTTCCAGCACGATGAAAATCTGGATTGATGCCGACGCCGCTCCCGGTGACGTGAAGGAGGTCGTCTTCCGCGCCGCGAAGCGGCTGGGGTTGGAGACGGTGCTCGTCGCGAATTCGCCGCTCGCGCTTCCGCGCGGAAATGCCTTCGTCACCGCGGTGCGCGTGGAAGGCGGCGCCAATGTCGCCGACGCTTACATCGCCGAGCATGCGCTGGCGGGTGATCTGGCGGTGACGGCCGACATCCCGCTTGCGGCGGCGCTCGTCGCGAACGACGTCGTCGTCATCGATCCGCGGGGCGAGGAGCACACGCCCGACGGCATCGGCGGCCGGATCGCCGCACGCGACCTGATGGACGATCTTCGCGGGGCCGGCGCGATCACGGGCGGACCGCGGCCTTACGGCCCCAAAGACAAACAGACCTTCGCCGCGACGCTCGATCGCGTGCTGACCCGCGCGATGCGGCGGAGATGAGCCTTCCTGGATTCCGTGTTCGGGAATTCAGAGCCGCGACCGTCAGGGAGCGCAGATCGGCGTCGGGTCGCCGCGGAACGCTCCCTGACAGTCGCGGCTCTGATCGGAAGGCAGGCACGTCTTCCCAGGCGCTGCGGCGTTCGAGAGCGTCTTCGGCTTGCTGCGAACCTCACTCCGGCGCCGACGCCGTCTTCTTTTCCGACATGTGCGGCGCGAGGAACTCTTCGATCGCGGCGTAATCGACGCAGATGCCGCGTTCGGCCTCGGGGTCGTTGCCGTGAATCAGGCCGACGAGCTTTCCGTCGACCGTGACCGCGCCGCCGCTCTCGCCCGGTTTGAAGGTGGTCCGAATGAAGTAGCGCTGCGGGGCGAACGCCTCGGCGCCGTCCTCGAGCTTCAAGGAGTGCAACAGGTTCGTTTCACGGGCCGTGTACTTG
>JBAQZJ010000192.1:0-5049 GCA_049790855.1 Planctomycetaceae bacterium | reverse complement strand
CGGCTCTGATGATCGGCGTCGCTTTGCTGGCGTTTGCCGGGTCACTGTTGATCGCCTCGCCCGATCGAAACCCCAGTCGGATGCCACCGAGACAGCTTGCCGCCTGGGTCGATGCGGCTCGCTGGGTTCGGTCGAACACGCAGTCGGGGACGGTGATCGTCACGCCGTTTCGTCAATGGGGATTCCGGTGGTACGCCCACCGGGCGGAGTACGTGAACTACAAAGATGCTCCGCAGGACGCCCCCGGGCTGCTCGAATGGGAACGACGGCAGGCCGTGTTGATCGATTGGTGGGAATCGTCGCCGGACGGCCGATTCGACGGCGACGATTTACGACGGCTCGGCAAAGCGACCGACGCCGAGTACCTCGTCACAAGTGCAAGCCCACTGCGATTTACGATCGATGCGGTTTACGAGAACGGCGCCTATCGGGTTTACAAACTGTGGTGAGATGCCTGGGCCGCTCAGAGGCTTTCCGAAATGCCTGATTCGTCGCGACCGCCAGGAAGCGTTTTTCGGCGAACCGATGCCGCCGAACGCTCCCTGACGGTCGCGGCCCTGAATCATGGTCATTCCGATTCGTCGGAGACATGCACTTCGGCGAGTTCGTCGAGCCGGAACTCGCGATCTTTCACGCGCACCGTCATCTCGCCGACGCCCGGCACGTCTTCATCGTCGCCCAATCGATCGACCTGCTCGTGGTATTCGTCGATCGCGTCGGCGAGCGCCTCTTCGAACGCTTCGATCGTGATGCCGTGCTGTTGCAGCACTTCTTCGCGCGGCTCGATCAGGATTTCGACTTCCTCTTCGTCTTCTTCAAAGTCGTCCATCAGACACTCCGGAACCTGTTGCGTGAATCATTCGACCTCTCTCGACGTCCAGAGGGTCCGATCGGGCGCTTCGAGATACGCACGAAGCATGATCTGCGCCGCCAGCGCGTCGAGCCGGGCTTTCTGTTTCTTTTCGGGTAGCCCGAAAAGATAACCCCCTGCAATCGTACTGGTATGACGCTCGTCCCAATAGGCGACGGGCAAACCGACGGCTCGACCGGCCCAGGTGCCGAACTCGCGGGCCTGCCTCGCCTTGCCGCCTTCGTCGCCGCTCATATGCACAGGCAGGCCGACGACCAGCCCGACGGCGTCGTTTTCATCGACGAATCGCAGCAGCGCGGCCGCGTCGGCGACCGCACTGCTGCGAACGAACATTCCCAACGGCGCCGTGAACCGCTGGTCGACGTCGCTGACCGCCACGCCGACCCGCTTCGTGCCGAAGTCGAGACCGAGAAGGCGCCCTGCGGGCGGGATGTGGGGTGTGGGATGCGGGATGTGGGGTCGATCTGCGGGAGACGCACTCTCGTTACTCATTGCCCAACTCCCCTATCCCACATCCCAAATCCGCCTTACAAATATCGCTCGTAGCCCCGCTCGCGGATCAGGTCGATCAATTTCTTCACGGCGTTCTCGTCTCCCTTGCGGGCGACGAGCGTGGCATCGGGTGTGTGAACGATGATCAGGTCGTCGACGCCCAGCGTGCCGATGAGATGCTCGCCGGTCGTGTCGCGGACGGTGCAGTTCTGCGTGTCGATGCCGACGTGCGGGCCGTCGATCGTGTTGCCGCCGTCATCCGTGCCCAGCAGCCGGGTCAGCGACTGCCACGAACCGACGTCGTCCCACTCGAACGGCGCTTCGAGCACGCAGACGTCGCGGGCGCGTTCGAGCACCGCATAGTCGATCGAAATCGACTTCGTCTTCGGGAACTCGGCGGTCAGCGCGGCCTCGTAATCGATGTGGCCGATCTCCGCTTTGATCCGCATCAGGCGGTCGTGGACGTCCGGTTCGAAGTTCTCGAGCGCCGACAGAATGCGGTCGGCCCGCCACACGAAGATGCCGCAGTTCCAGTAGAAACGCCCCGAGTCCATGTATCGCTGCGCCGTCGACTCGTCCGGCTTCTCACGGAAACCGCTGACGCGGAACGTCTTCTCCGCCGGATCGCCGAGCGATTCGCCCCGCTCGATGTAGCCGAAGCCGGTGCTGGGATAGGTCGGCGGAATGCCGAACAGTACGAACTGCTCAGGATGCTCGGCGACGATGCGGGCGGCACGCTCGACCGCCTGCTTGAACACTTCGGGCGGGCCGATCACGTGATCGGCCGGCATGACGAGCATCGTCGCTTCGGGATCGTGCCGCAGCAGGTGACTCGCCGCCAGTCCGACGCACGGCGCCGTGGTCCGGGCCGCCGGCTCGACAAGCACATGGTCGACGGGCACCTGCGGCAACTGCCGCATGGTCTCTTCGGCTTGGACGGCATTGGTGACGATCCAAGCCTGGTCGAAGCCGATCCACGGCGAAACCCGTGCGATCGTGTCCTGAATCATCGTCCGTCGGCCGGCCAGCTTGAGCAGTTGCTTGGGCCGGATCGTGCGGCTTTGCGGCCAGAACCGCGTGCCGCTGCCGCCCGCCATAATGACGGCGTGAAGCATGAAAAAAGTCTCCTGAAGGTGAATCGGCAGGCAATCCCTGTCCCGCCGCGCCGACAGAATAGAGACTCCGGGCAAGGATTGCGACCCGTGTAGGGTCCGCTGGCGGACCCTCCGGTTCTCAGGCGGATTCTTCCCCAAGAGCCGCCTCGATCGCCTCTTCGAGCGACTGTTCACCTTCGAGCGAACGGTTCCAGACGACTTGGCCGTCGGAGCCGACGACCCAAACCACCGGAAACGCCGTGGCCTCGAAACCCTGCATCAGGGTCAGCGCGGCCTCTTGACCGTAGCCGACCGGGTGCGTCAGGCCGCCTTCGGCGACGAACTCTTCCACGAGTTCGCGGTCTTCGACGCCGTCGGTCGTCAGGCTCACGAACGCGACGCGGTCGCCGTACTTCTTTTGCAGGGCGGCGACATGCGGGGCTTCCTCCCAGCAATAGGGACAGTTATAGAACCAGCCGTGGACGACGACGACCTTGCCGTCGAGCGATGACGGCTCACTGTTGACCCAGGCGTCGGCAGCAATCGCCGGGGCGGGCTTGCCGACCGCCAGCCCCGCCATCGCCGGATCCATGCCGCCGCCCCCGCTTTGAAGGACGTAGACGAAATACGCCACCAGGGCCAAGAGAGCCACGATTCCGAGCGCGGCGACCAGCGCCAATCCGCCCAGAATCGCCGGAATCGTCGAGGAACGGGAGCCGGAAGATGCAGACATGGACGGCACGCGAGATTCAAATGACGGAGAAGTAGATCGCAACTCCTCTGATTCTAATCCCCCAACCCGATCCGGAAAGCACCATTCCGCGCCCCGCCGCGTACTCAATTTCCTACCTCTTATTCTCCACTACGTACTCCATACAACTCCCCGTACTTCTCGCGCAAATGCCGCACGAGGGGTTCGGGGGACGGTTGGCCGCCGGTGACGCGTTCGATCAGTTCGGTGGGGCGATACCGTCTGCCGTGGCGGTGAATGTTCTCGACGAGCCACTCCTTGAGCGGAGCGAACTCGCCGCGGGCGAACGCGGCGTCGAAGTCACCCAGATCGCTACGGGCCTTCTCGAACAACTGGGCTGCATACATGTTGCCGAGCGAGTAGGTCGGAAAGTAACCGAGGAACCCGGCGCTCCAGTGAATGTCTTGCAAGCAGCCTTCCGCGGGGTTCGACGGACGCATGCCGAAGTCGCGCTCGAAGGCGTCGTCCCACGCCGCGGGCAGGTCGGCCGGTGCCAGGTCGCCGGCGATCAGCGGCCGCTCCAACTCAAATCGCAGCATGATGTGCAGGTTGTAGGTCACTTCATCGGCCTCGACGCGGATGAAGCTCGGTCGCACGTCGTTGATCGCCCGATAAAACGTCTCGGCGTCGAGATCACGCAGCACCGCGGGAAACGCAGCCTGAGCCTGCGGAAAGAAGTGCGTCCAGAACGACCGGCTGCGTCCGACGAAGTTCTCCCACAGCCGCGACTGCGATTCGTGAATGCCCAGCGAGCAGGCTTCGGCGAGCGGCGTGCCGAACCGGTCGGCGGGAAGTCCCTGCTCGTACAGGCCGTGCCCCGCTTCGTGCAGGGTGCCGAAGAACGCCTGCGGGAAATGATTTTCGTCGTAACGCGTCGTCAATCGGCAGTCGCCGGGAGCGATGCCCGTGCAGAACGGATGAGCCGCCTCGTCGAGCCGGCCGCGACCGAAGTCGAATCCGATCGCCTCCGCCGCCGCCCTGCCGAAGGGCCGCTGCGCCTCGACCGGATAGGATCGGGTCAGAATCGCAACGTCCGGCACGACGCCGCTGCTGCGAATCGCGTCAAGAAGGCGCACGAGTTCGCCCCGCAGCGTCGCAAACGACGCCGCGACACCGGCGCTGGTCGCGCCCGCTTCATAGTCGTCGAGCAGCGCGTCGTACTTTTCGCCGCCTGTACTGAGCACGTCGGCCTCTTCCCGCTTCAGCACGACGACCTTTTCGAGCCACGGACGAAATTCGGCGAAGTCCTTGTTCCGCCGAGCCGCCACCCAGGCCTGCTGCGAGAGCGTCGTCGTTCGCGACAGTTCCTCGACGAGCCGCTGCGGCAGCTTCGTCTTGCGGTCGTAGTCGCGGCGGACTTCGCGGAGCAGTGCCGCCTCTTCGCTCTCGGTGTCGAACGCCTTCATCGCCTCCAGTTGCGACAGCAACTCGCCGATCGCCGGGTCGGTCGCCCGCTGATGCGCCAATCCGGCGAGCAGTCCCAATTGCTCGGCCCGCTGCTCCGTCCCGCCGGCCGGCAGATACGTCTGCTCGTCCCACCCCAGCACCGCCGAGCACGACGCCAGCACGGCCGTCGGCTTGAGACGGGCGACAAGATCGTTCAACAGTTCGTTCGTGTTCGACATTCGTTCGGCAGCAGTTCGAGAATCAGAGTCGCGACCATTTCAGAGCCGCGCCCGTCAGGAAGCGGACTTCGGCGTGAATCGATCATTCTGTCCAGCGACCACAACCGACGCCACCCTCCTCCCTCGACCAGGCGAAAACCGTGGGTGGCGGGGCCTGAGGGCGAATGCCCGTGGCCCCGGACGCTGGGCGTCCATCGCGCGATTCTGCAAAGGGAC
>JBAQZJ010000191.1:0-13401 GCA_049790855.1 Planctomycetaceae bacterium | reverse complement strand
AGATCGGTGGGAATCCCGGGTTGGGCGTAGGTCTTGCCGCGATAGCGCGTTGCGACGAATACGTAAACGACCGCCGCCAGCGCCATGACGGCCGTGAAGAACCAGAAATAGGTCGCGCCCGGCAATTTGGACGTGCCGTCGGGATTCTGGATCACCGCGTTGACGACGGCGACGAACTCATTGCCCAGCGCCGTCGACAGCAGATACACCGACATCACGACGCTCTTCATGCTCGGCGGAGCTTGCGTGTAGCTGAACTCCAGGCAGGTGATCGACACCATGACCTCTGCCGCGGTGATGATCGCATAGCCGAGCACCTGAAAGCCGATGCTGGGCGTCCGCCCGGCGTCGATCGCCTGCTGAGCGACGGCGATGACCGCGAACGCCGGCACGGCGACGAACATTCCGATGCCGACCTTCCGCAGCGGCGTCAATCGCCAGACCCGGTCGATCGACGGATAGATCACGTAAGCGAACAGCGGTACGAACAGCAGGATCATCGCCGGGTTGATCGCCTGCATCTGGGCCGGCAGCCACGTCACGCCCAGCCAGAACCGATTCATGTCGCGCGCCTGCAGCACCCACGACGTCGTCGTCTGGTCGAACAGGCACCAGAAGGCCGCGACACAGACGTAAATCGGCGCCAGCCGTTTGAGCGCGAGAAGCACCTCGGAGCTTGTCAGTTCACGAAGGAATTCGTTCCCGCGCGGCGGCACATGGACGAAGCGATGCCGGCCGAGCCAGAACACGAACGTCGCGATCGCCATCAGCACGCCCGGTACTCCGAACGCCAACGGCGGCCCCGGTTCGATGCCGATCGTCGCGAGCGATCGTCCGAACTCGCCGAAGACGACGTCGAACTTCTCGCGATCGAGCAGAAGCGGAGTCAGCAGCGACGAGGCGAAGGCCCCGAGATTGATCGACAGGTAGAACCAGCCGTAGACCTTGCCGAGCAGGCCCGCGTTCCGCGATCCGAACTGGTCGCCGACGTGGGCCGAGACGCAGGGCTTGATGCCGCCCATCCCGATCGCGATCAGGCTCAGACCGAGCGCGAGACCAAACCGCGTCTCGTCGAGGGCGAGGGTCAGGTGGCCCAGGCAATAGACGACGCTCAGGACGATGATCGTGCGATACTTGCCGAACAACCAGTCGGACACGATCGCACCGGCCAACGGAAAGACGTACCCCGCAACCATGAACGTATGCACCCAGAACGTCGCATCGCCTTCCGACATCGGGGCCAGTTCGCCCGACGAATCGAGCAGGTACTGTGTCATGAAGACGGTCAGAATCGCCCTCATGCCGTAGAAGCTGAACCGCTCGGCCGCTTCGTTCCCCACGATGAAAGGAATGCCGGGCGGCATCCGGTCGGACGGCGGGGGCGCGGTGAGGTACTTCGACATGCGATCCGTCTCGTCGGCGGTCGTCCCGCGGGAATCGGCGGGGGACGGCGGAAAAGCGAGCCTCGCCATCGTAGAAAACCGCCCGCCGCGGCGAAACCCGCCGCGGTTGCAACGGGTAAAAACGGGTAAAGATGTGAGGACGGGAACGACGGGAACGGAGCCTCGCCCCGGCCCTGCGGCCGGGCACCATCAGAGCCGCAGCCGTCAGCGAGCGTTTCTGCGACAACCCTCGCCGACAAGCGCTCCCTGACGGTCGCGGCTCCGACGTCGCCAGTCCCGGCATCAAGGGAGGTCGTTCGATGTCGTGCCTTCGCACTTCGCTGCTGCTGGCGATCGTCACCGTGCCTGCCGTCGCGGCCGCTCAGCCGTTGGTCGAGGAGTACCTCGTCGCCGGAAATCTCGGCGAAGGGGAACGGGCGCTTCAGGCCCGTATTGACGCACATCCGGACGATGACGAAGCCCGCTTCGGGCTGGGCGTCGTGCGGTTCCTGCAAGGCGTCGAACGGCTCGGGCAGTTCCTGCACCGTCAGGGCGTCAATGACGATCTGCGGCGGTTGCCGTTCCTGCGGATGCCCGTTCCGCCGAACCCCGATCCGCAGCCGACGACCTACGCCGACTGCCGCAAGATGCTCGAAACGCTGCTCGCCGATCTGGTCGAGGCCGAGGCGACCCTGGCGAAAATCGACGGCGACGTGAAGCTGCCGATCCGGTTCGGCCGGATTCGACTGGACCTCGACGGGAACGGCGAAGCGACCGACGCGGAGGCGCTGTGGCGCCTGTACGCGGTGCTCAATCAGCAGGTCAGCCGGCAGGAGGGCTTCGAGGAACGGGCGAAAGAGTTCCGCATCGCGTTCGACGCCGGGGACGCCTACTGGCTCCGCGGGTACTGCCATTTGCTCTCGGCGCTCGTCGAGATCAAGCTCGCCTACGACGGCCAGCGCTGGTTCGACCATTGCGGACACCTGCTGTTCGCAAAGACCGAAACGCCGTTTCCGTTTCTGAAAATGGACCGACGGCCGGAGAACCGGGAGTTCGACACGATGGTCTTCGCCGACATCGTCGCCGCGGTGCATTTGTTCGATTTCGAGATCAAGGAGCCTGTGCGGATGGAATCGGCCCGCCAGCACCTGCTGGCGATGGCCGAGCTGAGCCGCAAGAGTTGGGACGCGATCGTCGCCGAGACCGACGACGACGACGAATGGCTTCCGAACCCGTCGCAGCAAAGCGTCGTCGGCGTCGCCGTGTCGGCCGAGATGATCGCCGCTTGGCGCGACGTGATGTCCGAACTCGAAGCCCTGCTCGAGGGAGAGAAGCTCATTCCGTTCTGGCGCGACCCTGCACAGGGCGTGAACTTCAAACGGGTGTTTACCGAACCGAAGCGGTTCGACCTCGTGCTCTGGATTCAGGGCACGGCCGCCATTCCGTATCTCGAGCAAGGAGAGACCGTCTCGCCGGAAAGCTGGCGCGGCATCCGGCAGGTCTTCCGCGGGGAATTCATCGGGTTCGCGTTGTGGTTCAATTGAACGAGAGACGTCGCGCGGGAAAAAATACTCGGCGCGCGGAAAGTCCGCTTGACGGTGCTTCACCTTTGAAGCTAAAAGCCCGCCTCACTTCTCTCTCGCGTTTCCCCGACACACAATTCTTTTCGTCTCCCCGACGCGGCGGCCCACGCGGCCGGCCCGATCGATCTCGTCTGGCAAACGCTCCTCCGGCGTGCGTCCGACGTGTCGCTTTCGGCCCTCGCTGAGCGGCTTCGTCATCGATTCGGCCCCTCCAGCCGTCTCGGCTTCTCCCCTCCCTCGCCATCTCCAGCGTTCCTGTCGGCTTGCCGGGCGTGACCGTGCGGCCGTCGCAGCGTTTCGCCGCTTTGCGCCTTTCGAGGTGCGTCGCGGAGAGATGCTTCGGTGGTCGGTCATTCCGGGCCGGGGTTTCTCCACCCCGACTCGGTCAGGTCTCGTCTTGCCGGTCCGCCAGCGGAAGGTGACCCGCGATGATGATGACTCTCCGCTTCCGGCCCGTCTTGCTGCGATCCGCCGCTTTGCTGGCCACGTCGGCCGCAGTCGGCTCCGCCGCCGCTCAGGCGCCTCCCGGCATGGTCGGCGACCCGTTCGCCACCGGTGCTTATGCCGTTCCGATTTCCGGGCCTGTCGCCGTCGCCTATCAGGACTCGGGGGCGACGCTCTCGGCCCCGATCACCGACGGCGGCATGTATGCCGGTCCGACGGCCGGCGGCCCCGTTTATATGGCTCCCCAAGTGATCGGCGGGGGCGTTCCCGGCAGCCCCGGCTGCAACTGCGGCCCCGGCGGCTCGCCGATGATGGCGCCGTCGATGGGTGCCCCGATGATGGGGTCGCCCGTCATGGACGGCTCGATGATGGGGGCGCCGGTCATGGGCGGCACCATGATCGACCCCGCGATGGGCGCCCCGATGATGGGGCCGACTTACGCCGACCCCGGCTACGGCATGCCCGGCTACGGCATGCCCGGCTACGGCATGCCCGGCACCGGCTGCTGCCTGACGGATTCCTGCCTCGGCGGAATGTGTGATCCCTGCGCACCGGCCGGGCCGTCGGTCTGCGATCCGTGTGCGCCGGTCTGTGATCCTTGTCAGGGAGGGCCGGGCTACGCGGGCGGCGGCGGCCTCTACCACGGTGCCGGCGGAGCGCAGCGCTGCGGCTGGTCGACCGGCTTCAGCTGGGTGTTCCTCAAACCGTTCTACGGAGCCAACGAGGCCCTGTCGGTCACGACGCCCTCGGGCGGCGGCGGATTCACGACGACCGGACGCGATTTCGATTACTCGCTCGATCTCTCTCCGCGGGTCTTCGTCGAATACGTCGGACGCACCGACGTCGGTGTGCGGGCCACCTGGTTCGGATTCGAATCGGACGCCGATGCCGTCGCCTCGGGTGTTCCCGCCGGCTCGTTCGTCTCGACGCCGCTCGACCAGAACGCCTTCCCTGGTCAGACTGCCACGGCTAACAGCGGCTTCGACATCGACACGATCGACCTCGACCTGACGCAGCGACTTCAGGTGCGCCGATCGCTGGTCAACATCGGCGCCGGCGTGCGGTGGGCCGGTTACGATCACACCTACCTTGCGACCGTCAACGGTCCGGGCGGCGACTCGCAGGGCGAGGCCAGCCGTCAGTTCGACGGCATCGGGCCGACCGTCTTCGCCGAATGGCGCCGGCCGATCGGATCGTCGCGGTTCAGCCTGCTCGCCAACATCCGCGGCTCGATGCTCTTCGGCGAAGCGGAAACCGACGCGGTCGTCACCTCGCCCCTCGTCAATTCGTTCTCGCACCAGGAAAGCGACGACTTCGTCGCGATCGGCGAAACGCAGCTTGGTGGTGAGTGGAGCGCCTGGATCAGCCGTCGGACCGTGATGTTCGTTCAGGTGGCCTGGGAAACCCAGTACTGGATGGGCGTCGGCACGGCACTCGATCGCAACGACGACCTGGGCCTGTTCGGATTCAACACGACCGTCGGTCTCGAATGGTGAGACGCGGACGGTCGAGCAGTCGCGTTCCTTGCGGGAGGAACGTTGAAGCCCGTGGGCCTGGGGAGGCCTGCGGGCTTCTCCTTTTTGCCAAGACACGGGAATTTGCCAAGATCCGGGAACTCACGGTGAATCAGGACGACTCGACTTTTCGTCACCGAGTGCGGCAGGTGCTTCCATCGGCGAGATTCCGCGATACTGTTCGTTATGCTCGCGCAACCTCACGATCGTGCCGACGCGGCCGACATTCAGACCCTCCAACTCGCCGCGCGTCGCGACCCGCTGACGGGAGCGGCGAACCGGATTGAACTGGAATCCCGGCTCGCTCAAGCGATGACGGCGTTCTCGAGCGACGCGGCGCCGTTCGCGGTGCTGTTTCTCGACGTCGACTTCTTCAAGCGGGTGAACGACGACTACGGCCATTCCGTCGGTGACGAAGTGCTCGTCGCCCTGGCGAAGCAGATTCGGCAGGAATGCGACGACTCGATGCTGATCGCCCGGTACGGCGGCGACGAGTTTCTCGTCGTGTGCGCCGAGGCCGACCTGGAGTCGGCTGTTCGCCAGGGTGAGCGAATTCGACTCTCGATCGCGCAGTCGTCGCTTTGCACGACGGCCGATATGCGAGCCACCGTAAGTTGCGGCGTCGCGGTCGTTGAGCCGAGTGATTCGGTCGACTCGCTGCTCCGCCGGGCTGACAAAGCACTTTACCGGGCGAAGCGTACCGGTCGGAACAGAACCTGCGCTTTGACGTCGGCCGATCTCGTCGAACGACCGGATTCCGCGACGTTAAATGTAGACAACGACGACCCATTCGTGCTCCGCGCCCGTTTCACCGTCCCTATCACGATTGAGACGCTGCTTTCTGCTCTTGGTCGTCTCCTACGCGAACAGCACGCCCGATTCACCGACATCGACCGCGACCACGCGACATTGCAGATCGGCCGCAGGCGTCTGTTCGCCCTTGGGCGACCTCGAAACCACAATCGTCCCGTCGAGATCACGTTCGATTTCAGCGAGCTGTCCACCTTCCGTGACGAAAATGCGCCTGTCACGCTGCAAGTCACGGTGCGCCCGCTGGGACGAAAACGTCAGGCCGACGACTTTCAGTCGCGGGCCAGCGCCCTCGTCGAACTGCTGACTTCGCAGTTTGTTGCGGACCAGGAACGACTCGCAAACCCGTGACCGGCGTTTCCGGGTAGAATGATCCTCACCTCGAAGACGATCGCCTTTATGCCAGAACTGCCTTCCCGCGACGCACAGCTCGCCCTGCTGCGCGAGTACGTCTCGAACGAGAGCCTTGTCCGGCACATGCTTGCCGTCGAAGCCGCTGTGAGCGCTTACGCCCGCAAAAACGGCGGCGACGAGCCGGTCTGGGCGGCCGCGGCTCTGCTGCACGACTTCGATTATGAACGCTGGCCGACTCCGGCCGATCATCCGATTCGGGGCAGCGAAATCCTTCGCGAGAAGAACTATCCCGACGAGGTGATCTACGCGATTCTGTCGCACGCCGACTATCTTCAAGATCGCTTCCCGCGTCAGTCGCCTCTCGACAAGACGCTCTACGCCTGCGACGAACTCTGCGGCTTTCTCACCGCCTGTGCGCTGATGCGACCCGGCCGGCTGGAGGGCCTTACGGCAAAGAGTGTTCGCAAGAAGATGAAGTCCGCCGGCTTCGCCGCGAACGTCAACCGCGACGACATCGTCCGCGGCGCCGCCGATCTCGGCGTCGATCTCGACGAGCACATCGAATTCTGTGCGGCAGCGATGAACACCATTGCGGACGATCTCGGCCTGCAACCCACCGACGAAGCCCATACGTAACGACCCTTTAGCCGTCGGCTTCTGCCGACGATCTCCTCGACTTATGGCCCTCGAACTTCTCCGCGGTGCCGCGCCGCCCGGCGAATGCAGCTATCTGCCGGACGAGACGGCGAGCCTCGAGTATCGCTATCTGATCGACATTTCGGCATCCGAGTTCGAGGCGATGCTGTCGCGCGGCTGGCGGCGGCAGGGGGCGTGCTTTTTCCGTCCCGCCTGCCCGAACTGCACCAAGTGTCGCAGTCTGCGGGTCAACGTCGACGCCTTCTCGCCGACGAAGAGCCAGCGACGCTGCCGGAAACGGAACGAAGACGTCCGGCTCGTCGTCCGCGAGCCGTCGCTGACGGCCGCCCACATCGACCTGTTCAACGCCTGGCACGCCGATATGCACCAGCGTCGCGGCTGGGACCGCGCCCCGACGTCCGCCGAGGAATATTCGCGCACCTTCCTTGCCGGCAAGTTTTCCTTTGCGAAGGAGTTCGCCTATCTCCGCGACGGCGAGTTGCTGGGCATCGGTCTCGTCGATGCGACGCCCGTCGCCCTGTCGAGCATCTACTTCTATCACCACCCCGACTGGCGCCCCGCGGGACCGGGCACCTGCAGCGCCCTGCGCGAGCTGGAGTTCGCGAAAGAGACGGGCCGGAAGTGGCTCTATCTCGGCTATTGGATCCCCGAGAACGCCTCGATGGCCTACAAGAACCGCTTCGAGCCGCACGAGGTTCTCGAGCGGTACGTCGGCGACGATGAGACGCCGGTGTGGGCCACACCGGGATAACGCTTCATGCAAAGGCGCAACGCCGTCAGAGCCGCGACCGTCAGGGAGCGCTGATCGGCGAACCCATGTCCTCAAGCGCTCTCTGACGGTCGCGGCTCTGCAGGTCGGCGCCGATCACCCCAACGGCTTGAGTTTTCTGCTCGAGAGCGGTGCGTTTTGCCCGACCGGCACGGCCGTCCGTAAGGAACCGCCGGAGTCGCCTGTCCGGGAACAAACTCGTTGAGCGATCGCGGGCGGCGGGATACCGTTGTAGGTTCGGCGTCCTTCTCACTGCGTCGCGCTTCCCGTTCGCACCACGCCATTCGTCCGCAGGTGCTCTCATGCGGTTTCCCGCGTTGCTGGCCGTTCTCGGGTGGTCGGTGTCCGCATCGGCCGTACCGGCGGCGGATTACGTGCTGACGATCGGCGGCGGTCATTCACCGCAGGGGAACCAGGTCTCGCTCGAAAAGAACGTGCGGTTTTTCAGCCGCGCACTCGAGGAGCTCCTGCCTGACGCGAAGCACACGATTCTGTTCGCCGACGGCGGCGACCCGCACCGCGACGTCCAGTACACCGATCCCGACGCCCCTCTGCCCCGAGTGTACGAGCTGCTCGCGCGCGTCCTCAACCAGACCGACCACCTCGTCGAGCGATACCGCAACCACGAACTGCCCCATGTCGACGGCGCAGCGAGTCGCGAGAACATCCGCGATTGGTTCGATCATGCGGCAGAGACACTGGAAGGGGACGACCGGGTCATCCTGTATGTCACGGCGCACGGCGGGCGAGCGGCAGATCGCAAGCGGCCCCGCAACACGACGCTCTACCTTTGGAATGACGAAATCACCGTCGACGATCTCTCCAGGGAACTCGACAAGCTGCCCGAATCGGTTCCGGTCGTCGTCGTCATGGTGCAGTGCTATTCGGGAGGTTTCGCCGACCTGATCTTCAACGACGCCGACGTCAAAGATCGGCCGACGGCACACAACCGCAGCGGGTTCTATGCGACCACGCATACCCGCGTCGCCGCGGGATGCACGCCCGACATCGACGAAGCCGACTATCACGAGTACAGCAGTTCTTTCTGGGCGGCGATCCTCGGCGAGACCCGCACCGGCGAGCCGGTCGAGCCTGCCGACTACGACGGCGACGGAGCCGTGAGCTTTGCCGAAGCCCACGCCTATGTGCTGCTCACCAGCGACACGATCGACATACCGGTCACGACGAGCGACGCCTTGTTGCGGGGTTATTCGTCAGAGCATCCGCGAACCCCGCCGGTCGTCGCATCGCGCGACGAACCGTCCGCCGACACGTCCGAAACAGACGAGGCTGCCCCGACCCAAGTGACGGCGCTGCGGCCGGTTGCGCCGCTGACTGCGAGTTCGCCGGTCACGGAGCTGGTCGAGGTCGCCGGACCGGTCGAGAAGAAAGTGATCACCGGACTCTCGGAGCAACTCGGCCTGACGCGGCCGGACCGCGCGATCGAGGCCCGCGCCGCGGCGAAGAAGATCGAGGACGAACGAAAGGAGCTTCGCAGCCGAATCCGTAGGCTGGAACGCGAATACCACCACCTTCAAGAGGCGATCGAGACGGACCTTCTCGCCGAATGGCCGGAACTTGCGGGCACGTGGAACCCCGACGCCCGACGACTCGTCGCCGAGACGCCGGACGACGTCGTCGGCCTCGTCGAGTCGCACGAGCACTTCGAGGAGTTCGATCGTCTCGAAGCGGAAATCCTCCAGCGTGAAGCGGAGCAGCTCGACCTCGAACGACGCTGGGTGAAGTGCCAGCGATTGCTTCAGACCCTCGAAACGGTCGCTCTCGCCCACAACCTTCCGCTCGCCGCCGATTCCGAGTTGCTGTCACGCTACGAACTCTTGCGCGCCGCCGAACACGCAACGCTTGTGCCGGCCAAGCCATAGCCGTAACGCGGCGCCCTGCAAGCGTGAGCGGCCGTGTCTGCACGACCGGAACGTCGTTCCGGCAGATGCGTCGACTCTGCGGCTTTCAGCAATTGGTCGCGTCGCTTCGGAATCGTCGAACATCGAGTGGCGAAGCTGCCGATGTTTACGTTCAGGGATGGACTCTGCGTCTCAGGAAGGATCGCGCGCTCGCCACTATGTCAGGACGCTTTGCCGGATCGAAGTCGGTCGACGACCGACGCAGGCGACGAATCGCCGCCGAAGAGAATCTCCCGACCAGTTCGGCCGATGCCGCGAAGGCCGCGGAGAAGCCGCTGCCCATCCAGCGGCCGACCGGACGCTTCCCGCTGCGAAGGATCGTCTCGCGATCGCCCTGGAAGCTCGCCGGCGTCGCGCTGGCGGTCTTCGCGGTGTGCGTCACCGGCCTGGCTGCCGGTTACTCGCCGGCGGTATCAGCCGGCAAGTACGGACCGGGCATCGCCTCGCTCTGCGATGCCGAGACGGGGCGGCTTGCGACGGTGTTCGCAGGTCTATTGCTGCTGGTGAGCGGACAGTTCGCGTGGCTGATCCGCTGGGCACGGGCACGCAGCCTGCGAGATTTTCGCGGTCGTTACCGCGTCTGGTGGTGGGCGTCGCTGGCGCTCGTCGCCGGCGGCGTGTCGCTGCTGACCGACGCCCACGTCGCCTTTGCCTCGACGGCCGTCTGGCTGACGGGCCAGACGCTCTTCGGCTCGGACATCGCCTTTCGGCTGTTGCCGGCCGTTTTTGCGGCCGTCGTGCTGCTGCCTTCCCTGCAACAAGACATGCGCGATTGTCGGACGAGCCGCAGTCTCATCTTGTTTGCAACGCTGCTCTGGCTGGCCGGCGGCGCCGCGCAACTGGCGCCCGATGCGGTCATCGACGGGCTTCGAGCACTCGAAATACCGATTCCGTTCACGGCCCTCACGACCGGCCTGTGCCTCGCCGGAGCGGTATTGACGTTCGCGTCGCTGCTGTTTCACGCGCGGCATGTCGTTTATGAATCGGTGGAACCTCCGGAGCTGCCGATCCGCAAGAAAAAGCCCGCGAAATCGAAGGCAGGCGCGTCCGGCGACGGCGAGGTGAAGCCAAAACGGACTTCCCGCCGCTCCAGCCGCGCAAAGGCCGAGTCAACGACCGCGGCAACGTCGCCTGAGCGTCCGAAAGAGCAGCAGCCGGCCTCCGCCGTCGCAGCCCCCGTCAGACCGACGCCGAAGCCGGCGATCGAGTCGAAGCCTTCTGCGATTCGAAACGAACCAGTTCCGAAGATCGCCAGTGCATCATCGAAGCCGGCTCCGCCCTCCATCGACGACGATTGGTCGGACGATGAGGACGGCGCGACCGACGCCGACGGTCGGCAGTATCGCCTCGATGGGCCGGAAGACGCCTTGAAGGGGATGAGCAAGCGCGAACGCCGCAAGCAGCGCAAGGCGATGAGAGACCGGGATCGCTCCGGTTCGTGATGACCGCAACATTGACGCGTCGATCACGCGGTCGCAGAATGCGGCTGATCATCGAGCGGGTCCGCCGATGGAACCCTCCGCTGCCAGCGAGCTTCTGCCATGGCCGACAATGACCGCGACGACCTGTTTGGCGCCGGCGACTCGCACGATGCTGATCGCTGGCCCGCGAATGAAGAAGGCCCGCAGGGCGAACTCGCGCCGCCGCAGGGAAAAAGCAACGTCGTCAAGATCCTGCTGATCGTGCTGGCGGTGTTCGTCTTGGGCGCCGTGTTGTGCTGCGGCGGAGCCGCCCTCATCGGCTGGTTCGCCAAACCAATCGAGACCACGCAGAAGGCGGAGGAAGTCGTCGCAAAGACCGCAGAGATCGTCGAGATCGATGTTCCGGACGAGTTTCATCCGGCGGTCGCCATCGACATGAACATGTTCGTCGTTCAGATGCAGATGGCGTTTTTCGAGGCGCCCGGCCGCGGCGTTCTGATGATCGCACAAGCTCAGGGTCAGGGAGCGAACGAAGCCCAGATGGAACAGCAGCTTCGCCAGAGCATGCAGCAGCAAAATCTCGGCGAACCGGTCACGGTCAAGGAAACGGAAACGAAAACGATCGCCATCGACGGGCAAGACGTCGATTTCCAGTTCGCCACCGCGACAAGCAACAACGACGGCTCGGAATGGAAGCAGGTCAGCGGCGCGTTTGCGGGCAAGAACGGCACGGCGTTCCTCTTGCTCCAGCAGCCGACGGCATCGTTCGACGAAGAGCAGGTCACGGGCATGCTCGAGTCGATCAGTGCCCAGTAAGCGATGGTGACGCGACCGAGCCGAATTACGGCGAGAGCGCCGTCGAATCTTGACGGTTCGGGCGCATCGCGCAACAATCGGCGCGCAGGCGCAGCACTTCGAGAAACGGCGTGCTGCGATGAAGCCCGGAGGCAGGACGCGTTGGGAACGCTTCGTCCTGCCTGTCGGTCCGGCTCGATCTCAGGACCGAGCCGTCACCACTCCTTCCGACTCGCGGCGAAACGCGATCGCGTCTCACCGCCGAGCGGCCAGCCGAGAAAAGAACGAGATCATGAGCGGACCGATCGTGCGAACAGGGACAACTCCGATGTACGGCGAGAGCTGGGACCGGATTTTCGGCGGAAATGCCAGGAAATCGGCAAAGGCGAAAGGCACCACGATACCGAAAGCCGGCGTGAAGGCCGTCGGTGCGAAATCGGCTAAAGTTGTCGCCAAGACCGCCGGCAAAGCGACCACCGCTGCGAAATTGGTCGTCGCGAAAGCGGCCGGCAAACCCAAGGCGACCGCCGCCAAAGCCAAAACCGGCGCGAAGAGCACCAAGAATCGCTGACGCGAGAACTCCGCGGAATGCACTCCGTCATGTCGAATGCACCACCGCCCTCCACCGGAATTTTCGCCCGGTGGGGGCCGACGGCGGTCGTGTTCTGCATGTTCTGCGTCTACTCGGCGGTTCAGTCGCCCGTGCCCGGCGTCAATGAACCGCAGTATCTCGGCAAGGCGAAGCACCTCTGGGATTCGAGTTGGGCGGCGGGAGATTTCTTTCTCGACACGTCGAACCCCCACCTGGTTTTCTATCTCGCGGTCGGCTGGCTCACGCGATTCCTCACGCTCGAAACAACCGCCTGGGTCGCCCGTCTCGCCGGTTATGCCGTCGTCGCCGCCGGCTGGACGATGTTTGCCGGCCGCCTTTCGCGATCCCGCTGGGCAGCGATCCCTGCGGCGGCGATCTTCCTGCTGTTGGCTTCGGTCGGAAACCTCAGCGGCGAGTGGCTGGTCGGCGGGATCGAAGGCAAGGTGTTCGCTTACGGACTGCTGATCGCGGCGATCGCCTTGTGGCTCGACGGACGGGCGACGGCTTCCGCCGCGTGCCTGGGAGGAGCGGTCAGCTTTCACCCCGTCGTCGGCGTCTGGGGCGTCCTCTGCGGTGCCGCTGCCGAAGCCGTCGGCTGGTGGCGTGGCGATCGGCCGGCGATCACCCGTCATCGCGGCTGGATCGTCCCGGCGATCGTGCTCGTCGTCACCGCGCTGCCCGGCCTGGTTCCCGCCGTTCTGTCGCTCGACGGATCATCGCCCGACGACGCCGCGCGGGCGACCTACATGCAGGTCTTTATTCGCCTGCGTCACCATCTCGATCCGACGCAATTCTCGCCGGCCCGCTATGTCGGTTACGGCCTGCTGCTGGCCGGCTGGTTGACGCTGTGGATCGGGAATCGCCGGCGCGACGATGAATCCGATGCGACAGGCGGGCGAACCGACCGCTGGTTTCTTGTTTTCGTACTAACGAGCGTCGCCATTGCGATCGCGGGGGTCGCAATCGGCTGGCACAACGGTTCGGCGTGGACGATGCCGCTTCGCGACCTGCGAGGGACGCTGCTGAAGTTCTATCCGTTCCGGCTGGCTGACGTCTTCGTGCCCCTGGCGTTTTCCATGGCGATGGCGGCGTTCCTCACCGGCCCGGCATCAGAGCCGCGACCGTCAGGGAGCGCCTTTCGGCGCACCCACGTCGAGG
>JBAQZJ010000190.1:0-15891 GCA_049790855.1 Planctomycetaceae bacterium | reverse complement strand
GTCCAGGCGTCGGGGTCGCGCCGGCGACAGGAGGGCGCGCCATCCGCTCGCCATTGCTCAGCTCATCCCGCCGCTCACTCCGACACGTTCACCCATCCAATCGGCACGCCCACCGGCAGAGTGGATGCACATGGCGCGCCCTCTTGTCGCTGCGCGACCCCGACGCCTGGACGGCGTCGGGGCCACCCTGCGGAATTCATAGGTTCCCTCCAGCACCGCCTGCCCGGACCGGGTGTCGGCGAACGCAGCCAGGGCGGCCAGAAACTCGGGCACCCCGAGGACCGCCACCGATCCGTTGGACACCTCCCGGCCACCGACCGAGGCCGTCTCCTCGTAGCTCTGGTCGCTGATCTCACGCATCGGGACGAGCCGGAGGAAGTCCGCCGTCTCCGTGCCGCTGATCGTCACCATCCCGCACTCTCCGCTGCCCAACTCGTGATTCTCCCAATCGGCGATTCGCAGCGTACCGGCGACCGTCGAGCGTCTTCAAGCCGCCACGGCTGACGGAGACGGCGATCTCGAAGCGTGCCCCACGCAGGGTGGCCGCGACGCCGTTCAGGCGTCGGGGTCGCGCCCGCGACAAGAGGGCGCGCCATCCGCGTTCCCTGCTCAAACCATCAACCTTCGCTCCTCCCGATCTGTCAGCCCGACCGATCCCGCGAGCCACGGGTGGCTTGTCCATCCGGACCGTACGATCCACAGGCTTCCAATATTGGGAATCGCGTCCCGACTTCGACACTCAACCTGCGATCGCACGGGCAGGCAAGCCGACAGTGTCACCCAACGGTGGACGCGGATGGCGCGCCCTCTTATTTATCGCTGCGCGACTCCGACGCCTGGACGGCGTCGGGGCCACCCAGGATCAGGGTTCGGCATTGGTTGCCGCATCGCGCGGATGCTCATGCACCGCCGGATGCCCGTACTTCTCGATCAATAGTGCCAGCAGCAGCCCAGCGATCAGCGCCGCCGAGAGCTTCACGCGGTCGTGGCTGTGGAACTCCAGTTCGGGCAGCAGGTCACCCAGCGCGATGCACAAAAACGCCCCCGCCGAAAAGCCGAGGGCGATGCCCGTCACCAGATGCTGCGTCTCGGAGAGCTGCCGCACGCCGAGCAGGAACACCGCCGCACCGAGCGGGCACATCAGCGAGAAGCCGACATTGACGGCGGTCCGCATTCCCGGCGGGCGTCCCGCGGCGGCCATCACGCTGCTGATCGACAAGGCGTCGAGCGGCTTGTGCAGGGCGATCGCGAGGAACGTCCCTAATCCCGCGAGCCATCCGGCGGATGAGTGGGCCGACTCGATCGCCGCCCCGAGCGCCACGCCGTCGATCAGCGTATGAATCGCCAGTCCGAACGCCACGCCGACCCAGCTCAACTCGTGTGCCGTCGGGCCGGCGTCGTGGTCGTGGCCGTGCGAGCAGCCGTGGCCGTGCGGGTGTTCGTGCGGCTCCTCGACGGCGACGTCGTGGGCGTGGAAGTGGAACGCCCGGATCAGCAGGAACATGAACAGCAGCCCCGCCGTCAGGGCGTAGATCGCGATGTTCAGATCGCCGGTTTCTTCGACGGCGTGCGGCAACAACTGAAACAGGGCGATGCCGAGCATCAGCCCGCCGACGCCGCTCATCATCACCTGCATCCGCGTGTGCGTCAGGCGGATGATTTTCAGCAGTCCGCCGCCCGCGAGGGAACCAAGGGCGATGACGATTGCGTAAGCGATCAACAAGAGCGCCCGGTCGGCAGCGAGCGGCCCGGCCTGAAGCATGAGCGGTACGGGAAAAACGACGGACGACATGGCAGGGGGCTTGTGTGACCGTCGGGCGCGGGGCGGGCGGGTGAGATTCGGCATTCTGGCCCGAGCGATTCCGTCCCGCAACGCTACCGCAATTCATTTTCAGGTGGGTGCCCTGGGGTTGTCCCGGTGGGACGATGAATGACTCGGCGGTAAAGTGAAGGAAGTCGTGAGAATTCTACAGACTGGAACGCAAAATACCGCCGGTAGAACCGGCTTGGGGGAGAAACAGCGATGGCCCGAATCGGTGTGATTCTCAGCGGATGCGGCGTTCTCGACGGCAGCGAAATCCAAGAGGCGGTGCTGATGCTGCTTTCGCTCAGCCAGCGTGGGGCCGAGTACCAGTGCATGGCGCCCGATCGGCCGGCGACTGCGATCAATCATTTGACGAAGAAACCCGAGCCTGAACAGCGGAACGTGCTCGCCGAGTCCGCCCGCATCGCCCGTGGAGAGATCATTCGCCTCGCGGACGTCAAAGGCGACGAGTACGACGGATTCTTATTGCCGGGCGGGTTCGGTGCGGCGAAGACGCTTTGCACGTTCGCGGCAAAGGGTGCCGAGTGCGACGTCGACCCCGACGTCGCCCGCGTGCTCACCGAAGCCCACAAGGCCCGCAAGCCGCTCGGCTTCGCCTGCATCGCACCGACGATCGCCGCGCGAGTCTTCGGGCAGGAATCGCCGAAACTGACGATCGGTCACGATGCCGCCACCGCGGGCGGTCTGGAAGCCTTGGGGGCGAAGCACGTCACCTGCGACGTGAAAGACATCGTCGCCGATGAAACGCTGCAGATCGTCACCACGCCCGCTTATATGGAAGCGAAGAGCCTCTCCGACTTGCATCTCGGCATCGACAAACTCGTCGCACAGGTGCTGGAGTGGGCTGAAGTGCCGGAGTATGCGTGAGTGGTGATCGATGAACCGTTTAGCCGCGACCTTCGGGAGCGCGCTCGCGACACGCTCCCGAAGGTCGCGGCTAAACGGACGGAGCTACGCTTCGACCCGCTCCCGCCCGCCCGCAAACCTCCGCACGCGGTCGATGGCGACCTTCATCAGGCCGTGATCGATTTCGTGCGCGTCGATCGGCCGACCGACGCCTTCGAGCATCGTCACCGTCAGCCGTCCGCCGAGGTGCTGCCGGAACTCCTCCAGCCCGGCGAACAGTTCGTCGGTGCGTGACAGGGCCGAATGCGACAGCGGCAAACCGAGATCGCGGAGGCACGTCAACACCCGCAGGGCGTCGGTCTTCGGCAATCCGTAGCGCAAGGACGAATAGACCGCATCGATCGCAATGCCGATGCCGACCGCTTCACCGTGCCGCAAACCGAAGTTCGTCATCACTTCGAGCTTGTGGGCCGACCAATGGCCGAAGTCGAGCGGACGGGCTTCGAGAGCCTCGAACGGGTCGCCCCCCCGTGTGATGTGCTTCAGGTGCCAGACGGCCGACTCCCGGATCACCTGTCGGCAGATATCCGACTCGCGTTCCCGAATCGCCTTCGCACCGGTACATAACCGCCCGAAGAACGTCGCGTCCTTGAGCAGCGAGACTTTGACTGCTTCGCTGAAGCCGCAGGCGAAGTCGCGGTCGGGCAGCGTCGCGAGCAGTTGTTCGTCGTTCACGACCGCCCAAGGTACTGCGAACGAGCCGCACCAATTCTTCTTGGCGAACATGTTGACGGCGTTCTTCACCCCCACGCCGCTGTCGGCCTGGGCGAGAGTCGTCGTCGGCAGGCGGACGAGGCGAATGCCCCGGTGAGCGATCGCCGCGGCGAAGCCGACGGCGTCGAGGACGGCCCCACCGCCGATCACCACGACGTAGCTTCGCCGGTCGAGATCGGCCGCGTTCATGCACTTGAGCATCCGCTCCAGAATATGCACGTCGTTTTTGACCGCCTCGACCCCGGGCACGATCTGCACGTTGCCGATCACCGTGAACCGATCACCCTGACGACCGGCGAAACGAGCGATGCGGGATTTCAGCTCGGGGTTCGCGGCGGCCACGTCGCTGTCGAGCCAGAACTGCACCCGCGGCCCCCGTTCGCCGGACGGCTCGAACAGTCGTGCGAGCGTTTCCTCGTCGCCGCCGAACGCATCGCGCGTCTGTCGCAGTCGATGGGTAAACGGAACCGAGAACGGGATATCGAAAGCGGTCTGGTTCGGATCGATCATCAGGCGGGAAGGCTGGTGGGCGGGGGCGAAGAGGCAGGATCGTCGGCCGTTGATATGTTACGTCCAGACCAGACCAATTGCGAGCCGCCACCGCGCACCGGCCGGCCTACGATTCCCGCGGCGTTTCGCGACCGAGCAGATAACCCGACACGCCGCCGAGCAGTGTCAGTAACAGGCAACTGGCCCCGTAGAGCAGCGTGAATAACTTGACTGCGGGTTCGATATTCAGTTCTTCCATCACACTCCAGGCAATTGTGTAGGCCGGCAGAATCCCGAAGACGAAACCGATCGCGCCACCCCAGATTATCCCGACAATCGCCCACGTCGTCGATCGTTTCACGGCCGGTCTTTCTGGCGAAAAGATTCGTTGGTGCGTTCGCACTATCGACGATACGCGAAGAGAAGATATATGCACTGCATCTCCCAGCCGGGCGACTTGCCTGAAGTCGGGAATCGCCGATCGGAAGATCTTGCGTTATAATTTCATCATGCTCCGATGATCTCAGGACATCCCGATCACCACACCAGCACGAGTCGCGATTGATGACGAAACTCCTCGAAAAAGCTTTTGCCGAGGCCGCCAAGCGGCCTGAGGCCGAACAGGAATTGCTCGCGTCGCGGCTGCTGGCCGAGTTGGCGGCCGAAGACGACTTCGACCGGGCGATTGCCGGTTCGGTCGATCAACTTTCGCAGCTGGCGGCCGAAGCTGTTGCGGAACATCGCGCCGGACGGACGGAACCACTGGATCCTGACCGGCTATGATCTCATGCACCACACGCCGGTTCCGAGAGTTGTTTGACTCTCTTCCCGCCCATGTTCAAAGCCAGTCTCGGGAAGCATATCGACTATTTCAACAGGATCCGCACCATCCGGGTCTTCGTTTCAAGCGGGTCGATGCCGGCCGGCACTACTACTCGGCACGAGTCGGAATCGGCTACTGCGTCGTCGGAGTCCGCGAGGGGAATACGATCGTATGGTTTTGGATCGGATCGCACGCCGATTATGATCGGTTACTCGCAACGCTGTAGCAGTCATCCGCGCCGTCGCGGCGGGCCGCCTGCCAACCTGTTTCTTCTTACGGCCTGCCGGCATGTCTCAGTTGATGAGCCAAACAGACCCGCTCGTCGGCGTCATCATGGGCAGCCGGTCGGACCTTGAGACGATGCGGGCTGCGGTCGAGGTGTTGCGCGAGTTCGGCGTGCCGCATGAAGTGCGGATCGTCTCGGCGCATCGGACTCCCGAGTGGATGTGCGACTACGCCCGTTCCGCCGAGGAACGAGGGCTGGAGGTCGTCATCGCCGGGGCCGGCGGTGCCGCCCACCTTCCGGGGATGGTTGCGTCACAAACGGTCCTGCCCGTGCTGGGCGTGCCCGTTCAGAGTAAAAGCCTGAACGGCATCGACTCCCTGCTTTCCATCGTGCAGATGCCCGGCGGCATTCCCGTCGGAACGCTTGCCATCGGAACGGCTGGAGCGAGGAACGCCGGTTTGCTCGCCATCCGCATACTCGCGACGGCTCGGCCGGAACTGCGGGCGAAGCTCCATGATTTTCAGCGCAACCAGGCGGACGCCGTGTTGAACGACTCCGTCGTCGAGGATTCGACCGGATGACGCCGCTGCCGCCGGGAAGCACACTCGGGATGTTCGGCAGCGGACAACTCGGTCGAATGTTCGCTCTCGCCGCCCGACGGATGGGTTATCGCGTCTGCGTCTATTCGCCGGAACGCGACACGCCCGCCGGGCAGGTCGCCGACGCGGAGATCGTCGGCGAGTACCAGGATTCGGACGCCGTCGCCGCGTTCTGCCGGACGGTGCGGGCCGTGTCGTTCGAGTTCGAGAACGTGCCGGCGACCGTAGCGGAGGTCGCCGAGCGATTTGTTCCCGTCCGGCCCGGCGGCAACGTGCTTCAACTCTGCCAGCACCGATTGCGCGAGAAGTGTACGCTTCGCGATGCCGGTCTTCCTGTCCCGAACTTCGCCGCCGTGTCGCACGCGGACGAACTTCGCAGCGCCGTGAAGTCGATCGGTGACACCGGCGTTTTGAAGACGGCCACGTCCGGCTACGACGGCAAAGGTCAGGTGAAAATCACCGCCGGGGTCGACCTCGCTGAATCGTGGCGAGACCTCGGAACGAGCGAGGCGATTTACGAGGCCTTCATCGACTTTAAAAAGGAGCTGTCGGTCATTGGCGTGCGAGGGGTCGACGGGTCGACCGCGTTTTACGGGCCGATCGAGAACGAACACCGCAATCATATCCTCGATCTTTCCCGCTGCCCTGCCGGCGTTTCGACCGACGTGCAACGGAAGGCCGTCGAGATCGCCAGGACCGTCCTCGAAACGCTCGACGTCGTCGGCGTGTTGTGCGTCGAACTGTTTCTGACGCGCGACGACGGCCTGCTGATCAACGAGCTTGCGCCTCGTCCGCACAACAGTGGGCATCTCACGATCGAGGCCTTCGCGACGAGCCAGTTCGAGCAACAGGTGCGGACCGTCGCCGGCCTGCCGCTCGGTTCGACCGAGCAACTTCGCTCGAGCGCGATGGCGAATCTGCTCGGAGACGTCTGGGCGAATGGTGAACCGCGATGGGAGCGGTCGCTCGCCGTACCGGGGGTCGCCCTGCACCTTTACGGCAAACAGATTCCGAAACCGGGTCGCAAGATGGGGCACCTGACGGCGACAGCAGCGACGATCGAAGAGGCGGTGCAGCGAGTCGTCGCGTCACGGGACGCTTTGAATTGAGGCGAGCGGGGGGCGTCAGCCCTCCGAGGTCGACCGTGTGACGCATCGCGCACGTGCTCGGAGGGCTGACGCCCCCCCGCTCGCCTGGTGTGTGTTACGATGCGCAAGAAGGTGTCGTCATGTCCGTGATTACGAAGCAGTTCATCGCCGCGATCGCACTAATTCGCCGCGACCGTACGGACGGCGGCACCGAATGGCTCGCGCTGTGGAACGCCGGTCGAAATTGCCATCAGTTCGTCGAGGCGCACAAGCTCGACGACGAGACGTTCCGACAATCTCTCCTTCGCGAGATCACCTGGGCGACGGGACTGCGGACCGGCAAGGATTTCGTCGTCGCCGGCGGCTGCCGCGCTCATCTTCAATTCGCCGAGGTCGATCGCTGCGGCTCGGAACCGGTCTGGTTCATCGTCGAGTTCTTTCTCGTCGAGCTGATGGGACGCCGTCACCGCAGCCTGCTCGACCAGAACGACGAGATCACCTGGGTCACGGCAGAAGAGATTCAGGTCGGCAAGGCGGCCGACGGACGACCGCTCTGCCCGCGACTGCTCTCACTGCTCAAACAGGCCGACATCCTGCTACCGTGGCAGGAATGAGTCTTCCTGAGCCGCGACGTCACTCTTGCGACGCCCTCCATGCCTCGACCACCCGACCTGATCAATCTCGTCGCCTGGCTCGCCGCGATCTGGCTCGCCGCGGTCGTCGTTTTGCTGGCACTCGCATTTTGGCATCCGTCGGTGCAGATGCACTGGACGAATCTCGTCTACCTGGGGGCCACGACTCTGTTCAGCCTGATCGTGTTCGGTGCGATGGGTCTCGACAAATATCGAGCGGGCACGGGCGGACGACGCATTCCAGAAGCCGTGCTGCACACGTTGGAACTGCTCGGCGGCTGGCCTGGCTCACTTCTGGCTCAGCGATCGTTCCGGCATAAGAATCGCAAACTCGCCTATCAGGCCGTGTTTTGGGCGATCGTCGCCATACATGTCGTACTCCTGGCCTGGACTGCCTGGCTGTGGTGGACGATGCCGGCGAGCGAGCCGCCGCCGGTTCCGGACATCGTGATCGAACCTGCCACCGATTAGGCGTGTCCTCAAGCCCGCCCCTTGCAAGGGGCGGGCTTTTGAACGCCGTTTGCGCGACAATGGTTCCACCATGAACGCCAGTCAGCTTCGTAAGATCGGCATTCCGCAGCATTGCATTCCGCAGGCGATCCGGACGATTCAGACCGTCGCGAAAGATCGCGGAACGGGCGGGTTGAAGCAGGAGTTGAAGCTCGTCGCCGAAAATCCGTCGGCGTTCGTCGACGACGCCTCGTTCGGCGGCCTGGCGAAGTCGATTCTGGAGGAACAGGCATTTACCCCGCCCGAGCCGATCGCTTACCGCACATGGGGCAGCGACATCGACAAGGGCGCCCACGATCAGATGAAGCACGCCTGCGCCTTGCCGGTCGCCCGCGGTGCAGCGTTGATGCCCGACGCCCACATCGGTTATGGCCTGCCGATCGGCGGCGTGCTCGCGACCGAGGACGCCGTCATTCCGTACGCCGTCGGCGTCGACATCGCCTGCCGCATGAAGCTCAGCGTGCTCGACCTGCCGGTCTCGTCGCTCGACGAGCACTTCCACGCCTTTCGCGACTCGATCGAGAAGGGAACGCGGTTCGGCGTCGGTTCCGTCTGGCAGAAACCGCAATCGCACGAGGTGATGGACCGCGATTGGACCGTCTCACGAATCACCCGCGAGAACCGCGATAAGGCTTGGAAACAGCTCGGCACGAGCGGCAGTGGGAACCACTTCGTCGAATATGGCGTGCTCACGCTTCCGCATCGCGACGAGGAACTCGGTCTCGACGCGGGGCAGTTCGTCGCGCTCCTCTCGCACAGCGGGAGCCGCGGACCCGGGGCGGCCGTCTGCTCGACCTACAGCGCGATCGCCCAGAAGAATCTGCCGAGCCGCTACAAGGACTTCGGCCGACTCGCCTGGCTCGACATGAATTCACAAGCCGGTCAGGAATACTGGGCGGCAATGAACCTGATGGGCGAGTACGCCGCCGCAAACCACGCCGTCATCCATCAGAACGTCGCAAAGCTGATAGGTGCGGAGATCGTCGCCGGCGTCGAGAATCACCACAACTTCGCCTGGAAGGAGCGGCACGGCGACAAAGACCTGTACGTCCACCGCAAGGGGGCGACGCCGGCCGCAGCGGGGGTGCTCGGCGTGATACCCGGCTCGATGGCCGACCCGGCGTTCGTCGTCCGCGGCAAGGGCGGTGCGGAAAGCCTCGACTCGGCCTCGCACGGGGCCGGCCGGCGGATGAGCCGCACCGCCGCGTTCGGCAAGTACAACTTCAAGCAGGTCCGCAAAGAGCTTGCCGCGAAGGGGGTACACGTCATCTCGGCGGGAGCCGACGAAGTGCCGGGCGTCTACAAGAACATCCTCGACGTGATGGCCGAACAGGCGGATCTCGTCGACGTCATCGGCCGGTTCGACCCGAAGATCGTTAAAATGTGCGGCGACGGGAGCAAGGCCGAAGATTGATCGAAGCCCGCCCCTCGCGGGATGGGTTTTATTCGATGGGCGCGACGTCGACGCTGACAGTCATTTCGTGTCTTCCGCCGCCGACGAACAAGCCGCGGACCGGCGTCACGTCGCCGTAGTCACGGCCCCAGGCGAGCGTGACATGGTCGGTTGAGGGCATCAGATCGTTTGTCGGGTCGAAATCGATCCAGCCGGCGGGTCCGCAAAAGACGCCAGGCCAGGCGTGGCTTGCATCGGCTCCGACGAGACGAGGCTGACCGGGTGGTGGAAGCGTTCGCACGTAGCCGCTGACGTAACGTGCTGCCAGCCCGAGCGATCGCAAGGCTGCGATCGCGACGTGAGCGAAATCCTGGCAGACGCCGCGCTTCAGCGCGAACGCCTCGGCCACGGAGGTCTGCACGGTCGTCGTGCCCGGTTCGTAGACGAAGTCGGCATGAATGCGACTCGTCAGATCGCGAGCCGCTTCGGCGATCGGCCGACCGGGCGTGAAGCTGTGCGATGCGTAATCGGCAAGCTCCTCCGATGCCGATGCGTTCGGCGAGTCGTACCGGAACTGGCAAGCATCGATTCCGGCAATGCTCAGATCGTCGTCGAGCGATGAGACGACGCGCTCCCAGGGCGGCGACTCCGGCAATTGCTCCGACGGAGGACGCGATACGATTCGAACTTCGCTGACCGCGACGATGTCGAGCGACCGGTAGCCTGCGTCGATCGAGAAAAAAATCACTTCGTTGCCGAAGTAATCGGGGCGGACGCCCCGGTTCGACGGAATCGGTTCGATATCGATCCGGCTCGACTCGCAATATTGCCCCCGCTCGCTGCGCGGCGTCATCCAGAGCGCATTCTGACACAACGGCACCGTCTCGCTGTGCCGGTAGCTCGTGCGGTGGGTGATGCGGTAGTGCATGGGGGCGTTGGGATATGGGATATGGGATATGGGATGGTCGGGGAAATGAGTGTTTGTTCTGCGGTTGATGATTCTCCCGTCCTCCTCACCTTCGACCAACACCAATCTCGCCATATCCCGTTTCTCACATCCCATTTCCCCCTTCTCCTCACGCTCCCGGCCGCAAATCCGCGAATTGTCGCGAGGCGCCGCTGTGGTGCAGGTACCGGTGGGTGATCGCTTCGGAGAGTTCCGGCAGGCCGTAGGCTATCTGCTGAAACAGGCCGGTCAGTTCGCCGTTGCGGCCGGGATCGGGACCGAGGTCGAGCACGTCGAACGTTCGCACGGCATCGAGGAGCGTGATCGCTTGCCGTTGTTCGATTCTCAGGCCGGCCTGCCGTTCGTCGTGCGGCAGGTGATCGATGTGCTGGACGAGCGTTTCGAGCTGATAGGCGATGCTGCGGGGGTTCGATTCGTCGGTCAGCAGCAGGTCGAGCACGGCCGCGGCCTGCAGATTCGCGAGGTAGCGCGAACGGTAGGTCATCAGGCCGTCGGCGGCTTCCAGCAGCGATTCGAGAATGCCGGCCTCTTCGCGGCCGAGATCGGGAGCGGCCGCCGACAGCAATCGGGCGACGTGCAGCGCATGTTCAAGCCGTCGTCCGATGTCGAGGAACCGCCAGCCCTGGCTGCGGGTCATGCTGTCGGCGACCAACCCGCTGAACGCCGCGAGGTCGAGCACCGCTCGATTCAGACGCGGCAACAGTTCGGTGATGCCAAGCGGGCCGCCGTCCGACTCCGGGAAATCTTCAGCGAGACGACTTACGATCCGCCAGGCGTCGGCGCTCAGCCGATCGCGAACCGTCCACGCCGACTGATGCAGCGTCGTCAGTTGCGAACGCAGGCTCGTCCGCCGCGACTCGTCGAGCACCATGTCCGGAAGCGTCGTCTCGATCGAGAGGCCGTCATCGACGAGAACGCGGTGGTCGATCTGGCCGATCGCGGCGGCGCAGCGAAGCAGCAATTGTCGCTCGGGGATCTCGGCCGATTCCGATTCCGTCGCCAGCCGGCTGATGAGAGTTCGGAGCAGTCGGGCCGCCCCGTCGGCGCGGGCGACGTGCCGGCCGAGCCAGTAGAGATTATCGGCGACGCGGCTGGGCAATTCAGAGCCGCTGCGTCGCAGAACGATCCGATCCGCCTTCTGTCGCAACAGGCTGACGGGCCGCACCGGCTCGTTCGACAGTACCCACGCGTCCTTGCTTCCCTCGCCGGCGGAGACGGCGACGTCCAGGGCTTCTGCGGCACGGGCAACGCGGGCCAGACCGCCGGGCATCACGTCGTACCCGTCGCCGGAGGCGACCAGGAACGTCCTCAACGCGACGCTCCAGGGTTCGCAACGTCCCGCCGCCCAGACCGGCGCACAACTCCGCAGCACGGTTTCTTGTCCGACGAATTGATACGGCCGTTTGCGGATCTCCGCGACGAGACGGTCTCGCTCCTTCACGCTCAAGAGGCACGGACGGACCGGATCGTGAGGTCGCCTGCGAAACGCATCGCGAATCACGAGCTCATCGAGATGCGAAAGAACATAGTCGCGTTCGTTCTTCGATCCGCACCACCAGGTCGCCACCGAGGGAATTTTCAGATCTTCGCCGAACAATGCCCGGCAGAGCGGACCGAGGAAAGCCATGAACGCCGGCGACTGGACCAGCCCGCTTCCCAAGGCGTTCGCCAGAACGACCGTCCCCTTCCGGACGGCCTGGAGCAGACCCGCGACTCCCGACGTCGAATTGCCGTCCAGTTCGAGCGGATCGCAATGCGACGATTCCACCCGTCGGACGACGACGTCGACGGGCGTCAGCCCGCCGAGCGTCTTCAGGACGACTTTGTCATCGCGCACACCGAGATCGCCGCCCTGGACGAGCGTGAAGCCGAGATAGCGAGCGAGGTAGACGTCTTCGAAAAAGTTCGGCGCTCCGGGACCAGGACTGAGCAACACGATGAACGGATTGTCGCGCTGCGGGACGAGCCGCTTGAGATGATCGCGGAACGCCAGGAAATACGAAGCGAGTCGCCGCACGTCGCAGTCGTGAAACGCTTCGGGAAGGACGCGCGACAGGACGATGCGGTTCTCCAGCGCGTAGCCCGCCCCGCCCGGATCTTCGGTGCGGTCGGACGCGACCCACCAGCGACCGTCGCCGGAACGCGCCAGGTCGGCGGCGTAGAGGTGCAGAAACATCGAACCGGCGGGCATCTGCCCGTGCAACGGTCGCTGAAACCCGCCGTGACAGAACAGCAACTCCGAGGGCAGCAACCCTCGCCGCAACAGATTCTGCGGTCCATACAGATCCTTCAGCACGACGTCGAGCAGCGTCGCGCGTTGCCGCAATCCATCCGCGAGTGCGTCCCACTCTCCTGACGGCAAGAGCAGCGGAATGCCGTCGAGTCGCCACGGTCGCAGCCGGCCGCCGGGTTCGCCGTGAGCGTTGTGCGTCACGCCGTTTTCGACGACCAGCCGCTCCGCCTGCTGCCAGCGCCGGATCAATTCGTCGCCGCCGAGACGTTCGACGTGATCGACGAACGGCCGGGCATGCGGTCGCGGTTCGTTTTGCGCGGCGAACAGTTCGTCGTACACGCCGGCGGGCGCGGTGTAACCACCGAGCAACGCCGCATCGGCATTTGTCGCCGCAGTCCGGGGCATAGGGCGAAACATCGTCGAAACAGGTGGGACCGCGGACATCACCTCGCGTCGAATCGCCGGAAGATTAACCGCCCGTCCGTTTCGAGTCCACGGGGGATTGCCGGTCCGTGGTTCGCCGCCGCCCCATTCATTTTATGGAAGGGCTGTTACCTCGGCGTCTGGAATTCCTAGAATAACGGGAGCCTGTTCCGTCTCCCTTCCGAGTATCGACCCGTGGCGTTCACCGAGGCGACCCAGCCCCGCGACGGCGAGCAGACGCTCCGACAGATCAAGCCGCTCGTCGACGCCAGCCCCTGGCCCGTGGCGATCGTCGGCGATCGGGGGCGGATCCTGCTGGTCAACCGCTCGTTCGAACGCCTCTTCAGCTACGAAGCGGGCGACCTGGCAGGACGTGAGTTCGTCAGCCTCTTTTCGACGAGGATCGCGGCGCGGCTTCCCGACCTTTCGTCGGAGTCGCCGAACCTTCCGCTGCCCGGCCAGGCGATCGAGCTGACCGCAGTCCGCAAGGACGGCGGTGAGTTTCCGACCGAGGTCGGGTTCAACGCCGTCCCCAACCTGGCACTGCTCTTCTGCACGGTCACCGACGTGACGAGCCGGAAGGCGACCGAGGCGGCGCTCCGGAACACCGAGGCGCAGTACCGTTCGCTCGTCGAAAGCTTGCCGCTGAACGTTTTCGTGAAGGATCTGGAAGGTCGGTTCCTGTTCGCGAATCAGCGGTTTTGCCGAATGACGCACAAGCCGCTCGGCGAGTTGATCGGTCTGACCGACTTCGACATCTTTCCCGACGCACTCGCGCGAAAGTACCGGGCCGACGACTCGCGCGTCGTCGAGACCGAGGACACTCTGGAACAGATCGAGGAATACCAGGAGCCGGACGCGGGGGGCGACGGACCGTTGTACGTCCACGTGCTCAAGGCGCCGCTGCGGGACGCCCGCGCTCGCGTCGTGGGCATTCAGGGAATGTTCTGGGACGTGACCGACCGGGTGCGGGCCGAGCGGGCCGTGGCCTCGGCGGAGGCCCGTCACCGGGCGACGCTCGACGCGGCGCTCGATTGCATCATCACGATCGACGTCGACGGAGAAATCGTCGAGTTCAACCCCGCCGCCCAGCGGACGTTCGGCTACACCCGCGACGAGACGATCGGGCAGGACATGATCGCCCTGCTCTATCCTCCGGAGAGCCGGAACCGGCAACGGCGAATGCTCGACGAGCATCGCGGCGGCGGCGAGGCGTCGCGGCTCGGCCGGAGGCTCGAGACGACGATGCTCCGCAAGGGGGGCGGCACGTTCCTCGCCGAAATCGCGCTCCAACCGATCCCGCTGGGCGGTTCGATGCTGTTCACGCTCTTCCTGCGCGACGTGACGGAACGTCGGCGGGCCGAAGAGGCGCTTCGAGAGAGCAACGCCCGGTTCCGCCGCCTCGTCGAGTCGGACATCATCGGACTGACGATCATCCATTCCGATGGTCGCATCCTCGAAGGCAACGACATCTTCCTGAAGATGACGGGCTACACCCGGCGGGAAATCGTGACCGGTCGCGTCCGCTGGGACTCGATCACTCCGCCCGAATATCGCGAGAAGGACTTCGAAGCGCTCCAGACCATCCGCAAAACCGGTCGCTGCGCCCCGCGCGAGAAGGAATACTACCGCAAAGACGGCAGCCGGCTCCCCGTGCTGATCGGCGAGACCCTGCTCGATCGCAACGCGCAGACGAGCTTATGCTTCGTGATCGACAACTCGCAACAAAAGGAGGCTGAGGCCGAGCTGCAGGCCGCGAAAGAGGCCGCCGACGCCGCGAACCAGGCGAAGTCGGCCTTCCTCGCCAACATGAGCCACGAAATCCGCACGCCGATGAATGCGATCATCGGCATGGCGGAACTGCTGCTCGACACCGACCTGGCGATCCGCCAGCGCGAGAACCTGCAGATCATCGCCGACAGCGCCGAGTCGCTGCTGTCGCTGATCAACAACATCCTCGACTTCTCGAAGGTCGAGGCGGGCCGGTACGACGTCGAAAGCGTCGAGTTTCACCTTCGCGACGCCGTAGGCGGCGTCCTCAAGAGCCTCGCCGTCACGGCTCACAAGCGCGGCCTCGAACTGGTCAGCGACATCCGGCCGGACGTTCCCGAACTGGTGATCGGCGATCAGACGCATCTCCGGCAGGTGCTCGTCAATCTCGTTGGCAACGCGATCAAGTTCACGCCGACGGGCGAGATCGTCGTCAGGCTCGAGGTCGAGGACCGGTCGACGGATCACGTCGCCCTCCGCTTCGCGATTCGCGATACGGGAATCGGCATTCCGAAAGACAAGCAGCAGAAGATCTTCGAGCCGTTCGAGCAGCTCGACAACTCGATGGCTCGCCGGTACGGCGGCACCGGGCTCGGGCTGGCGATCTCGTCGCGCCTGGTGGGACTGCTCGGCGGAAAGCTGAGCGTCGAAAGCTTGCCCGCGAGCGGCACGACGTTTTCGTTCGTCGCCCGGTTCGGCCTTCCCGCCGATGCCTCACCGGCCAGGTCGCCGATGATGAAGGATCTCCGGGTACTGATCGTGGACGACAACGTCTCGACCCGCCAGTCGTTGCGCGACGTCGTCGCGTCGTGGGGAATGACGCCCGTCCTCGCCGGCGATGCCGCCAAAGCCGCCGACGCGATCTCGACCACTGGAGTCGACATCGCCCTGATCGACGCCCACATGCCCGGCCCGAGCGGTGCCGACCTCGCCGTCCGGCTTCAGGCGGCCGGCGAGAAGCTCGGACCGGTGATTCTGATGTACAACGCCGACGATCAGGCCGCGATGTCGTCCGACGGCACGGCTGCTTCATTCGTGCCGCTGGTCAAGCCCATCAATCATTCGGAACTGTTCGATACGATTCTGGCGCTCATCGACGGCCGACCGATGGGCGACCGGGTCGCGCCGCCGGAACGGGCGCCGGCATCGGCCGTCACGCCGGCCGACGTCCTGCTCGTCGAGGACAGCGAGTACAACCAGAAGCTCGCCGTCGGAATCCTGGAGAAGTATGGCCACCGCGTGACAGTCGCCGTCAATGGCCGCGAAGCGGTCGACCTGCTGGCAGGTCGCCGA
>JBAQZJ010000189.1:0-13124 GCA_049790855.1 Planctomycetaceae bacterium | reverse complement strand
CCCTCTCCCCAGGGAGAGGGGGGAATTGTTAGAGCCTCTCCGCGATCCCGGATGTCGGGGACCGCGGTCAGGACGCTTTCATCCGCGGCCATCGGCGATCTTTGACGAACGCCATAACGGCATTCTGATCGCTGAAGGAGCCGGGAACGCACCGGCACAGGCTGACAGGCTGACGGCCTGCCGCTCGCCGAACGAGAGTCGCGGCCCAGATGGCGTCGGCACGACGTTTGCCCCGTGTTCGCCGGCGTCGGAACGCCGCGAACCTCGCAACGAAATCTTCTCGCCGCATGATGCGTATAACCCGCGCGTCGGGTCACGAAGCATCGCTGGCGAAGGAATCAGGTCGGTTCGATTGAGGCTCCGTCTGCGAACGGTTCGATACCGAAAAGGAGGCGTCGCAGACGGCGACGTCGATCACGCGGAGGAGGCCCATGCACCGAGACGTGAAACTCGGGCTGGCACTGGCGGTGCTGCTGATCGGTTCGACGACGGCGTTCTTCTTCCGGGACGACGCCGACCTCGATGCCGGTCTGCCCCAATTGCAGAACCCGGAACGACTCGACGGCGAGGTCGCCCGTCGGGGCGTCGTTCCCTACCTCGGTCAGCCGGAAGCGTTTGAACTCTCTGCGTCCGAACTGACGGCGGCCGGCGAGGAACCGACGTGGGCGAAGCCGGCGTTCCTGGGCGGCGCTTCCGCAGCAACCTTCCGTCGTACGTCGGTAACGCCTGATCCGATTCAGATCATTCTTGAAGAAGACGCGGAGTTGATGGAATCGCTCGCCGCGCCGGCCATTGCGCCGATGCTGATGAAGCCGTCCATCGAGGAAAACGGCGAGCGTCAATACGTCGTGCAGCCGGGCGATACGCTGACAGGTCTCGCGGCGAGGTTCCTCGGCAGCCTGTCGCGGTATCACGAGATCTACGAATTGAACCGGGATCGCATCGCCGGGCCGGATGATCTTCGCGTCGGGATGATGCTGCGGATCCCGCCTGCCGACTCGGTCCGTCCAGCGGCGCTTGCTCCCAAGTCGATCGGAGCCGCTGCGATCGAGCCGGTCGGCGATTCGACGTCGATCGTGAAGACCGACGAATCGCTCGCCGCGTCGAACAAGTCGGCGGCGCCGGATTCGTCGGGCACGCCGCCGGATGAATCGAACGCGGCCGATGCGGCGGTTTCGGGAAAGCTCTTCGTTCCTGCGAAGAAGCCGCCGTTCGTGCCGCGACAGTATCGGAATCCAGTGCCAGGCTCCGTTCAGGGCGCGCCGACAGACCTGTAGTGCAAGCCGGCAACACCGTTCGATCATCCCGACGATTCGGGGGCGTCGTCATCGGGCTGTGATTGCCGCCTGGCATGCGGATGCGCCTGCTCGTACGTCTCGCGCATCCTTCGCGTGCTGACGTGTGTGTAAATCTGGGTCGTCGTCAGGCTTTTGTGCCCTAACAGTTCCTGCACGCTGCGGAGGTCGGCCCCGCCGTCGAGGAGATGCGTCGCAAAGGTGTGACGAAGCGTGTGCGGCGACGTCTTTCGATCCATCCCGGCGGATTTGAGATGCTTTTCGAGCATCCTTGCGACACTCCGCGTCGTCAGGCGCTTGCCGAAGCGATTCAGGAACAAGGCGTCCCGATGATCGGCCGGTACATTTTCCGCCGGCTTGCGGACGGCGACCCATTCGCGAAGCGCCGCATCGGCGTAGCGACCGATCGGAGCGATTCGCTCTTTACGGCCTTTGCCCATCACGCGGAGGACGCTGGCCTCGCCGTCCCAGTCCGCAAGGTTCAGCCCGACGAGCTCGGCGACGCGCAACCCGGCCGAATAAAAGACTTCCAGAATCGCCCGGTCGCGACGGCCTGCCGGCGTCGTCGCCGGCGGCACCTCCAGCAGCGTCGTCACTTGCTCGGTCGACAGGAAATGCGGCAGCTTGCGTCCGGTGCGTGGCGTTCGCAGCGCCTGGGCGGGGTTCGCGTCGATCAGGTTCTCTCGACGGCAATATCGAAAGAAGCTGCGGAGGCATGCGAGGCGTCGCGCGATCGTCGTTTTCGCATATCCGCAGTCGTGCAAGTACGAGACGTACTCGCGAAGCTGGCCGATGGAGACGCCGGCGACCTCGGGCACGCCGCCATGCACTTCGGTGAAGTAGGCGAGCAGGCTCTCGAGGTCTTCCGAATACGACTTGAGCGTCAACGGGCTGGCATTCCGCTCGACCTTCAGATGGCGCACGAAGCCGTCGATGGCGGAATACATGCGGAAATCCGGATCAACGCAGAAACCCGGAATCTCTATAGATTCCGGGTTTCTCACGTGTTCTCAAGCGGCTCGCGGAGCGGCGTCGGCCTGATCGACCGCGTCGTCGCGAAGCCGTCGGACGCGCTGGCTCAGGACGGCGGCATCGTACCAGCTGAAGCTGAGCGACTCGTCCGACGCGTACCGGCCGAACTGCCGCAACAGGGCGTCGGCCGAGACGCCGTCGTACAGAAAAACGTATCGCTCGCCGTCTTTGACGAGCGCGATCACGTTCGTAGTCCGCTTCATGTCGCCGCGCCCCCGCCCGACGTCGACTTCATCCCGGCGAGCACATCGTGTTTCGCCGCATTCCCGATCGGCACGCAACAGCGGCACACGGCCGCAAAGTCCGCCGGTGAGGCCGGCGACACGCCTACGCGCTCGGCCGCAGATGCCGGTACATCGAGAGGATCTCGTAGAGATCGTTGGAGATCTGGATTTCGTCGTCGGCGAAATCAGAGACCCAAGAGCGGTTCCACTGAGCGGCCTCGCCCAGGATCTGCGTCAATTCGCCGAGCCGGACGCCCACCGTCGGGGGGCTGAACCGGTCCGACGGCTCCTCGCCCGTATACAGTCGCAATCGCGGTCGCATCGAGTCACGTCCCTGTCTCGCGTTGACGCCGCGTCGGCGGCTACAGGGCCGCCCGACGTGCTTGTGAAGTATCGACCCGCGCTCCACGACTGCTTGAGGCGCGTCGGCTGTTGAGATTTCATCCGAAAGCTTTCGACAGGAAGACCGATACCATGCCACCTCGTTATCATCGCAGGACAATCGTCGGCGCGCTGCGGAACGACGGGGCCGGCAGGAATTCAAGATGACGAAATGCGACACATCGCGGACGACTCGCCTGTTCGGCGCCGTGACCGTCCGGTCGACACCGTCGATCGAGCAAATCTTGTCTCGTCTTTCGAAATTGGGTCGGGCGGTGCAGGCGATCCGCAACGACCAACTGCACATCACGCTGAAGTTCTACGGACATGTCGCCGACACGGTCATTCCAAGTCTCGTCGCGGGACTGGACGACGTCGCCCGGGACACGGAGCCTTTCACCTGGACCGTGCGCGGAACCAGAGCGTTTCCGTCGACGCAAAGACCGAACGTCATCTGGGCCGGCGCCGACGATGGCGGACGATTCGCCGAGCTCGCCGAACAGATCGAGCGCTTCGGCGTTCCGCTCGGTTTTGCCCGCGAACGGCGAGCATTCGCTCCGCATTTGACGTTGGCCCGCATCAAATTCCGGCCTCCACAGACGCTGGCGGAATTGCTGCAGGAAACGTCCGATTACGAGTTCGGGTCTCAGCGAGCCGATTCGCTGGTTCTCATGCAGTCGGAAACCGGTCCCGGCGGATCGACTTACACGCCGCTGCACACCGCGACGTTCGACGCGTCCCGATCCACCCTGTGACAGAGATTCCATGCCCGAGTTCGTTCACGTCCGCCACAAGCCGCCTGCGCCGCTCGAACGGCCGCGAGAACTGGTCGTTGCCTGCTCGCCGCTGAAAAGCAACATCAATTTGTCGCGTATCGTTCGCGCCGCAGGCTGTTCCGGCGTCACGAAAGTCTATGCGACCGGCTCAGGACGACTCGATCGGAACATCGCGCGCGATGGAGCCGAGGCGGTCGAGATCGACACGCACCGCTCTCTTGCTCCCGTGCTGAAGCAGCTCAAGATCGACGGATACCGGCTGGTCGGGCTTGAACAGACGACGAACTCGCAGAGCCTCTGTGAATTCCGGTTCGATCGCCGCACCTGCCTGGTCATCGGCAACGAGCGTCTCGGCCTGACGAAAGACCTGCTCGCGCTGCTCGACGAGGTCGTCGAGATCCCGATGTACGGCGTGCCTCACAGCCATAACGTCGCCACGGCGACGGCGATCGCGGTTTACGAATACTGCCGTCAGTTTCCGCTGGGATAGGCGAGCGGCACGGCGTCAGCCTGCCGGTGGGTTCCCTGTCGCTTCAGCGATTGAATGCCGTTCGTACGCACCGGCAGGCTGACGCCAGCCGCTCGCCTATTCCTTCGCGCGCCGGTAGATTTCCGTCAACAATTCCTCAACGCTTTTGAATCGCTTGCCGGAGGCAGCGGCGGTCTCGATCAGCTTTCGGGCGTCGACAGACGTATGTCCGAGGGCGATCAACGCTTCGTGAGCGTCGGCGAGGACGTCGGTCGTCGAGGTCTCACCGGCCGGCAGGCCGCGATCGGCCATCAGGGCGAAACGGGTCATCTTGCGCCGGAGCTTGGCGACGATTCGCTCGGCGACGGCCGCCCCGATTCCGGGCAGGGTCGTCAAATAGGTGACATCCTGTTCTTCGATCGCCGTGGCGACCTCGCGAACCGGCCGGACCATCGCCCGCAGTGCTTTCTTGACTCCGACGCCGTCGACGCTGCAGACCGCCTCAAAGAACTCCATTTCGGCTTCCGAGAGGAATCCGACGAGCCGGGGCGTCATTCGACCGCCCTTTTGCGCGTTTCCGTCCAGATACTGTATTGTGCGGAGCGTGATCGTTTCGCCGATGCGCGACTGAAGTTGCCGCCGGACGAACTCCGGCACCCAGACCTCGTATTCGAACGGCCCCGTGTCGATGTAGGCCTCTGTTTCCGTCAGACGGTTCAGCGTGCCGTTGATGCGTGAGATCAAGTATCGGTCCTCGGGGGAGCGCACGAAGCCGAAGGATTGCAATCCCTCGGCTTCCCGATGCGAACGACGATGATAGGCGATTCGCCTCACGCTGCGAAGCGGACGCGGTGAAGGACGCACAGCGCGATCGCCGACGCGTCGGCGACGTCGTTCGGCTCGAGAATGTGCGGCAACCGCAATTCGGACCGGATCGCCTCCTGAATCTGTTCTTTCGTCGCCCGTCCGGAGCCGGTCAACAGGCGTTTGACTTCGGTCGGTGCGAGGTGCAGCACCGGCAGATGGTGCTCCGCCGCCACGAGCAGGATCGCACCGCGAGCATGGGCGACCATCATGCTCGACCGCAGGTTTCGGCCGTGCGCAAACGCCTGTTCGACGGCCATCAGCCCCGGTCGGCTTTCGGCGATGACCTCGCGCAATCCCGCCGCAATTTCGCCGAGCCGGTCCGAGAGCGATCCGTCGCGCGTCGTTCGAACCACCCCGCCTTCGATGAGGCGTGCGCGACGACCGTCGCGAACGACGACCGCATAGCCGGTCCGATTCAAACCGGGATCGATGCCGAGGACGGGACGGTCGATGCTCATGGCGCAGCATTCCGCGACAGGAGGACGATCGCTTCGGCCGTCATGGCTTCTTCCCGCCCGACCGGACCGACGCTTTCGCCCGTCTTGGCCTTCACGTTGACCGCCTCGCAGGGAATGCCGAGCAAGGCGGCGATTCGGCCTCGGATCGTCGGTTTGTACGACGAGAGCTTCGGCCGTTGCGCGGCGATGGTGCAGTCGAGGTTCGCGACCTGCCAGCCTCGCGCGCGAACCTTCGCGACGGCCGTGCCGAGCAACGCTCCCGAGTCCGCATCCTTGAATTGCGGATCGGTGTCGGGAAAGGATTCGCCGATGTCGCCGAGTCCGGCCGCCCCCAGCAGTGCATCGGTGATCGCGTGGAGCAGCACATCGGCGTCGCTGTGGCCGTCCAGACCGAGGTCGTGCTCGATCTGCACGCCGCCGAGAATCAACGGCCGGCCCGGCGTCAGCCGGTGACAATCCTGCCCGAGACCGACGCGAAACTCCATCAACGGCTCCTGCGGGACTCGGACGAGGCAATGTGCCGATCGTAGCCGTCGCGGCACCATGCGGCAATGCGTGTCCGAGTGAGATGAAGTCCGGCGAGCGGCAGGCGTCAGCCTGCCGGTGGGTGGGACGTTTCCTGGCGCATGGTTGCAGTCCCTGTGCGCCGGACGAGCGTCGCTGCAGAGACGTGCCATCTACCGGCAGGCTGACGCCTGCCGCTCGCCATGTTGATCAGACCGGCGTTGACAGGCAATGGGGGGATCATCTACACACCGCGCCCTCTCCTTCTTCACATCCCTCTCCGAATCGGGTCGACGGCGGGCAACCGCTGTCGCCGGCGTTTCCCGTGACCGTACCGAGTTCGCGGCCGATCCGCTGGGTCCGACCGCTGGGCGTGGCCATCACGTTCACGGCGCTCGGGGCCGGTTGCGCGCTGTTCGACACCGGCGGCTGGACGGCCGCCGGACCGGGACGTGATCGACAGACGCTGCTGAAACCGCTCGGCCAAGCGGCGCCCGAGGCGCTCCGACTGGAGTATTTCATCCTCGAGCGGCCGGCGGGCGACCCGCTGATCGGCGACCAGCTTTGGAACGAGATGGTCGAGATCGGCCTGTTCGATCAGAAAGTCCGCGAGTCGCTCAACACGCACGGAATCCGCGTCGGCGTGACCAGTTCCAGCCCGCCGCAGTCGTTGCAGAAGCTGCTCGGCGAGGCGAAGGAGATCACCGACAGCTCGATTCCCGAACGAGCCCTCCGCAAGCACGGCCAGATGCTCGTCCTGCCGTCGGGCGGCCAGACGGAAGCTCAGACGAGCGACGTCGTGGAATCGTGCGACGTCGACATCACCGTCGACGGCGAGCTGCAGGCGAAGTCATTTGAAAATGCGCGCGGGATCATGCGCGTCGAAGCCACCTCTCAGCAGGAAGGCTGGGCGACGTTCGAATTCCTGCCTGAAATTCATCACGGATCGCATCTGAACCGCCCGGTCGCCAGTACCGCCGGCTGGCAGCAGTACGAGACCGGACAGAACATTCAGAAGCTCTACGGCCAGCGGTTCCAACTGACGCTCAACGAGGGCGACGCGGCGGTCGTCACATCGATCGGCGACGCCGAAGACCGCGCCGGCCGTCTCTTCTTCCGGACGGAAGCCGACGGCATACCGATTCAACGATTGCTCGTCGTTCGACTCCTGCGAACGGGCGAAACGGCCATTCGCAAGTCCGAATAAAGAAGCCCGCCCCTTGCAAGGGACGGGCTTGAAGCACGCCGTCATCGAACGACCGAACGCTTCACGGCGACTCGCCACGTCGGTCCCCCTCTCCTCTGGGGAGAGGGGAGACGGCGCTTTCGAGCGCGGCGAGTTTTCGTTCAGACTTTGCCGAAGATCGACCGGCCGGTCGAGCGGAGGTCGTCGCAGGCGCGGGCCATGCGGGCAGCCATGCCTTCCTCGGCCTTCTTGAGGTACGACCGCGGGTCGTAGGCCTTCTTGTTGCCCACGTCGCCGTCGGTCATCAGAACGCCGTCGTAGTTCTTGAACATGTGATCGACGATCGGCCGCGTAAACGCGTACTGCGTGTCGGTGTCGATGTTCATCTTGATCACGCCGTAGGCGAGCGTTTCCTGGATCTGCTCCTGCGGCGTACCCGACCCGCCGTGAAAGACGAGGTCGAACTCGGCCTGCTTGCCGTACTTCGCGATCACCGCCTCCTGGCCCTGCTTGAGGATGTCGGGGCGGAGCCGGACGGAACCCGGCTTGTAGTGGCCGTGGACGTTGCCGAACGTCGCGGCGAACATGTAGCGGCCCAGGCCGTTCAGCGCCTCGTAGACGGCGAGCATGTCGTCGGGGGTCGTGTAGAGCTTGCTGTCGGGAACGTGCTCCATCTCCGTGCCGGCCGCACCGTCTTCTTCGCCGCCGACGACGCCCGCCTCGACTTCGAGAATGATCTCGTTCTCGGCACACAGCCTGAGCAATTCCTGCGACAACCGCATGTTCTCTTCGAGCGGCAGGTTGCTCGCGTCGAGCATGTGCGACTGGAACAGGTTGCCCCGCCCTTCAGAGCGTCGCTTCGCCGTCTCCGCGATGAGCGGCTTCAGGAAGTCGTCGACGTTTTTCGGCGGACAGTGATCGGTGTGCAGGGCGATCAGCACGTTGTGCTTTTCGGCGAGGCGGTGGGCGGCCTCGGCGAGCACGACCGTGCCGTGAACCTTGTCCTTGACGTTCAGGCCGCTGGCGAAATCACCGGCACCGGTCGAGAACTGGACGATCCCGTCGGATTTCTTGTCGCTGAACGCCTTCAGGGCCGCGTTGATCGAAACGATCGAGGTGCAATTGACGCCCGGGTAGGCGTAGTCGCCCTTCTGGGCGGCGTCGAGCATCGCCGCGTATTGGGCTGGTGTGGCAACAGGCATCGGAATTCCTTCGGGAAAAAGCGAATCGGCGAGGTCGCAAAACCGTCTCGGCGGCGCGGACCGTCAGCCGGGCGGGTCGGTCGGGGAAACCGGCGACGTGATACCACGCCGGGCGTGCGGCTTCAAGGATGCCGGCCGGACAGTGCTTCGAGAATGGGTGGCTGGGGACGGGCCGCCGCCTTCGGCCTGACTCAAGGAGTGACCCCGTCGGCCCGCCCCCAGTCGATTCGCATTCGACTGGGGGCGACGCGATCGTGCCGGTTCCGAGGTGATGTCGAGCGCGCGTCGTCCCCAGCCACCCACTCTGACCTTGCGCCATCGACCAATACGAAGCGTTGGGATGGCGTTTCCCGGAGATCATCAACGCGGCTGGTTCGTCGGCTGAGGAGCGGCGATCGATGCCCGCGGCGAGTGGGCGATGACCCTCAGATCGTCGAAGTGAACTTCACCCGCGCCGTGCAGCGTGAGCGTCACGTCGAAATTTCCGTCGACGGGCACTTCCCGCAGCATTTCGAAGAATTGCCAGCCGGACGTTTTTGTCCAGCGAAGTCCTGCCGACGGACCGAGGAGGTTGTCGTGGACCGTGGCTCCGTCGAGATGATCGGGAATCTCGCCGACGACGCGGACCCACCCGCTGATGTGCAGCACCTGACCCGCCGAGACCGACATCGCCGGACTGCGGAACACGACCGCCCCTTCCCCCGTCTGACCCGGCGCTGCGGCGCTTTCCTTATGCCGCGCAACGAGTTGCAGCGAGTAGCGGCCCTGTTTCGGGTCGGTGGCGATCAACGCGCCGCCCGCAGCCAGGCTGGGCGACTCGACCGCCGTGTGCGTCCAGCCTTCGCTGAGAATCTGATCGTAGTTTTCGAACTCGCCGGTCGCCAGCAGGTTGGCGTCCGCCGGCGGATGTCGAAGGCTGGGACCGACGGCTGCGATCAATCGATAGTGATCGGGCAGAGTCGAAAAGCAGACGGCATGCGGGCTGGCCAGCGGCGACGGAAACTGCCGGACGGCGTCTTCCCAGTGGTATCGCTGCAGCATTCGCAACGCCTGCAGCGCGTCATCGGCCGACTGTCGTGCCGCGTCATAATTGTTCTGCGCCAGCAGATTCTCGGCGAGTGCGAGATGCTTGTCCGCCGTTTGCAACATGGCAGGACCGTCGGGAAGCGCCTGAGTCACTTCCGAGAGCTGCTGATGGACGTTCACGACTCTCTGCCGCTTCATTCTGGCAAGCTCGACCGCGAACCGGGCGGTCTTCGGAGCCAGTTGAGAAACGACCCGATCGAAGCGTCCGATGACCGATTGGTCGGTCGTGAACAGGACCGCGGCGGTCTGGTCGAATCTTTCGATCGTGATCTCTTTACCGCCGGCGACGGGCTTGTCGGGCAGATGGCGAATGCCGGTCGGCGTCAACAGCCATGCCGCGGCGGTCTCCGCGACGCCGGGCACGACGATCTTCATGTCGTGCTTCGCCATCTGACCGGGGCAGAATTGTGCCGACTCGCCGTACCAGACGGCGATCAACAACGGTCCGAGGTCGGTCTTGATCAGCACGGCTTCCGCGGTCCCCGGCGGACGTTCCGATGGTGCGAAGGGCGTCGTCGCCGGTTGCGGACCGGTCATCGTGATCTGGTGATAGCTCGGACGCACGCGACGTCCGTCGGAACCAGGTTTCGCCGAGCTCACGTCGAACGCGACCGGCACTCCCGGCTTGTCTCCCGTCGCCAGCAGCGGTTCGAGCAGTTCGAGCTCCATGTTCAGCCGGGCCAGTGTGAGCCGGCGTTCCTCGGCGCCCGGGCTCTCGGCGCCGAACGGCGTCGTCTTCCAATATCCGATTCCGCGGCATCCCGCCTGCAGAGCCGCATACACCTGAAGTCGAATTTGGGAAGGCTCGATGATGACGGGAAGATGGCCGGCCGCGGCGCGGGCGAGTATCGTTTGCGCCGTCGGTTCGGTCTGAATCCAGGTCCAGAAGAAGGTGTTCAGGAACGCTTCTTTGCGGCTGCTCCGGAGCCAATCGCGATAATGCTCGAAGGCGATCGCGGTGTTCGTGATGTGCCGGCTTGCCGCCAACAGGTCGACGTGGCTGCTGAAGGCGTATTCGCCGCCGGTGACGTCGGCGAGCGTCGGTCGGTCGTAGACGACGTCCGCCGAGCGTAACTGGCTCACCCAGCCGATCAGTTCGTCGAGCGTATAGGCCGGTATGCGCGGGCCGAGGTTCCAGAACAGGATCGGGCGCGTCTCGTCTCCGAACGGCGGCAGCCCGGCTTCGCGGGCGCCGAGCACTTCGCCCTGCTCTCCGGTCGCCCGCGGTGGTGTCGCGGTCGCCCACAGACCCGCATCGCGAAGCGCGGCCAACAGCGCATCGTCGCGCCAGTCGAGAATCCACGCGACGTTGATGCCCGTTTCCGCAAAATCGGCGATCGTCTCGCCTGCATCGCCGTGGTACGGAGCGATGATCGGAAAGAACGGCTCGCCTTCGACCGACAGGTGATTCAGCCGGAACTCGACCGGCCGATCAGGCTCCGGCACGTCGAGACCGACCGTCAGCAACTCGTTCGTGCGCGCCGGCGGAACGATCGGGCTGAACGAGAGATCGTCAAACAGCACTTCGATCGCCGCCGGCGTCGGCTGGACGGTCGCCGTGAGCACGGCCTGATCGACGTAAAGTCCTTCGGTCGAAAGCGTTCTGCCGTTCGCCCGGTAGCGCGTTCGTCGAATGGTGTCCTGAATGGCGTCGGCGTTTGCCGTGCAGGTCATTTCCTGCCACTCGTCGGCGGCCCGATACTGATCGCCGACGACCAGCGCCGTCAACGGGCCGCCCGTTTCCGGGTCCGATTCGTCGGGGAAGATCAGTCGCATGCAGAGGCGAAGCCCCGGCTGATTCGACTTGATCCAGACGGAAAGCCGCAGGTCTTCGATCGCGACCGCAGGCTTCAGCGAATGCCGGAACACGACTTCGCTGCCAGCCTCTCGGACCTGGGCTTGATAAAGTTCGGCCCCCTTGCCGCCGTGGAGCATATGCCGCTGTCGGCGATGGCTCACAAGCCGCAACGCCGTCGGGCCGTGTTCGACACGCCACGTCGTATCGCCCTCGTCGAAGGATTCGACGAAGGAATCCGCCGCCGACGCCCCGATCGAGAACGTCAGGATCAACGTGGTGACGGCGATCAGTCGGCTCGGCGACAGGCTCATGCCCGACGCACCTTCATGTTCGCGTTTATTGGCGATTCAGGCAGAACGCCGATTCGGCGGCGGAAAAACCGGCACATCCGGCCGAACAGGCATTCTCTGCTGTGAAAAACGCTTCAAGTCGATCTGCACCGTCGTCGTTCCGCGTAAGGCCGGGAATGTAAATGCCTTGCCGCGATTCGCCAAGACCGGTTCGGCCAGGGGCAACCCGCCGGCATTGTTCAAACCGGCGCAACCGAACGGCCTCTGAACGGTTCGTGGCAATGGTTTACGACCGGCCGCTTGTTCGGGCCTCGACCGAGAGGCAGAATGGGAACAACACGTCTTGCCTCTCCTGTTGATCGGCCATGGACCCTGCCTCGCGCCTGCCCGACCGCGAAAATGACCTGCCGCGAGAGTTCATCGACCTCGCCCGCCAGATCGCCGCGTTGCCCCCGGTTCACCAGGCGAATCTCGAAGCGGCCTTCGGCCGGGTCGTCGATGGTGTCCAGCGTCGCCGCAGGGTCTTGTCGCTCGTGCAAGAGGCTCTGGCGCAGCTTCGGCTCGACATCAAATATCTGATGTTCGACCTCGACGTCACCAAGCGCGAACGCGACGAACTCCGGGAACGACTCGGCGGACGGTGAATCGCATCGTCGAACGCCGGTTCGTATGATGCCGAGTGACCGCTCGATTCCGCTTCCTGTGACGCCGACCCGCCCGTGTGCCGATGACCGTCGACAAATCCGGGCGGCGAGTTCGCGCCATGTTTGGCACGATCGCCCGCCGCTATGACTTTCTCAATCACTTTCTCTCAGCGGGGACCGACGTCTATTGGCGCCGGCGAACCGTTCGCTGTACCGATCCGGAAATCGACGGCCCAATTCTCGACGTCTGCACGGGAACAGGAGATCTCGCCATCGCTCTCGGTAGGCGATTCGGCGACCGGAGGCGGGTCATCGGATCCGACTTCACCCACGAAATGCTGACAATTGCAGGAAAGAAGGCCGCCCGAAACGGTCTCGCCGGAACGGTCGCGACAGGGGTCGCTTTTGTCGAGGCTGATGCTCAATCGCTTCCGTTCCCTGACGGCACTTTCTCTCTGGTGACGGTCGCCTTCGGACTTCGAAACGTGTCCGACACGAGGCAGGGTTTGCGCGAGATGGCCCGCGTGTGCCGGCCTGACGGAGAGGTCTTCGTGCTCGAGTTCTCGCAGCCGCGAAACCCTGTGCTCGGCGGAATTTACGGCTGGTATTTCCGGAACGTGCTGCCTCGGGTCGGACAGTGGCTCGCTCGCAATCCCGAATCGGCGTACGAATACTTGCCGAAGTCCGTCGGTGAGTTTCCCTCCGGCCAAGCGCTCGCCGACCTCATGGAAACGTGTGGTCTGACGGACGTTCGTTACACACCGCTCACCTTCGGCGTCGCGACGCTGTATCGTGGACGCAAGCCGGAGCCGACGGACGAACCGTCAAGAAATCACGCCGCCGATTCGAGCCGGGAGGAACGAACAATCGCAGAAGCGTCGCCTTTCGCTCCGCGAAAGGGAACCCTTTCGC
>JBAQZJ010000188.1:0-8410 GCA_049790855.1 Planctomycetaceae bacterium | reverse complement strand
TCCTTGGCGTTCTTGGCGTCTTGGCGGTTCCTGAAACGTGACTCGATCGATGTTCCTAGCCAGAGTGACCGGCAGCCTCGTCTCGACGCACAAAGTGGCGTCGATGAAGGGCCAGAAGTTGTTGCTCGTCGAGCCGTTGCGGGTCGTCGAAGACGACTTGTCGGCGCTGAAGCCGACGGGACGCAGCTTCGTCGTCGTCGATACCGTCGGTGCCGGCGTCGGCGAGATCGTGTTCTGCGTGCAGGGGTCGAGCGCCCGCTTCACCCCTGAAACGAAGACGCTACCCGTCGACGCCGCGATCGTAGGCATCGTCGATCGCGTCAACGCCCACGGGGCGACGGTGTTCGACGCAAACCGCGGCGTGAAATCCGAAGCACGAAGCACGAAATTCGAAACAAATCCGAAGCACGAATAAGGGAACTGCCCACATCCGCAGTGTTTTGAACTTTCGGATTTCGTGCTTGTTTCGGATTTGAATCGCGAACTTTTCCTTCGAGACCGAACGTGGCATCCCCCGCTCCACAACCGAACGATCCTGCGATGACGCAGACGCTCCTCGTGTGCCGCATCATCGCCGGTGCGCTGATCTTCGGGGTCGTGGCGTTCGGAACCGTCGCCGTCGTGCTGCGGCTCGGCGAGCCGCCGGGGCAGAACTCGTTCGTGTCGGCAATCGGTGCGGGCTTCGCGTTCGTCACGGTGATCGCGCGGCAGATGTTCATCGGGTTCCTGGGCGGCCGGACGGCGTCGCAAGTTCCCGGAACCACGTCGGCGGCGCTCGCCTCGTATCAGACGCGGATGATCGCCGGACTGGCGATTCTCGAAGGAGCGGCGTTCTTCAATCTCATCTGCTACCTGATCGAAGGGCACTGGTGGTCGCTCGCCGTCGTCGCCGCCTTGCTGGCCTGGATGATCGCCTCGTACCCGACCCGCACGCGGCTGCTGCACTGGGTGGAGGACCGCGAGCAACTCAAGACCTTCGGCCCAGATCGAATCGCCTGAAAAGGCTCTCGCAAAGGCGCAAAGATCGCAAAGAAACAGGAGAGAACTCGTGACTGAGAACGAAGTGGCGAGGAAGGTCGTCGATGCGGCCTTTCAGGTTCACACGAAACTCGGTCCTGGATTGTTGGAATCGGTTTACGAGCGGGTGATGGAGTTCGAACTGCGGAAACGGAGACTTCTCGTCGAGCGGCAGGTGCCGATCGACGTGATCTACGACGGAGTGACGTTCGACGAGGGATTCCGGGCCGATCTGATCGTCGAGAGCCTCGTCATCGTCGAACTGAAATCCGTTGAAGCCGTCGCGGACATCCACAAAAAGCAACTTCTGACTGACCTCAAACTTGCCGGCAAGCGCCTCGGCCTACTCATCAACTTCAACGAATCTCTGATTAAGAACGGCATCACACGAATCGCGAACGGCCTCCCAGACTGAACCTTTGCGGCCTTTGCGTCTTTGCGAGAGACTTTTTTCCGAAGGCGAAACGATGATTCAAGCTAACGAACAGGCGATTCGCGAAGTCGTCCGCGAGGTGCTTTCGCAACTCGGTCGGTCGACCGGCAGCAACGGTCGGAGCACGAACGGGCACGCCCGCGGAGGCGACTGGGGAGTGTTCGAGACGGTCGACGACGCCGTCGCCGCGGCCCAGGACGGCTTCGTCCAGCTTTCACAGATCGGTCTGGCCGAGCGCGACCAGATCGTCAATCTCGTCAAGGATCTCTGCTTCGAGCAGGCCGAAGAACTGGGTCGACTCGAATACGAAGAGACGAAGATCGGGCGGCTCGATCACAAGATCGAGAAGCTCAAGATCATCCGCAAGGTGCCCGGCGTCGAGTTCCTGCGCACCGACGCGACGAGCGGCGACCACGGGCTGACGATCACCGAGTACGCCCCCTTCGGCGTCATCGGGGCGATCACGCCGGTCACGCACAGCCTGCCCACGCTGGCGGGCAACGTCGTCAACATGCTCGCGGCGGGGAACACGGTCGTGTTCAACGCCCACCCGAGCGGCAAGGAGATCGCCCGCGAAGGCGTCCAGCGGTTCAACCGGGCGATCCACAAGGCGCTGGGGCTGACGAACCTGATCACGATCGTCCGCGAGCCGACGATCGAAACCGCCGACGCGATCTTCAATCACCGCACCGTGCGGCTGCTCGTCGTGACCGGAGGTCCCGCCGTGGCTCGCGCCGCCCTCGCCAGCCGGAAACGAGCGATCGTCGCCGGACCGGGCAACCCGCCGGTGCTCGTCGACGAGACGGCCGATCTCGACAATGCGGCCCGCAGCATCGTGACCGGCGGGGCGTTCGACAACAATCTGCTGTGCATCGGCGAGAAGGAAGTCTTCGCCGTCGAAAGCATCTTCGACAAGCTCATGGAGACGATGAGCCGCCACGGCGGTTATCGGCTGAACCCGAGCCAGATCGAGGGTCTGACAAAGGCCGCGTTCACGCCGCCGAAGGAGCCGGGCGGGCATTGGGTGCTGAACCGCGACCTCGTCGGCAAAGATCCGCAGGTGCTCGTCGATTCGATCGGTCTGAAGCTGCCCGGCGGCGTGCAGTTGCTCTACGGCGAGACGGACGTGAACAACCCGTTCGTCTTCGAAGAGCAGATGATGCCCTTCGTGCCGTTCGTTCGTTGCCGCGACGCGCAGCACGGCATCGACCTGTGCGTCGAGCACGAGCACGGCTACGGTCATACGGCGGTCATTCACAGCCGCAACGTCCGCACGATGACGGCGATGGCCCGCGCGATGAACACGACGCTGTTCATCAAGAACGGCCCCTCGCCCGCTGGTCTGGGCCTCGGCGGCGAAGGCTACCTCTCGTACAGCATCGCCACCCCGACGGGCGAAGGCGTCACGTCGCCGCTGACGTTTACTCGTCAACGCCGTTGCGCAATGGTGGACGATCTGCGGATTTTCTGAGCCTTCTAAAAGAAGTCGCACGCAAAGACGCCAAGGCGCAAAGCAGAGAAGTTCATGAATGAGAACGAGGCGGCAGGAGTCATCGTCGATGCCGCGATTCACGTTCATCGCGCTCTTGGGCCGGGTCTGCTAGAAAGCGTCTACGAACGGATCCTCGAACATGAACTGAAAAAGCGAGGCTTGACGGTCCAAAGGCAGGTTCCTGTCTCGGTTGTTTACGACGGCCTCGTCTTCGATGACGGATTTCGAGTGGACTTGATCGTGAACAGTCTCGTGATCGTCGAACTGAAGTCGATCGAAGCCCTCGCTCCTGTTCACGGCAAACAACTTCTGACTTATCTCAAACTCACCAGCAAGAAGCTCGGCCTCCTGATGAACTTCGGCGAGGTTCTTCTCAAGAACGGAATCCATCGGGTCGTCAACGGCCTCGACGAGTGATCCAACTCTTTGCGCCTTGGCGTCTTTGCGTGAGACTTAAACTTCCATGAACCTCGCCACCGTCCTCGGCACAGCCACCGCGACCGTCAAGCATCCGTCGATGAACGGTTCGCGGTTGCTCGTCGTGCAGCCGATCGATATCGCAGGCAGGCCCGACGGCGAGCCGCTGTTGGCGATCGACAACCTTGGCGGACGGAAAGGCGACACCGTGATGTTGACGAGCGACGGCGGAGCCGTCGGTGAGATGCTCGGACGCAAAGACAGCCCCGTTCGCTGGGCCGTGCTCGGCATCGCCGACTAGGCCGCCACGACCTGAGTCATCCGCCTGCCTTTCACTCGAATCAACAAACCGCACGGAACTGACCGTGACTTCCTCGATCGACGAAATCCTGATCGATTCGATCGTCGCCGGCGTGCTCGACCGGCTGCGGGGAGCGTCTGCGCCGCACACCCCGGCGAGCGGCGGGCGTCAGCCCTCCGAGGCGACGTCGAGCGTGCCGCTGGATTCTCGGAAGGCCGACGCCCTCCGCTCGCCGTTGCTGCTCAGCGACCGGGTCGTGACCGGCGCGCTGCTCGAAGCGTCGCTGGGCGGGTCGAAGGCTGTCCGCTTCGCGCCGAAGGCCGTTCTCACGCCGTCAGCTCGGGATTATCTGCGGATGCACGGCATCGAATGGGCATATTCGCGACCGACGGCGGCCGGGCGGAAATCGACCGAGCGGCCGGGCGCCGTGCTGGTCGTCCGATCGACGCCGGCGCTCGAACGGGTGCTGGGAAGCACCCTGCCCGGCGTGCGGAAGGAATTGCTGAGTTGTCCCGACGACGCGGCACGCCTCGCCGTCGCCGAGATCAGCCGCGGCGGATTTTTGCACGCGGCGATCTTCGCCGAGCAGACGCATCGGACCGCTTGTCTGGCGAACCGGCATGCCGCCGTGAAGGCGGTCGCCGTCCGCGATGCCTCGGAGATCCCCGCGGTCCGGAAACAATTGCGGGCGAACGTCTGGTGCCTCGACCCGACCGGCCGGGGCGACTTCGAGTTGATGAACCTTGTGAAAGCGATCGTTCGGGAGCATTCCCATTAGCCGTCGGGCTGGCCCGACGCTTACGTCGGCCAGGGCCGACGGCTAACGACTATTGGCGACTTCACGTCGAAAACATCATGCGAATCGCCGAAGTCATCGGAACCGTCACACTGTCGCGCTGGCACCCTTCGTTGACGGGTTCGCGGTGGTCGCTCGTCGTTCCGCTTGACGCTCAGGGCTTGAGAGGCGATGCAGCCGGACGCGGCGAGCCGATCGTCGCCTATGACGACCTGGGCGCCGGCATCGGCGGCCGGATCGCGATTGCCGACGGTGCCGAGGCGGCCGCGCCGTTCCAACCCGATACCAAGCCCGTAGACGCTTACAACGCCGCGATCCTCGATCGCATTGAAATCACATAAGGCCCACCCCCTGCAAGGGGTGGGCTTCATCAAACGCGAATCACGTCCCAAAGGAGCGACAATGACGACTCAGAACCGCTGGAACAGCGGCATCAACGACCGGAAACTCAAGGAAGAAATCTGCGAGATCGGCCGGCGGGTCTACAACAAAGGCTTCGCCGCGGCGAACGACGGGAACATCTCGATCCGCGTCGGCGAGAACGAGGTGCTCTGCTCGCCGACGATGATCTGCAAGGGCTTCATGACGCCCGACGACGTCTGCGCCGTCGATCTCGACGGGAAGCAGATCGCCGGCAAACGGAAGCGGACGAGCGAGATCCTGCTGCATCTGGCGATCATGAGGCATCGCCCCGACGTGAAGGCGGTCGTGCATTGCCATCCGCCGCACGCCACCGCGTTTGCCGTCGCGGGCGAGCCGATTCCGCAATGCATCCTGCCGGAAATCGAAGTCTTCATGGGCGAAGTGCCGATCGCACCGTACGAAACGCCCGGCGGGCAGAGTTTCGCAGAGACTGTCGTGCCGTTCCTCAAAGGGACGAACACGATCATCCTTCGGAACCACGGCACCGTCAGCTTCGGCAAGGATTTGCAGGAAGCCTACTGGAAGACCGAGATCCTCGACGCCTACTGCCGCATCCTGTTGTTGACCAAGCAACTCGGCCCGGTCACGTATCTCGACGAGAACAAGAGCCGCGAGCTGATCGACCTCAAGAAGCGGCTCGGCTTCGACGACCCGCGGTTCCACGCCGAAAACTGCGACCTGTGCGGCAACAGCGCGTTCCGCGAGGGCTACCGCGAGCAGTGTCCGCAGACGAAGGCGTTCAACCCGCCGCCGCAATATCCCGGATACACCCAGCAGCCCGGCTGCGAGCCGAACGGCTGCAAGACGCCGTCGGGCCTCGCCGGCGACGGCGCAACGGCTGCTGCGGGCGCCGATCTCGATCATCTCGTCAAGGCGATCACCGACCAGGTGCTGTCGACGATGGGGAAGTGAACGCGAGTCGCACGGAGCCGTCCGGCGCAGCTACAATGCCGTCATGAGCACTCAACCTTTCACGATCCCGTCGTTGCCGGACCATCTCGACAGCGCTCTGCGAGAGAAGGCCGCGGCCGAGAACAAGTCTCTGGACACCGTCGTGATCGAGATCCTCGAACGAGGTCTCGTGCCGGCCGTGGAGAGCGACGACCTTCTTGACGAACTTGCCGGAAGTTGGGAGGAGGATTCCGACTTCGACAAGGCCGTCGAAGCCTTCGAGGCGGTCGACGAGGATCTTTGGAAATGAAGATCTCGCTGGACACGAACACCTACAGCGGATTCATGCGAGGCGAACCGACGCTCGTCCAGGTCGTTCGCTCCGCGAGCCTCATCGTCATGCCGTTGATCGTTATCGCTGAGTTGCGGGCGGGGTTTGCCGCGGGAAATCGGAAGACCGCGAATGCGCGGAATCTTCAGCGCTTTCTCGGCACTCCTCGCGTCTCCGTCCTCTCTCCTGACGAGGCGACGACTTACGTTTACGCCGACTTGTTCGCCTTTCTCCGCCGACAGGGGACGCCGATCCCGGCCAATGATCTCTGGATCGCCGCCTTGGTTCTACAACACAATCTGAAGCTCTGCACGTCGGACGCCCATTTCACACGGATTCCGCACCTGCCGCGTTGTTGACAGGCAGGCGGCAACAATACGCAGATTCGGGTTTGTGGCATCGGACCCGTGAAGTTAGGGTGATAACCCTTCTTTTCCCCGCTTCGCGAACCTCCTTGCCGCCGATCGAATATGACCGACCGACGTTTCGACCGCTTCTCCGAGTTCTGGCCCTGGTATCTGAATCAGCATCGGCAGCCAAGCTGTCGGGCGCTGCATTATGTGGGGACGGCGTCGATCTTCGTGCTGATCGGCGCTGCCTTCGTGTTCAAGTACTGGCTGCTGTTGCTGCTGCCCGTCGTCGGCTATGCGCCGTCCTGGATCGGGCACTTTCTGATCGAACGGAACCGCCCGGCGACCTTCGGACATCCGTTCTGGGCCGCCTTCGCCGATTTCAAGATGTTTGGACTGGCCGCCACCGGCCGGCTGAAGCCGCATCTGGCAGCGGCAGCCGAACTCGATGAACCTCTGAACGAAACCGCATCGACGCCGGACTTCTCGCGTCCGAGAGCCGCCGTCGTCACCGAGTCATAAGGAACGGGCGTCATGAAAGTCGCGATCATCGGCGGGGGCGGGCTGGTCGGGTCGTGCGCGGGTTTCGCGCTGCAGGCAGGCGGCATCGTGCGCGAAATCGCCCTTGTCGATGCCAACGCCGAGGCCGCCGACGGCCAGGCGCTCGACCTCGTTCACGGGTCGGCCTTTCAGAGCGACCAGATGATATACGCCGGCGGCGTCGAAACGTGCGCCGACGCCGACGTGATCGTCATCACGGCCGGCCTGCGGCGAAAACCCGACGAGAGCCGGCTCGACCTCATCAATCGGAACGTCGCGCTGTTCCGCGGCATTCTGGCCGACGTCAAGAAGCACGGCACGAAAGACGGGGCGATCGGTTTCGTCGTTTCGAACCCGGTCGACGTGCTGACCTATCTGATGGTCCGCGAACTCGGCCTGCCGCCGCAGCGGGTGATCGGGCTGGGTACGATGCTCGACACGTCGCGACTGCAGGGCATGCTCGCCCGCGAGTTGAAAGTGCCGCCGACGCAGGTCTCGGCCCTGATTCTCGGCGAGCACGGCGACAGCATGGTCCCGATCTGGTCGGCGGCGCAGGTCGCCGGCCTGCCACTCGACCGATGGCCTGGTGCGACGCCGTCACTGGTCGCCGCCGTCGAAAAGAAGACGCGCGGCAGCGGTGCCGAGGTCATCAAGAAGAAAGGCGGCGCCGGCTTCGCGGTCGGCGTCACGATCGCCGAGGTCGTCCACAGCATCGCACTGGATCGACAGCGGATACTGCCGGTTTCGTCGCTGCAGACCGGCGCCTACGGCTTGCGGGACGTGTGCATCAGCGTGCCGACGGTCGTCGGCCGGGCCGGCGTGCTCGACCGCATCGAAATCGACCTGTGGCCGAAAGAGCGGATGGGCCTGCAGAACTCGGCGAACGTCCTCAAAGAGACGATCGCCAAAGTGTTGGGCTGACGCCGCCATGACCCGCGACTGGGATGACGACGACGATCCCGACGACTGGCCCCAGGACGACGACTCGTCCGTCGTCACCTGCCCGAACTGCGGGGCCGACGTCTACGAAGACGCCGAGCAATGCCCGTCCTGCGGCGAATGGATCGAGCACTCGACGCATCCCTTCGCCGGCCGGTCAATGTGGTTCATCGTGCTCGGCGTGCTCGGAATCGCAGTGACGATCACAGCACTTGTGCTGGCGGGATTCTAGCACCTGGTGCGGTGGCTGGGGTTGGGCCTTTTCACGCCGAGTGCCACAGGTGGCAAGCCACCACTGGCACCCGGCGCAGCATCTCGTTGCTGATGCAACCCAGCTTGGTCCGTCAACTGCGGTCTAGCAGCCTGTTGAACAACGGGTTTCTCTGCGCGGTCAGCTTGCGAGTGCTGGCGTGATCTGAGTTCGATTCCTGAAGAGGCGGATACGGTTCAAGACGTCGTGGTGGACGCGTAAAGTGCGGC
>JBAQZJ010000187.1:0-23464 GCA_049790855.1 Planctomycetaceae bacterium | reverse complement strand
GTCCTTCGCAAGCCCGACGCGCCAGCAAGCGAACACGTTACTTTCCGCATCCGCCTGACATTTCCGCGGCGACGCACCAGTCGGGCAGGCCGAGGCCTACCCTACGATTTCTATAACTCGTAAGGCTCGATCTCGTCGGGCGGCGACTCGGAGGTCGCATCGTCCACCTCGTCGGAGAGCACTTTGCCCGCGCGACGCCGCCGTTCGATCTCGTCGCGAACTTTCCGCTGCAACACGACGCTTGTCCAGCCCGACTGCTCGGCGCGTTCCAGCATCTTGCGCTGGAGCGCGTGCGGCAGTCGAGCGACCGCGGCATGCGCCGACCACGACAAACCCGGCCGGCGATTCTCCTGCGGCACGCGGCGCGCCACCGATTCGTACCGCTGAAGCTGGTCGGCCGAGACGGCTCCCTCGCAGACCTGCGAAAACATTTCGCCGAATCTCGCATCGCCGGCGTTCAGCAGATCGCCGATCCACCACGGCGCCCCTTGTTGACACCAGAGCGAAAACTGCAACGGCACCGCCCACGATTCGAGCGGCGCGTCCGCTCCCCCTCGGACCGCCAGCCCGGTCGGCGTGAAACGAAACGGGCCGAGCGTCAGCGCCGGCTCATCGGTCGGTTGATCGGTCATGCGTGCCGGTGCAAAAAGATCGGTGCGACCCCCATGTTACGCATCGACGACGACGGCGTCTGCGGAACGAAGCTCGAATGAACGACGAGGTCGGCGCGGACGGCGACGCCGCAGGTGTCTTTTCGTCAATCGCAAAATTCCTGAAGGACGTTTTGACACGGTCCGGATGTGACCTAGGGTTGCCTACGGCCGGCGGAAGCACCGAGGTTCTTCCGACCGCGGCCGGGTCGCCGCACGATGCGGACGGCCAGGAGAGATCGGGCGAAGCTCGATCGGTGCCCTCTCCCCGGCACGCGGAATTTGAATCTGGTTCTCGCGGCGCCCACCGGCTGCGCGACGCACCTTTTCCGAGATCATCGGGAACGGTGCGCCGCGACGATTGCAGTGCGGCGTCCGCGGATCGCTTACCCGCAGGAAAGCCGTTCAACGATGTTGCAACATGCGAAGACCGTGAATCGGTCGGGTCATCGTCGTCGGGGAATCACGTTGCCGCTGCTGGCGGCGCTGATCGTCGTGCTGATCGGCCTGCTGGCCTTCGCCGTCGACCTGGGTTACATCGCGCTGGTCCGCAGCCAGTTGCAGACCGCCGCCGATTCGGCCGCCCTGGCCTCCGCCTCGCAATTGCTCGATCGCGACTGGCTGCAGGGGGTCTCGTCGCAGTCGCTGTCCGACGCCGACGCTCAGGCCGCCCGCTTCGCCGCCGCGAATCGGGCCGGCGGCGTGTCGCTCCTGCTCGGCAGCAGCGACGTCGTCTACGGCTCTATCGCGAATCCCCGCGATCCGAGCAGTCCGTTCGACAGAAGCCGGTCGCCGTACAACTCGGCCAAAGTCACCGTCCAGCGGACCTCGGCCCAGAACGGCGAACTGGGGCTGTTCTTCGCGAAGATCTTCAACAGGAATTCGCTCCCCCTGACGGCCGCGGCAACGGCCACCTACGAGGGAGCCATCGGCGGGTTCGAGTTCAGCGACAGCATTCCGAATCAGAAGTCGCTGCTACTGCCTTACACGGTGCAGGTCGATTATTGGGAGGCCGCCTTCACCTCCGGATCGGATCTGTTCGGCAGAGATCCAGAGACCGGAGAGGTGACCGCCGGCGGCGACGGCATTCGCGAAGTGACGCTTTTCCCGACGCGAACGACTTCCGGAAACTTCGGAACGCTCGACATCGGACCGGCCAGCAACTCGACCGACGACATCGAGCGCCAAACTCTCGAGGGGCCGAACCGGGCCGACTTCGACGCCCTCGGCGGCAAACTCGCACTGGGATCGGACGGCACCCTCATCCTCGAGGGCGACACCGGAATCAGCGCCGGCGTCAAAGACGCCATGCAGGCGATCGAAGGCGACGCGAGGATCATTCCGCTCTATACCACTGTGACCGGCGACGGCGACAACAGCATTTTCACGATCACCCGCTTCGTCGGCTGCACGGTCGTCTCCGTCAAGTTGACGGGCGGCGACAAGCACATCCTGATCCAGCCCGAGTTCGCCGTCGACTCGACCGCCCAGGGCGGCGGACCGCAGTCCGACCACAGCTTCGCGTTCCAACCGCTTCGCCTGACCCGCTGATCGCATCCGACGTCCTCCTGCATCCCGAATCGTCTTCCGAGAGAAAGTCCCAGGGCACCATGTCCGTCATCTCGAACTTCCGACGTCCGTTTCTCTTCGCGTCGCTGGCGGCGACGTTTTTCCTGGCCGTTGCTCCGGCCGCGCAGGCGCAGCAGTTCGCGCGGATCGAGGAGGATTGGGAGCTGATCCTCAACACACCCGACCTCAGTTTCCCGTCGCCGCAGCTCGTCGTGTCGATGAAGCCGAACGACGCATCCGACCTTCAGGCGCTGTTCCTCATCAACCACCACGACACGCCGACGTTCAATGCGGGCGGGGGCCAGATTCAGATCTGGGACGGCGAAGCCTTGCGGTCGTACAAGAGCTTCACCGGACCCACGCTGATCCGCGAAGGCGAGCGGGTGACGTGGACGCAGTACATGGATCGAACCGCGACGCAATTCCAATTCGGACTGAAGGCGGTCGAAGGCGAGGCTTGGGGAACCAATACCGCCGAGACGCTCGGCGGGCCGATCGCCGCGTCGAGCCTGAACCTGTCGCTGGACGGATACGACTCGAACGACTCGATCGAGCACGCCACGCTCACGTTCGGCGAAGAGCGGGTTCGGTCGCTGCGGCTCGTCGAGGTCAGGAAGTATCGGTACGCCGGTGATCCGGATCCTGTCACCGAAGGGCCGCGCACGGTCTTTCCGCTGCCGGAATGAGTTCGCGAGAAGCCCGGCTTCTCTGACGAAACCCCGCTTCCGAACAGTCTCGTGCGTCGAAGGTCTCGAACATGTCGCATGCCCCGGTTCGCCGCCGATCCCGTCGCTCGAATCGCCGCGGTGCGGCGCTCGTCGAGGCCGCGCTGGTCCTGCCGATCATGATCATGGTCGTGCTCGGCATGTTCGAGCTGGGCCGGGCGGTCATGGTGACGAACTCGCTGACCCACGCGGCGAGCATCGGAGCGCGGACCGGGGCGATCACCTCCGGCACGACCGCGAGCGTTCAGGCGACCGTGAACGATCGGCTCGACGAGTCGGGCATCAACCGTGCGAACTGCCAAGTGCGGATCCTGGTCAACGGCGTCGCCGGCGAGATCGCCGCCGCCCAAGCCGGAGACGAGATTTGCGTCGAAATCTCGGTGCCTTACGCCGACGTCACCTGGGTCGCCACGCCGGAGTATCTCGCCGGCAAGAGCCTCAGCGGCCGCTGCGTCATGCGGCGCGAGTGACGTCGTTACGGCGCAGTCGCCGTTTCGACGGTGATGGCCATCACGATCGGGGCCGTGTCGTCGTCGCCTTTGAGCAATTCGATCTCGGCGATTTCTTTGGGCTGGTCGGGGCGAATCGCCAAATATCGCACCTGTTGATCGCGCAGCCGAAACGCCAGCTTCGATTCGGGAACCTCGACGACGCGGATGTAGTCGGCGATCTGCACTCCGTTCCGGAGTTCATGGTCTTCCGTCGTCCCGTCGGTGAAATGCAGTCGCACGATCATCGAGACGGAGCCTTTCTCGCCGAACGGAAATCCCCACCCGGCGACGCCGCCGAGAATGTGGATCGCGGTCGCCGTCGAATGGACGGGCAACCGGACGGCTTCGGGCATCCGCGGCGGAAATGCGCCGTTCGGCCCTCGCAGCATGACCACGTTGCGAACCGATCCGTTTTGCGGGTCGACCAGTCGGAACGGAACGCCGTCGACCTCCTTCGGCGACCAGTCGGGAAAGATCAGCCGTCCCGTCTCGTCTTCCTTCGTGAAGAACATGCCGCGATCGCTGGCGATCGTGGCGACCTTGCGCAGGTCGAGCGGCATGTATCTCCCGCGCTGCGTCAGAAACGCCAGCAGGTCGGCGATCGACTCCGCGGGAACGAGCTTCTCGAAGCCTTCCGGCATGACGCTCTTCGGACTCGCGACCAACTCTTCGATCTCCTCGCGCAGCACGGGATGCCGCTTGCCCTCCGCGTCGATCAACTCGATCGCCGTCTTGGTTTCGGAGGCGAGCAGCCCGTTCAGCACGATGCCGTCGGTCGTGACGGCCGTGTACTGGCGGAAGTTGCCCTCGACGCTGCGGCTCGGGTCGAGGATGTGAATCAGCAACTCCTCGCGGGTGTGGGCGGCCATGCCGGTCAAGTCGGGGCCGACCTCCGTGCCTTCGCCCGAATGCTTATGGCACTTCGCGCACTGTTGCGTGTAGACGAGCTTGCCCTTGGCCGGGTCGCCGCCCTCCAGCACCAGCGGCGACAACTCTTCGATCACTTTCTGCCGGTCGGCGCTCGGCAGGCCACCGCCCTTCGACAGCAGCATCGTCGCCTGTTCGGCGATGGCCTCGTCGGGATGGTTCGCCAGTGCCTGCCGCTGGTCGAGCGACAGGTCCGACAGCGACAGTTCTCCGGCTTCAATCGCCTCGACGAGCGCCCGCGTCCATTCCGGTCGCGACAGCAGGACGCGAATGCCCGCCTCGCGGGCGGTGGGAGTCGTGGTCGCCAGAACGTCGAGCATCGCCGGCCCCGCGTCGTCCGCGTCGCTGCGACCGGCGGCCTGAATCAACCCCACAGCCAGTTCCGGCGAGATTTGCGGCGTGACGAGTTCGAGCAGTTCCTCGACGGCGTCGCTTTCGCTGCGTCGGAAGTCGACGAGCTGCCTCGCCGCGGCGATCCGATCGCCGTCGGGCTTCGAATCATCCTGGGCGGCCTTGAGGAACGACGCGGCGAGTTCCATCGCATACTCTTCAAACCCCTCGCTGCCCCAGATCGCGGCCAGCCGGATCAACTGCCCCTGGCCTTCGGGCGGCAGCTTCGGGAACACGGATTTCAATGCGGCCTCGGTTTTCGGATCGAGCGAGGCGGCAACTTTGGACGGCCAGCCTTCGGCGAAACCGCTCAGCACCGCCGACGCGACCGAGGGATTCTTCGCCACGGCAGCGAGCACGGCGTTGAGGTCGCCCGTACTGCCGGCGCGGGCGTAGTGCTCCGCCACCCTTGCGACGACTCCTGCCGTCCGAGGGTCGAGCGTCTTCTGCGCTGCAACCGCCTTGAGGAAGGCTCCGGGGTTCGCGGCCCCTGCTGCGGTTACGGCATCGGGAAGCCAGCGATCGCCCGCCGTCGCGGGATCGGCGAGCGCCGCGGCAGCCGCTTCAGCGGCATCTTCCGACTCAGAGATTTCGGCCAGCGTCAGCAGCACCGCAAGTCGAACCTGCAGATTCGGGTCGTTCGTCACTCCCGATCTCACGAGAGCCGCCGCGAACTCGGCAGTCCTCGGCAGGACCGTCGCCGCCGCGCGTCGAACCGCCGGCGAGGGGTGATCCAGCGCCGGGACGAACAATCCTCGGGGATCCAGCCTCGATTCAGCCGCGCGCAATTGGGACAAGAGCCCTCTCGATTTCGGTTTGGCACGGTGTCTGGCGGAAACGGCCTCCGCCTTGCAGAGGCCGGACAGTGACCAGATCGCGTGGGTCGCGCCGGCGTCCAGGCCCGTCTCGTCGAGTCGCCGTTCACCGGCCCGCTTCGCCAGGGCGGGAACGATGTCCGTCTTCTCCCTCTCCACCAGCAGCCGCTGCGCGTGCAGTCGCCACAAGAGGTTGTCGCTATCGAGCGCCGCCACGAGTGACGCGGGGTCGTTCGGGTCAAGCTTCGGAGCCGGCGACGGTTCCCCCGCAGGATAAACGATCCGATAGATCCGCCCGTGTCGCTTGTCGCGGAGCGGCGTGACGTAAGCGGCCCCCTTGCCGGTCTCGAAGCCGGCCGGCGTCGGGTTGTGCTGGACGACGTAGTTGTACCAGTCGATGACCCAGACGTTGCCGTCGGGGCCGACCTCGGCAACGATCGGGGCGGTCCATTCGTCGTCGCTGGCGACGAGGTTCCACGAGTTGTACGCGACGAAGTCGCTGCCCTTCGGCTGGAGGACGAACGTCGCGGTCAGATGCCCCGTCGGGTCGCTGACGAACGCCGTCTTGTTCCAGTACTGTTCCGGATAGACCCGCGCCGTATAGAGCGCATGCCCGGCGGCGCTCGTGAACCCGCCGTGATGGTCGACCTGGCGGACTTTGTCGGTGAGCGGGAAGAAGCGATTGCTCGGCGAGATCGGCGGCAGAACGCTCGGGCTGCTGCCGCGGACGGCTTCGTAATACCGGTTCGGAATCGCGACGAACACGCTCGGGCAGCCGTTCGCCGTCGAACCGAACAACAGTCCCTCTTCACTGATTCCGACGCCCCACGCGTTATTGCTGACGCTCCGCAAAAACTCGAGCTTCGTCACCCGCGGGACTTCGCTTGCGTTTTCGCCGCCCTCCGACGCCCCCGCCTTCTCAAGCTTGAACCGATAGAACCCCTGCCGGAACTCATGCCGTTCGCCGGCGACCGTCCCTTCGAAACCCGCATAGCCCACCATCCCGTAATACCAGCCGTCAAACCCGTACCGCAGGTTGCTCGGGCCGGCGTGGGTGTCGTTCGTCTTCCAGCCGGTGAAGAGAACCTCGCGGACATCGGCCTTGCCGTCCCCGTCGGTATCTTTGAAGAAGAGCGTGTCCGGCGTCTGGTGAACGATCACGCCGCCGTAGGCGAACGCGAGGCTCGTCGGGATGCTCAACTTTTCGGCATAAACCGTGAACTTGTCGGCGACGCCGTCGCCGTCGGTGTCTTCGCAGATCTTGATCCGGTCGTTTCCCGCTCCCGTCGGCTGGAGGTCGTTCGGATAGTCGAACGTCTCCAGCACCCACAGCCGGCCGCGTTCGTCCCAGTTCATCGCGATGGGTTTGGCGACGTCCGGCTCGGCGGCGAACAGCTTCGGCTCGAAGCCCGGCGGGACGACGAGGTGCTTTTGTGACTCGATCGGATCGACCGGTTGCTGCATCGTGCGAATCGGTTCGCCCAGCGTGCCCCATTTTTCACTGGGAACGTAGTTCGGCAGCAGCGCTTCGGTGTATTCGAACGGTTTGAGGCCGGCGTGTGGTTCCGGACCGGTGTCGAACACCTCTCCCTTGTTCGCCGCCCAGCGGATGCCGCGCTCGATGAGCGCGTGAAAGCCCGGTTGCATCCACGTGCGTTCGTCGTGGCCGTAGGCGGTGTAGAACACGCGGCCCCGGCCCTGCGTGCGGACCCACGTCCAGGGTTCCTCGCGTCCGCCTTCGACGCGAACCTGAAGGACCATCCGGTTCTCGTCGTTGTGCTTGTCGTGGACGTAGGTCTCGTCCCACGTCGCAAAGGATTGCAGATCCTTCATCACCGGGTGCTCTGGCGCGACGACCTTCGTTTCGAACTCGCCGGTGCCGTGGCTCTTGAATTGGCCGCCGACGAGGGCGATGTAGTCCGGCGAGTTCTGAAAACAGAAGCTCGCACTATGCACCGGTACGAACCCGCCGCCGTCCTCGACGTAGCCGACGAGCGCCTGCTCCTGCTCCGGCGCGATCCGCTCGATGTTCGCGTAGATCAGCAGGGCGTCGAACCGGGCGAGGAAGTCACGGTTCAGATCGGCGACGTCCTCGGTGTAGGTCACGTCGATCCCGCGGTTTGCAAGCACGGGAATCAGCTGCGATGACCGGTCGGCAGGATGATGCGGCCCCCGATCGCCGAGGAGCAGAACGCGCAGCGGCGGCGAGGCGGCCTCGGCGTTCGCGACGACCAAACCGAGAAGCAGGGCGGCAAACAAGCGGAGGGACATCGCGAGCTTCTCAGGTGGAGAGGAAAGAGCTGCTTGAACCTTCTCCAAGCCGAAGCCACGGCTTCGGCTTGGACGGGACGACAGTCACTTCGACCAGGTGAACTCCGGCAACTTCACGATCTCGCCACCCTTGAGCGCCGACTCGTGTGCGCACAATCCCACGCAGGTCCAGTTCGCGCTCTTGGGGGCGTTCGGATACGGGTCGCGATCCTCGACGAGCGCCGTCAGAAACTCGTGCGCCAGGTGCGGGTGCGAGCCGCCGTGGCCTGCCCCCTGCGTGAACGACAGATGCTGGTGCTCGTCGGAGTCGTAGACGCCCTTGGTCGTAAATCGCTGAATTTCTGTAGGAAGCCGGTCGGCGTAGTCGGGAACCTTGATGCGCTCGGGAATCTCGTGCTCCGCCTTTTTCGCCGTATGCAGAATCGGGTCTTCGCCTTCGACCAGCGGCCACTCGAACGTCTTCTTCGTTCCGAAGGCGTCGAAGCTCTCGCGGTACTGCCGGGCGACGTCGAACAGGCTGCGATAGATGCGGGCCGCGACGTCGCTGCCCTTGAACTTGATGTGCGTCGACTCGATCGCGAACGGGCTGCCGTACTTCGGAATTAGTTCGTCGCGGATCGTGCCCGAGCCGAAGCACGAGACGTATTCGGCATCGGCGTCGGTCAAAGCGAGGCACGGTCCGACGCAGTGCGTCGCGTACCACATCGGCGGCAGTCCCGGCCAGTAGTTCGGCCAGCCGTCCATGTCCTGCTGATGGCTCGCCTGCAGGAACTGAATCTTGCCCAATTCGCCCTTCTCGTACAGCTCCTTGACGAACAGGAACTCACGGGCGTAGACGACCGTCTCCATCATCATGTATTTGAGACCCGTGTCGCGGCTGAGTTCGACGATCGTCTTGCAGTCGTCGATCGTCGTCGCCATCGGCACGGTGCAGGCGACGTGCTTGCCCTTCTTCAGCGCCTTGATCGTCTGCGGAGCGTGGTCTGGGATCGGCGTATTGATGTGGACGGCGTCGATGTCCGGGTCTTCGAGCAGTTCGTCGTAGCTCGTGAACTGCTTCGCAATGTCGAACGCGTCGCCGATCTCTTTGAGCTTGTCCTTGTTCCGCTGGCAGATGGCGACGAGGTTCGCGTTCGGATGTCGCTGGTAGATCGGAATGAACTCCGCCCCGAACCCCAGGCCGATGATCGCGATGTTGATTGTCTTCGCCATGAGTCGTCGCTCTCCGGGACGTGACGGTGTGAAGGGCGTGATCGAGAATGTCTCAGCATATCCTGATGCGCGCCGGCCGCCATGTGAATCCTCGTTCAAGTGATTAAGCTTCTACACATGCAGAGCGGACGGGGATTGCGAGAGACGGAGTCGATTGAAACACGCCGTCTCCCGGAAAATGATGATGAAATCTCCGCGACACGGAATGTCCGATGACGCCCGCGTCAGAGGTCACGATCAAACGTCCATGAAAAAGCGTCCCGCCGTCGCCCTGCTGATCGAGACGTCGAACGCCTATGCCCGCGGCTTGCTCGCCGGCATCGTGCGGTATGCCCGCGAGCTGCATCCGCCGTGGTCGATTCGGCTCGTCGAGCAGGGGCGGGGGGATCCGCCGCCCGCCTGGCTTCGCAATTGGAAGGGCGATGGAATCGTGGCGCGGATCGAGACGCAGACGATCGCCCGCGCCGTGAAGGCGACGGGATTGCCGGTCGTCGACGTCAGTGCCGCCCGCCACGTTCCGGGAGTGCCATGGGTCGAGACGGATGATGGGGCGATCGCGAAACTGGCCGCGGAACATCTGCTGGAGCGGGGATTCCGCCATTTCGGTTTCTGCGGCGAGCCGGGCTTCAACTGGTCGAACTGGCGCGAGGCGGCGTTCGTCCGCTCGCTGCGCGACGCGGGCCACGCTTGCGAGGTCTTCGACACGCCGTCGCAGTCGCGCCGCGCCCACGAACGCGAAGCGATGGCCCGCTGGATCGCTCGATTGCCGAAGCCGGCGGGGGTGATGGCGTGTTACGACATCCGCGCGCAGCAGTTGCTCGATGCCTGCCGCGACGCCGGCGTCGCGGTGCCCGACGAAATCGCGGTGATCGGCGTCGACAACGACGAATTGTTGTGCGACCTGTCGATGCCTCCGCTGTCGAGCGTCGTTCCCGATTCCCGCCGCGCCGGTTACGAAGCCGCCCGGCTGCTCGACCAGTTGCTCGCCGGCCGAAAGGTGCCGGCCGAGCCGGTGCTCGTTCCGCCGCTGGGTGTGGCGACCCGGCAAAGCACCGACGTGCTGGCGATCGACGACCGCGACGTCGCGCAGGCGATCCGGTTCATCCGCGAGCACGCCTGCGACGGAATCGCCGTCAGCGACGTGCTGCGGGTCGTCCCGCTGTCGCGCCGCGCCTTCGAGAAGCGGTTCCTCGACCGGCTCGGTCGCACGCCGCATCAGGAAATCCTGCGGCTCAAGATCGCGCGGGCCGAGCAACTGCTCACCGAGACCGACCTCAGTCTCGCCGCGATCGCCGAACGCACCGGCTTCCGCCACGCCGAATACCTGAGCGTCGCCTTCAAACGCGCCACAGGACGGACGCCCGGCCAGCACCGCACGGCACATGACGTCTGAGCAGGGCGACCCGACACGTTCACAGCGGCGTGACGGCGACGCCGTCGGCGACCTGGTCGGTGGGATGCAGCACGACGCGGTCGTGTTCGTCGAGTCCGTCGAGCACGTGCGTTTCGAGGCCGTTACTGCGGCCGATTTTGACGTGCCGCAGGCGTGCGTGGCCGTCTTCGATCGTGAAGACCGCCCATTCGTCGCCGTCGCGAAAGAGGGCACCCGCCGGCGCCTTGAGGATGCCGCGACCTTCCCAGATGACGACCTGTGCTTCGACGCGGTAACCGTCTCCGAGGGCCGGGCGGTCGTTCGCCGTCCCGACGAGATCGATGATGATGTTGACCCGTTGCTCTTCAACGCCCAGCGCGGAAATCTTCGTGAATGCGGCCGGCTCCCGAACCCGCACGCGACCTTCCAGCGGATGGTCTCCGCCCCAGTAGTCGAGAATCACCCGCTGGCCCGGCTGAACCTTGACGGCGTCGATCGACAACACGTCGACGACGCACTCCAGGTCATTCGGATCTCCGACTTCGACGATCGGCGTTCCCGGCGTGACGACCGTCGCACTTTCCTGCAGGACGCGAAGCACGACGCCCGAGATCGGGGCCGGAATCTTGAACTGAATCGGATCGGCGGTTTCGGACGATCGCGGCTGGGTGTAGATGAATGCCGACTCGGCCTGATCCAACTCGAACTCGGCGATTCGGACCGCAAACTCCGCCGATCGGACATCGGCGGCAGCCGCCTGCTGACGGTACATCGCGACTTCATACTCGCGGGGCGTCGCCGCCTGACGTGCCCGCAACTCGCGAACGCGGTTCAACTCGCTTTCCGATTCCGCGAGCAGCACCTGTGCCCGATCGAGCGCCACGGCGGACTGCGACTGTGCCGCCTTGGCAGCGTCGACGCGGGCTTCGGCCTGTGCGGTCGCACGGACGTCAAGCAGGTCGGGGTCGGCCGGTTCGATGGCGGCGAGCAGCGTCTCGTCGGCCTCGACCGGGTCGCCGGGTCGCAGTTCGACTCGCAGCATCCGTCCGGCGAGCGGCGACGAGACGATGTATCGCTCTTTGACGCGAGTGATTCCTTCATGGTCGACGGTCACCCGCAGGTCGCCCTGGACGATCCGGCCGGCGTCGACCTCGACCGGCGTCGGCAAAAAAGCCCAGACGAGCAGCGCGCCGACGACCAGCGCGGAGGCACCCGTCAGAACGTTCTGCAGCGTGAACCGCACCGATGTCACTCCCTGCTTTTCAGAACCGCGACGAGATCGAGCCGGTCGAGACGGCGCCGGACGATCAGTCCCGAAACGAGCGCCGCTGCGATCGTGACCGACGCCGCGAAACCATAGGTCGCGCGACTGACGACGAGTGGAATCCGGAACAGTTCCGAATCGAAACCGGCCTCGACGACGAAGGCGGCCAGAGCGTAGCCGAGAACGAGTCCGACGGGAATCGCGATCAGCGTGAGAACGGCGAGTTCGCCAAGCAGGATCAACGAAATCTCCGAGCGACGAAAGCCGATGACCCGCAGCGTCGCCAGTTCCCGGCTGCGCTCCGACAGATTGATGCGGGCGCTGTTGTACACGACGCCGAACGCGATGATGCACGCGAAGATCACGTTGAACAGGCGGAACCGCAGCAGATTTTCGGCGATCGTCGTTCGGAAACTTTCCAGCGCGGCTTTCTTGATCGTCACCGAAGCGACGCGCGGCGTCGCTTTCAGTTCCGAATAGAGTTCGTCGAGTCGCGCCGCATCGACGGCAAGGTGTGCGCCGGAGACCAGCGGCCCTTCTTCCATCAGGCGGTTCGCCGCCTGGAGATCCATATACGCGGCGACGCCTGAAAAATCGGCGACCAGCCCGACGACCGGCAATCGGACGACAGGCCGCTCGCCTTCCAGCACTTCGACGGTCACTTCGTCGCCCACGTCGAGTTGCAGCACTTCCGCGAGCTTCGCGGAAATCACGACGCCGCCCGGAGGGATGGGAATCCGCGTGCGTTCCATATCCATCAGCCGGTACAGCTTTGCATCGGGCAGAAGGCCCTGAATTCCCAGCCGTCGCGAGCGGTGCCCGAAATGCATGCGAACGGGCAGACTGCGAAACGGTTCGACGACGGTCACGCCGGGCAGGTGCGCGAGGTCGGAGAGGACGTCGGATTCGGTGGCTTCGATGAGTGCCACGCTCACGTCCTGACGCTGAGCGACCTCGAATTGCGACGCCATCACATAGTCGAGCGAGTCGACGGTGAAATTGCCGACGATCAGAATCGAAACCGCCGTCGCAATCCCGATGACGCCGAGCAGCGAACGCACCGGTCGTCGTTCGAGATGCCGCAGAATCATTCGCACAGGCGGCGACAACAGGCGTTGCAGGCCGATGCGTTCGAGGACCGTCACCCGATAATTCTCGGGAGGTTCCGGGCGCATCGCCTCGGCCGGCGGCAGCCGTGCCGCACGCAGCACCGCGAGCATCGTGCCGGCGACCGCGGCGGAACCGCTGATCAGCAGCGCCCCGGCGACGACGGCGGGATCGAGATAGAAATCGAACTCGGGAAATCGAAAGAACTTCGCATACAGGACCGTGACCGATCGCCCCAGACGTGCCCCGACGATCGATCCGAACACCACGCCGATCGTCACGATCAGCAGGACGAGCTTCAGGTAATGCCGTCCGACTTCAGCCTTCGTGTAGCCGAACGCCTTGAGCGCCGCAATCTGTTCGCGCTGCGTTCCCACCAGCCGCGTGACGACGACGTTCAACAGGAAGGCGGCCACCCCGAGAAAGATCGTCGGCAGAATGATCGCCATGCCGCGGAGTTCGCGCAACTCGTTCGACACGAAGCGGTGCGACGCCTGGTCCTCTCGACCGTAGGCGCCGAGTCCGCCGTAGGGGGCGAGCAACAGATCGAGCCGGCGGAGGACCTCCGGTTCCGACGCACCGGGGGCGAGCATCAGGCTGACGTCATTGAACGCCCCGTCCATGTCGAACGCCGCGGCGAGTTCCGTTTCGCCCATCCAGAAGATGCCGAACCGGCGGTCGTCGGGCAGGATCTCGCCCTCGCGGATCTGGTAGATGTACTCGGGCGACAAAGCGATGCCGACAATCCGCAGTCGTCGCAAGCGTCCGTTGATGACGGCCCGCAGCGAATCGCCCGGCTCCAGTTCGTGTGCCAGGGCGAACCCCTCGCTGACAAGCACTTCGCCGTCGCGGCCCGGTTCGATGTAGCGACCGCTGCGCAAGTAGAGATCGTTGAGGCCGGGCGTTCGATGCTCGCGAATCGAGATCAGTCGTCCGATCGCAGGCTCGGCGAAGCCCGGCACATCGAGCGTCGCATGCTCGACGACGCGAGTTTCGATGCGTGAGACGCCGGGAAGATCGGCGATCCGTTCGACGAGCGGCTCGGGAGCGCGTTTGACGTGCGCAAAGACCTCGGCGAAGCGGTAGCGGTCATAGTAGGCTTCCTGGGTATGCTCGAGCGAACCGTAAGTGCTCAGCGACATGACGAACGTCGCGACACCGCAGGCGATCACCATACAGATCGCTAATGCCTGGCCGCGCATCAGCCACAGGTCGCGAAGGAGCTTGCGATCGAGAGCCTGGATCATCGGCTCACCAGGCGATTTCACTGGCCGAACGTTTGTGGGCGTTGGGGCGGACACCCGCGATCCGCCCGTCCGAAATTGAAATGACGCGGTCCGCCATTTCGGCGATGACGGCGTTGTGCGTGATGACGGCCGTCGTCGTGCCAAGCTCGCGGTTGACGCGTTCGATCGCCTGGAGCACGACGACGCCGGTTTCCGCGTCGAGCGCGCCGGTCGGTTCGTCGCACAGCAGCACGTCGGGCTTCTTCGCGATGGCCCGCGCGATCGCGACGCGCTGCTGCTCGCCGCCGGACAGTTGGGCCGGAAAATGGTCGAGCCGGTGACCGAGTCCGACGATTTGCAGCGCTTCGTCGGGCCGCATCGGATCGCGGGCGATCTCGGTGATCAGCGAGACGTTCTCGCGGGCCGTCAGGCTGGGAATCAGGTTGTAGAACTGAAACACGAAGCCGACATGCTCTCGACGATACCGCGTGAGCGCCGCGTCGCCGGCCGCCGTCAGATCTTCGTCGCCGTAGCGGACGGTGCCCGACGTCGGCACGTCCAGCCCGCCGAGGATGTTGAGCAGCGTCGACTTTCCGCTGCCCGACGGCCCGAGCAGCACGACGAACTCACTTTCGTACAGGTCGACGTCGACACCCTTGAGGGCAGGCACCTCGACCTCGCCCATGCGGTAGACCTTCGTCAACGCACGGGCTTCGAAGACGAGCCGCCGACCGGCCCGCGAGTCCTGCTGCACGGAGTCATCCGTATGAATCGGCACCGATTTCACGTTCCGCGTCTTCGCCGTGCCGCCGTTCGATTCCGGAACGCCGCGAACGGGCGTTCCACCCGGTCAGGGTAGTCGCGATGCCTGCGTGCGACAACGGCCGGCTAGACCCGGCAGGGTTCAGCGCTCTTCGCGGTCGGCGACCGTCACGGTGCGCGTCACCGGGTGCCGCGGATGCGTCGACTGGTCGGAATGCGTCGACTGTGCATCCTGCGGCAGTTGATCGGCATAGCGTTCGAGCGACCTGTCGAACAATGCGGCGCGGTCGCGGCGGATGCGTTCGGCGGCCTCGTGCCGCGAGACGACGCCCGGTTGCGGATAAAGACCGCCGCCGATCAGCAGCCCGGCCAGCACGACCACCGCGAACCGTTCGCGCCAGCCGACCCGCAGCGACACGGTCGACGCATGCCGGCTGCCGGTAAACAGCAGGAAGTAGGCCCGGAGGATCGAAATGCCGTTCAGGCACATTGCGACGAGCAGGGCGACACCGACGAACGGATACGTCTCGACGGCCCCGTCGAGCAGCATTTCCGTGCCGACGAACCCGAGCGTGCCTGGAAAGCCGACGCTCGCCAGTCCCGCGATGACGAAACAGATCGCCAGCGCGGGCGTGTGCTCGTACAGGCCGTGATAGCGAGTCAGCGAGAGCCGCCCGAACCGGGCCTCCAGCGCCCGTAGCGTCAGGCCGAGTCCCGCGACGGCGACGCCGATCGAAAGCCACACGCACAAGGCGCCGGTCAGGCCGACCGCCGTGATGATCTCCAGCCCCACGAGGACCAACGCCGCATGGCTGAGGAACAGGTACGAGAAGTAGCGTCGGACGTCGGTCTGCACGAGCGACATGCCGGCCGCGTAGACCGCAGTCGCCACGGCGACGTAGGCGATGCCTTCGAGCACGGCGTCGGGGGCGATCGGCACGACGAGCCGGATCGCGGCGTAGGCTCCGGTGATCGGTGCGACGAAGATCAAAGCGCTTCCGAAGGTCGCGTTCTCGAACAGGTCGGGCATCCAGCTGTGGAAGGGGATCATCCCGCTGCGAAGCAACACTGCCGCCGCCAACGGCAGGAACGCCCAGGCCGGCGGCGGACCGCCGTCGCCTTGAGTCGAAACGATCGTCCAGCCCAGCACCGTCAGGATCACGAACAGCGCCATGTACAGCGTATAGACCCGGGCCGGCCTTCCTCGCGCGACCAAGCCGAAGAAGGGCGGAATCGTTCCCAACGAAAGCAGGGCGACGACCAGCCACGGCTCGCGACAGGCGAACGTCGCCAGCAGGATCGCTTCCGACAGCAGCGCCAGGCCGAAGCCGAATCGCCGGACCTTCGTCTTCTGCGTGGTGAGGATCGTCAGAAAGTACAGCAGTGCGATCATCGGCAGCAGCGGGGCCGTCAGCTCGTCCACGACGAGAATCTGATCGCCGACGAGCTGCGACAGGACGTCCCAGCGGTCGTGAGCGACGGAAGGATGCGATTTCCCGGCGTGAACGACCGCGAAGTCCTGCCACGCGCCGATCGCAGCGAGCAGGGTGAGTGCCGAGAAAGCGATCGCCAGGTGATGTGCCCGCAGCGCATCGCGAGCTCGACCGACGACGGCGGCGCCGACGAGCGGCACCAGCACGGCGGCTTCAAGAAACGGAAAATGCAGTTCGGTCATGTCACCGCTCTTCGAAAATCGTCGTTGGCGGCAGGCCGTGCTCGCTCGTCCGCGGCGTTCCGCCTGTCAGGAACGCGGTCCAGCGACGTTCGAGCCGGTCGAACGATCGGAACAGGCCGAGGACGGGGCCGACGACGTAGTTGTCGAGCCAGGAATCCAGGTAGCAGCGCTCCACGGCGAACCGGTAGAGCCAGATTTGCACCGGCCGAGCGACCAGCCGTCCCGCGATGCTTCGCGACCGCGGCAGCCGGGTGCCGATCGCGTTCTCCAGCAGCCGATAGTCCTGCAGCAGCGTCGGGGCGCGCAGGAACTGCAGCGTTCGCAGACAGGCGTGGCCTAGGATGTGGACCAGCGGAATGTAGCAGGCCCACGGGCCGAGCAACGGCGGCAGCAGCCCGATCTCGGCGACGATGATGCCGACTTGCGTCAGCGAGGCGTACGACAACGCCGATTTGATGTCGGTCTGCACGCGCTCGGTCAGCGCCGCGAAGACGGCCGTCGTCAGGCCGAGCGCCACGATGATGCCGCACAGCAGCGGCGAAAGGACGAGGATCGGGCTGACTCGCAATAAGAGGAAGGCGCCGAGATGGACCGACAACGAGCCGTAGAATACGGCGCTCGACGGAGTCGGGCCTTCCATCGCCCGCGGCAGCCATCCCGAGAACGGCACCAGCGCCGATTTTCCCGCGGCCGCGACCAGCAGCAGCAGTCCGACCGTCAGCGCCTGGGTGCTGCTGAGCGTCGCCTCTCCATACGGCCAGAAACCCGTTCCCGCGAGCTGATCGAAGTCGCCCTCGCCGGTCATGCGATGCAGCAGCAGTGCGGCCATCAGAAACGCGGCGTCGGAGACGCGGTAGACGCTCCAGACCCGCAGTCCGTTCCGGACCGGGGCCGGACGCTCCTGAAAGAACGCGACGAGCAGCGCCGACGACAGGCCGACCAGTTCCCAGCCGGCGAACAGCGTTTCGATCGTGCCCGCCAGCGAGGCGGTCACCATGCCCGTCAGAAAGACGGAATACAAGACGAAGAAGCGATCGTAGCCCGGCTCGCGGTGCAGGTAGCGCCTGCCGAAGGCGCCGATCGTGCCGCATAGCACGTACGTCAGGATCGCGAACGGAACCGAAAGCCGGTCGAAAACGAACCTCAGGGAGAAGTGATAGCCGGGGACGGCGACCCAACTTCCAGGGGCGATCACGACGTGCCGGCTGTCGCCGACGAGCATGTGCGCCAGCACGGCGATCGACGCGAGCAGACCGACGGCAATGGTCGCCGAAATTGCGCGAGACAGGACCGACTCGTTGAACCGCCGGCCGGTCAGCGACCAGCCGCCCAGCGCGATCAACAACACGACGGGCGACCCGACGACGACGACTCCCAGCAGCGTGATGAACTTCGACAAGGCCGACCCCTGTTGTGGTGCGCCCGGCTCGGGCCGTCATGCTTCAATCGCGGCGACGTCGAGAAAGTCGCGCCAGCCGCGATACCAGTCTACGGACGACCGCGCCTTGGGCAGCTCGGTCGTCTCCGGAACGTAGGGATGGAACCGCCCGTCGCGAAACACTTGCACGTCGTTCGAATCGGGACTGAGAATCGCCAGATGGATCCAGCCGTTCCGGCAGAGCCGGTCGATCGACGGGCTGCGATCGAGGACTCGGCGCATCGCTTCCGGCGTGGTCTCGACGACGAACAGTTGCCGGAGCGGCTCGTGGATTTCGACCATCTGCCAGGGCAGGCCGGTCCGCAGGTCGCTCGCGGCGCCGTCCATCACCCCCAGCAGCGCCGCGACGTTGTGCGGAAGCTTGGTGCTGCATCCGTAGCCGTAAGGGTCGACGTGCGAGAAGTAGTACTCCAGCCCGATTCCCGCACAGACCGGCACGACGGCCGCCAGCGTCCGCGCCAGGATCGCGGCGTCTGCGTCGTCCTGGGTCGGATCGTAAGACGTCAGGAACGCGCGCCGGTCGAAGAACAGTCCGCGTGTTCGCGATCGTCGGCCGACGATCGTCACGGCGTTGGTGGCGTGGCCCCATTCCGGTCGCACCTGCGCGAGATCCTCTGCGCGGGCGTCCATTTGCGCACGGGCCTCCTCGAACGAGATCGACAGGGGAGCCGAGTCGAATCGCCGGGCGCGCTCGTGAGCGTCGCGGTCGAGGGCGCGTTCGATGGCGCCGCGCGCCGCCTCGAACTCCTCGCGATGCGATGCGGGCACGCGATCCGTGTCGTAGAACTTGACGTACTCGTTGCACGTGTTGTGCAGTCCGCCGACGAACACCGTGTCCTCCGGCACCCTCAGACCTCGAGCGGCAAGCCGTTCGCGAACGCGGGGATTGTTGGCGATCTGGGCGAAGGCCCGGCCGTTCGGACCTCCGACGGCCCCGCCGCAGGCGCCGCAGTCGTGCGCCGCCTCGTGCGGGTTGTTCATGCTGTGCGACCCGTGCCCCAGAACCAGCACGAGTCGGGCGAGCGTTTCCTCGGTCAGTCCGACGTCCCGAAGCACCGTTTCGGCGATCCCGATCATTTCGTCAAGCGAGTAACCCAGCCCCCCCTCGTCCGGACTAGGCTCCGCCCCGGCGCGTTCCAGCGTCAGGCGCGTTTTCGACGCCGGTTGGACGTGTCCCCCGAGCCGCCGTCGCACGCCGGCCGCCAGCCGTGGGAACAGAACGCGCGAGACGAGCGGCACAGTGGCGACGACGCCCGCCCCGGCGCTCAGGACCGCCCCCCAGGCGAACGAACGGCTGGCGACGTGAATCCAGTGCGAGACCGCGCCGACGACCCGGCGGGCTTTCGTCCGACGCTGATGGTTCGATTCCGTCGCTTCGACGACTCGTTCCTCGACCCAGTGCTTCGGCGTGACGACGGCCGGGCACAAAGGGACGAAGTGGGCGTCCGCCGCCCCGCGGTAATACATGGCGATGTTGTAGAACCCCGCCGTCCCGAACGTCTCGACGTCCGGCGCCACCTCCTCAAGGTGCCGCCGAAACGATTCCTCGCGGTCGTCGATGCAACAGAACACCTGAAATTGGGGGACGGCGACCGGCTGCCGGTCCCGGCGGCCATGCACTGACATCGCGTCGAGGATCTGGTTGAGGTATCGACGTTCGTAAGCGGCATGAAAGACGCGTCTCCGCTCGACGTTCGGAAACGACTCGATCTCCTCGACCAGTGACGCCCAACCGCGTCGGGAAAGCCCGTGGAGCTCATGCGGTGTCCAGCCGAACAACTGCGCGAGCTGAAAGACGACGAACGCCCGCTGCTCGGGCGAGGTCGAACGATGCGGCGGCAGACGACGCTCCACCGTCTTGGGCAGTTCGGCGAGCGGGCCGGCATACCCCAATTCCTCGCGAGCCACATCGTTCGCGGCGAAGCGTTCCAGCACCAGCCGCACGGCCAGATACTCGACCAGACTGCCGGGAGCGATCGGGTGGACGACCCGGTCGTTGCGCTCCTCGACCTGCTGGAACATGCCCGCCCAGCCGCGAAGGGCCAGCAGCGTCTCCGACAAGAACCGATCCCATTGCTCTTCCCGAACACCCAGCCGGTCGAGCGACTCGGCGATGCAGGCCAGTGGACCGATCCCGCCGTCTTGCAGTCGGGCCAACTCCTGCGCCAGACCGATCTGCCATCGTTCGGGCGGCCCGGCAGGCTGTCGATGGACCGTGCAGAACGCCTGGTAAAAACCGCATTCGCGGTCCGGCAGCACGCCGTGAGCGAGTCCCTGGTCGAGATACGCCGCGCAGTACCGGGTCAGCACGTCGTTGACCAGCAGGTCCGTGTCACGGCCGGTCGCCTCCAGCAACAGATCGCGAGAGCGGACGATCGCCGGCGGAGTCGCCGCGACCGGTTTCAAGCCGCGTGCTCCCTCGCGGCAAACCCGCCACAACGCCCGAAGCGTGAAGGCTTCCCAAGAGCAATCGCTCCAGTCCGCCTTCGCCAGATCGCCGAATCGCGGCCGCAGGTCGTCCACGAGATCGCGGAACTCGTCGCTTCCGGTACGTTCGCCCGCCCCCCCGTCCATTTCCGTGAAGTCATGCATCGCCCGTCGATGCGTGTCGGTCAGCAAACGCTCGCGCACTGCGGACGGGGCGTCCTCGCGGATGCGGTCCAGCGCATCGGTCTCGGCGACGAACCAGCGCAGTTCGGCGGCCGGCCCGGTCTGAATCGAATGCCGCAGCATCGCCAGACGCAGCTCGAACCGCGTGCATAGCGAGAGGATCGGCTCGTCGCCGCGACTGTTCAGATCGTGCCGCAACACCGTTTCGAGATCGACCGGACGGATCCGCCCGCGCCCCAGCGCCTCTCGATAACGCTCCTCCGACAGATACGGTTCGCAACCGAAGATCCTGCCGCCCGACTGCACGGCCTCGTCGAACGGCAGATCCTCGAAGGCATGTAGCGTGTTGTGATGCACGAAGACCGTGATCGGCCCCTGCGACGGCAACAGGTGTCCGGCGTGCCCGATGACGTGCCTCAGCCGTTCCAGCCGTCCTTCGTCGAGTTCGCGCCCTTGCGATCCAGAACGCTGGGAGGTCGTGGCTTCGATCGTGCTCATCGTCGCGTCTGGTGCCTTCCCGGTCGTCAGATTCCGTTTTTGCTCGTCGATTCCCGCCTGATGGACTTTGACGGCCGACTTCGGCGATGACTGGTCAGTCGGCCGATCGGAAAAGTATCGCGGATGGACGCGGATTAAGGTGGATAGACGCGGATACCTGATTCCTCGTCGATCTGCGGCAAACTGCGGTCATCTGCGTTATCCGCGATTCTCTTCGATTGTTCTTCGATATCTGGTCGCGACGACGCTGCGTTTATCGGTGCCGGATTTGCGATTGCCGAGCGCCGATGTCAAAGTTCACCTGGGAATGCCGCGGAGGGCGTTCCCTATAGTCGCCTCGGCAAGGGCGGTGCAATTCGGCAGGAACGTCGCGCTCCTGTGTCGCACCAGCTTCTATCGCATCACCAGCTCATCCGCCCGGCCGTTGGATTCCGTATGCGCCGAGGGCGTCTCCGGCAGGTCGAACTTGTTGACGCGCGTCACCTCGACCGTCTCCGCCACGACCGTCGCGGCGTGGTGCGGCAGGATCTCGCGTCTCAGGAAGCGGAGCATCTCGTCCGCCTTCGCCGGCAGGGCGATGACTTCCATGCGGATCTGGTTGTGAGCCGGCCCGCTGCCTTCCCGAATCGCCCGGCGGCCGGCTCCGCGGCATTCCGTGATCGTGAAGCCGCTCGCCCCGCAGGCGATGAAGCCCTGCGTCAGCTCCTCTTCCAGTTCCGCATCGGCCACGATGGTGACCCGTCGGATCGGCGTCGCGCCGGCCTTTCGGGCGGCGAATTCGTGATTCGAGAGTTGTCGCAGGGAATCCAGGCCGCGCAGTTCGAACCGCAGCCCCTCCTGCTCGAAGAGCCGCTCCATCTCGTGGAACTTCTCCATGACGCTGTGATCGACGACTTTCACATCCGAGAGGTCGACGATCACGTTGTTCTTCTGGACGAGGCCGATCTGCTCGATCTGCCGGCGGAAAGGGATCCAGTTGCTGAAGACGGCCGAATGCCGGGCGCGGATCAGGACGGTGCCGTCGTCCTGCGGCTCGACGTCGAGAAACGGTTTGAAGAACGACCGCAGCGGGACGCCGTTGATCGCGTGAATCACGAACTCGGTCGCGATGCCGATCGCGATGCCCTTCAGCAAGTCGGTGGCGAGCGTGCCGACGAGCGTCGCCGTGAAGACGATGAACTGCTCTTTGCCGATCTTGAAGACGTTGACGAACTCTTTCGGACTCGCGAGTCGGTAGCCGGTGTAGACGAGCATCGCGGCGAGCGCCGCCAGCGGAATACGGTGCAGTAGGGCCGGAATCGTCGCCACAAACAGCAGCAGGAACAGCCCGTGCCACATGTCGGCGAAGCGGGTTTTGGCGCCGTTGTCGAGATTCGCCTTGCTGCGGACGATCTCGCTGATCATCGGCAGCCCGCCCACGAACGCCGAGACCGTGTTGCCGACGCCGATCGCCAGCATGTCGCGGTTGAGATTCGTCCGGCGGTGATAAGGATCGATCGCGTCGATGGCCTTGGCGCTCAGCAGCGACTCGACGCTGCCGATCAGGGCGAACATCATGACCCATTTCCACGCCGCCGGCGTCGCCAGGGCCGAGAAGTCGGGAGTCGCGAACGCCCCGAACAGGCTGCTCGGCACGTCGACGAGAAAATTCTCACCGACGCTGTAGGTGTGACCGCCCCAAGTGTAGGTGTGCTCGTGCGTCAGACCGAAATACATGCCGAGCGGAATCGTGGCCAGCACGACGACGATCTGAGGCGGAACTCGGCGGATCGCCTTGATCGGAATGAAGGCCCAGCCAAACAGCAGGAGGAGGCTCAACACGCCGATGACGGCGATTTCGGGGTTCGCCTGCGAGATGATCGTCGGAATGTTCGCCAGCAGCTCCAGCGCTCCGCCGTTCGCGGGCACGCCGAGCGTGATCGGGAACTGCTTGGCGATGATGATCACGCCGATCGCCGCGAGCATGCCATGCACGGCGCTCGTCGGAAAGAACTCGCCGAGAACGCCGGTCTTCAGCAGTCCGAAGACGATTTGGATCACCCCGGCCGCAACGCCGACGGCGAGCGCCATCCGGTAGGCCTCGAAGTTTGTCGCGGCGTCGCCGCCGGCGACGAAACCGAACTCCTGGACCGTGCCCAGCGCGATGACGATCAGTCCCGCCGCCGGGCCTTTGATCGTCAGTTCGCTGTTGCTGATGAAGGTCGTCAACACCGCGCCGATGATCGCCGTGAACACGCCCGCGATCGCGGGATAGCCGCAGGCAAGCGAAATGCCCAAGCACAGCGGCAGCGCGATCAGAAAGACGAGGAACCCGCTGAGCAGATCCTGCCCGAGATACTTGACGAAGCCGGCGGCGTTGCCGACGGGGACTTTGCCCGGAACCGAATCGGTTTTCATGGCACTTGATCGAAGGATGAGGAGTGCAGGGCGGCGGGAAACATCAACCGCGCATCGACAGGCGT
>JBAQZJ010000186.1:0-9231 GCA_049790855.1 Planctomycetaceae bacterium | reverse complement strand
AAGCGGCCGCGGACCGTGGACGAGATTCGACGATCCTGCCAATGGGCCTTCTCGCACATCACTCCCCAGGACATCGACGGCTGGATTCATCACGCCTACCCGTCACTCATTTCGTAAACCGCTGTAACGTCTCTAACCAGTGGTTTTCGCTCCGGAACCGCTCCGCAAATTCTGGCCGCGCCAGAGAGAGAGCTTGGCAGACCTCATCGACCAGGTCATGCGAGTCTTTTATGGTATCAATACGCTTTCTGAGAAAGTAACCGGCAAACATCCTTTCTGCCACGACTCTGTTTCGCCGAATCTCCTTGCACATCTCGTCATATCGATACCGAACGTACTTGCGGACAACGGGAAGCCAACTGGAAACATCCTTTCGAAATCTCTCGAATTCCTTTCGTACCGGCCGTCTTCCTTTGTTCTCGATCAGCACCACCTGCCCATCAGCAAGAACGCATCCTACGTCGGCCGGCCCCCAGTAAAAGGTACTGTGAAACAAGACGGCAGCCCGCTGCCCGAACAGCAACTTAGTGAAAAGATCAATGTTCCGCAGAACAACAGTGTCGATTAATTGTTCTGGCGGCTCAACAGGCCGCGCATCAGTAGGTAGGACGTCGATCGGCAGCAGGCGAAGCGTGGGGGAAACGGCAAAGAGATTTGGCTTCATCGAAGGATCTCTCGTCTTTCAGTCCCAGAAGCATTCCATGCTTCCTAACGCCCTTGTACGAAAGCGAACAAGCTAGCTGACTTCGTTACTGGCACGAGCGCTAAGTCGCGATTCAAGATATGCCCAGACGGTACTGCCGACAATTTACCCGGAAGCGAGTCGAAAGAGCCAACTTCGCTACGACCGTCGATAGAACGGCAATTCCACCACCGTCGCCGGTTCCCGTTTCCCGCGCAAGTCCGCTTCAACGGTCGTTCCTGGTTTTGCAAGCTCGGGAGTGACATACCCCATGGCGATGCTCGCCTGAAGCGTCGGCGAGAACGTGCCCGACGTAACTTCGCCGACGCGATCGTCGCCCTGAAACAGCGGCGTCCCTTCGCGGGCGATCCGCTTGCCCGCGAGTTTCAGACCAACGCGAACTCGCTCCGGCTCCCGCTCGGCGACCTTGGCAATCGCGTCGCGGCCGATGAACTCTTTGCCGAGCGCCACGGCGAACGACAGGCCGGCGGTGATCGGGTCGATCTCTTCGCTCAGTTCGTGACCGTACAGCGGCATGCCAGCTTCAAGCCGCAGCGTGTCGCGGCAGCCGAGGCCGCAGGGGACGATGCCGGCGTCCTTCCCGGCGGCGAGGACGGCTTCCCACAGTGGCACGGCAAGCTCACCGGCGACCATCAGCTCGAAGCCGTCTTCGCCCGTATACCCGGTACGACTCACGGCGACCGGCATTCCGAAGACGTTGCCATAGGCGTGATGCCGGTAGTAGCCCATTTCGGCGATCGGGAAGTCGGCGTGCGGTGCGAGAATCCCAGCGGAGGCCGGTCCCTGCAAGGCGATCATCGCTCCCTGCGTCGGCGGTTCTTTGACGGAGGCGTCGGCGCCGTCGGCCTGCTCGCGGAACCAGCTTGCGATCTTATCGCGGTTCGCGGCGTTGACGACGAAGGCGACCGCGCGGGCGTCGATGCCATAGACGAGCACGTCGTCGAGAATGCCGCCGGTTTCGTTCGTGACGAGGCCGTAGCGGACCTGTCCTGGTTTGAGCGTGGCGACGCGGCAGGTGACGAGCCGCTCGGCAAGGTCGACGGCGTCCGGACCGCCGATCCGCAGGTGCCCCATATGGCTGATGTCGAACAACCCGGCCTTCGTCCGGACGGCGACGTGCTCCTCGGTGATCGTCGAATACTGCACCGGCATCGACCAACCGGCGAAATCGACCATGCGGCCGCCGTGGGCGACGTGCCACGCGTGAAGGGGGGTTGTGAGCATGAGCGGATTGTAACGCGGCGGGCGACGGACGGGGAGAAGGGGTGAGCGGGAGAGGGGGGATGAGATCCATCTCCCCTTCTCCCGCTCTCCCCGTCCCCCACTCCCTTACTCTTCGCTCGTCAGCGAGGCGCGGAAATACTCGCGATTCATGCGGCTGATGTCCTGCACGCTGATCTTCGCCGGGCAGGCCGCTTCGCATTCGTTCGTGTTCGAGCAGGCGCCGAACTCTTCGAGATCCATGCGGGCGACCATGCCCAGCACCCGCTGTCGGCGTTCGGCCCGTCCTTGCGGAAGCGAAGCGAGATGGCTGAGCTTCGCGCCGGTGAACAAGGCGGCCGACGAGTTCTTGCAGGCCGCGACGCACGCGCCGCAGCCGATGCAGGCCGCCGAGTGCATCGCGGCGTCGGCTTCCGTCTTCGGGACGAGGATCGCATTGCCGTCGGGCGCTCCGCCGACGTTGACCGAGACGTAGCCGCCGGCCTGCTGAATGCGATCGAAGGACGAGCGGTCGATGACGAGATCCTTCACGACGGGAAACGCCCGCGCCCGGAACGGCTCCAGAACGAGCGTGTCGCCGTCTTTGAAGCTTCGCATGCGAAGCTGGCAAGTCGCCGTGTTCCGCAGCGGGCCGTGGGCCTGGCCGTTGATCATCACGCCGCAGGTGCCGCAGATGCCTTCCCGGCAGTCGTGATCGAAGGCTACCGGATCCTTGCCTGCCGCCATCAGCCGTTCGTTGAGCGTGTCGAGCAGCTCCAGGAACGACATGTCCGGGTTGACGTCGTCGACGCGAAAGGTCTCGAAGCGACCATCGGCCTCGGGTCCGCTCTGTCGCCAGATTTTGAGCGTGACGGCGAAGAGCTTGCTCGGTTGTTGAGTTGGGGCAGGCAAAATCGACTGAATCATAGGTCGATGTTTTCGAGGCAGGCGAGCGGGGGGTGTCAGCCCCCCGAGCAGATCGTTGCAGGCTTGTTCGACGAACTCGGAGGGCTGACGCCCCCCCCCGCTCGCCCAGGTCACTTGTAACTGCGAGTCGCGAGCTTCACGTTGTCGAACGTCAGCGGCTCTTTGTGCAGCGTCTCATGTTCGCCGACTCCGTTGAACTGCCAGGCGGCGACGTAGGCGAACTCGTCGTCGTTGCGAAGGGCTTCGCCCTCGGCGGTCTGATATTCCTCGCGGAAATGTCCGCCGCAGCTTTCGTTGCGATGCAGGGCGTCGGCGCAGAGCAACTCGCCGAACTCGAGGAAGTCGGCGACGCGGCCGGCGTGCTCCAGGTTCTGGTTCAGCGTGCTTTCGCTTCCCGTGACCTTCACGTCCTGCCAGAACTCGTCGCGGAGAGCGCGGATTTCTTCAATCGCCTGCCCGAGGCCTTCGGCGGTCCGGCCCATGCCGCACTTGTCCCACATGATCTTGCCGAGCGCGCGGTGGAACGAATCGACCGTGCGGCCGCCGTCGATCGCCAGCAGCCGCTCGGTGCGGTTGCGCGACTCGACGAGTGCCTCTTTGCACGCCGGGTGATCTTCGGTGACGGCGGGAAAGCTCGCCCGCGCGAGGTGGTCGCCGATCGTGTAGGGGATGACGAAGTAACCGTCGGCCAGTCCCTGCATCAGGGCGCTCGCTCCCAGCCGGTTCGCGCCGTGATCGCTGAAGTTCGCTTCGCCGAGCACGAACAGGCCGGGAATCGTGCTTTGCAGGTTGTAGTCGACCCACAGCCCGCCCATCGTGTAGTGGACGGCAGGATAGATTTTCATCGGAACGTGGTAGGGATCCTCGGCCATGATCTCTTCGTACATCTGGAAGAGGTTGCCGTACTTCCCTCGAATGACCTTTTCGCCGTCCCGCTGAATCGCGTCGTGGAAGTCGAGGTAGACCGCCTGTCGTGTCGTGCCGACGCCGAACCCCGCGTCACAGCGTTCCTTGGCGGCCCGGCTGGCGACGTCGCGCGGCACGAGGTTTCCGAACGCCGGGTAGCGACGTTCGAGAAAATAATCGCGCTCGTCTTTGGGAATGTCGTTCGGCGGCCGCTTGTCGCCTTCGGAGACCGGCACCCAGACACGGCCGTCGTTCCGCAGGCTCTCGCTCATCAGCGTGAGCTTCGACTGGTAGTCGCCGGATGCGGGAATGCAGGTGGGATGGATCTGCGTGTAGCAGGGATTCGCGAAGTACGCCCCGCGCTTGTGGCAACGCCAGGCCGCGGTGACGTTGCAGCTTTTGGCGTTCGTCGACAGATAGAAGACGTTGCCGTAACCGCCCGTGCAGAGCACGACGGCGTGGCCGACGTGCGTCTCGAACTCGCCCGTGACGAGATTGCGAACGACGACGCCCCGCGCGACGCCGTCGACGGTGACGAGGTCGAGCATCTCGCGCTTGGGGTAGCTCTTCACCTTGCCGGCGTAAATCTGCCGGTTCATGGCGCTGTAGGCGCCCAACAGGAGCTGCTGCCCCGTCTGTCCGCGGGCGTAGAAGGTCCGCGAGACCTGCGCCCCGCCGAAACTGCGGTTCGCGAGCGTGCCACCGTACTCGCGGGCGAAGGGCACGCCGAGGGCGACGCAGTGGTCGATGATGCGGGTGCTGACGTCGGCGAGCCGGTAGACGTTCGCCTCGCGGCTGCGGTAGTCGCCGCCTTTCACCGTGTCGTAGAACAATCGCCAGACGCTGTCGCCGTCGTTCTGATAGTTCTTCGCCGCGTTGATGCCGCCCTGCGCCGCGATGCTGTGCGCCCGCCGGGGCGAATCCTGAACGCAAAACACCTTGACGTTGTAGCCCAGCTCCGCGAGCGACGCGGCGGCGCTGGCCCCGGCGAGACCGGTGCCGACGACGAGGATCTCGTATTTCCGCTTGTTGGCGGGATTGACGAGCTTCGCGTCGGCGATCCGCGAGTCCCACTTTTTCTCGATCGGCCCATCGGGCACGCGCGAATCGAGGGTTTGTTCTGCGACGATGGACATTGTTCTGATTTCATCGGGGAGTCGACCCCGTAGGATGGGTCGAGCGGAGCGAGGCCCACCTTCACGGTCTTTATGCTTCCGGTCGCGAGCAGACCCCGAAGGTGGGCCTCGCCTCCGGCTCGACCCACCCTACGAAAAGGTCGTCGGAACGCGGCCCGGTCCAAGCCTGCAGCGCCCGCTGCTTCGTCTCTTCATCGACGGGAGCGTGAGGCGGCGGGACGGGGACGTCGAACGCCCAGATCCAGACCGGAATGCTGAGGAAGCCGATCGCAATGACGAGGGCGAACGCCAGCCCGAACCTGTAAATCCAAGGCGTGTACACGGGATGAGCGACGCCGAGCGACCGAAACGCGCTGGCGAACCCGTGCGACAGATGGAAGCCGAGAATCGTGATTCCGACGACGTAAATCACGGCCGACACAGGCGACCGCAAGATGGCGACGACCCGCTCGTAGCCGTGAATCGCCGGCAGGCCGGTTCGGCTTTCCTCCTGCCCGTATTCTTCGACCGCGCCTTGCTCGATCGCGACGTCGGCGAGCACCGGCGACTCGTCCATCAGCCCGAACCGCATGCCGGCGAGGTGATACAGCAAAAAGAACAGCACGATGCCGCCCGAGACGAACATCCAGGTGCGCGGCGAGGCGTTGAGGACGGTCGTCTCCTGCTTCGTCTCTTGGACTTCATATCCGTAACGACCGCGGGCCTTGCGGCCGAGGACCGTCAGCGAGACGGCCACGCCAATATGCACGAGGAACAACGCGAGCAGGCCGATTTCCGCCGCCCACAGCAGCGGGCCTAAGGCATGCAGCTTCGCTTCGTAGGCGTTGTAGGCGGCCTGGCCCCGGTAAATGAGCAGGTTTCCGGCAAGATGCGTGGCGAGGAAGCCGCACAGCAGCAACCCCGACGCCCCCATCAGATACTTCTGCCCGATGGTGGACGAAAGAACGCGGATCAGTCTCGACACGTGCGAAACTTTCGGCGCGGCTGTCGGTCCGGATGCAGGACCGAGCACGGAGGAAACAGTCGGCGGAAACGGCACCGTCACGCCGACTCGAAGACAGACAAGCCGATGCTCCCCGGCTCGTGCGCGGAATTATAGGAAAGACCCGCAGCGACTTCCACGCCACGCGGAGGGCGTTCTAATTTATCGACCGCGACGACGCCGTCCCGGCTGTCGAGCCTGCGGCGGACGGCTGGACTTGCCGGCCGGCTTCCGGCTGCGCGGGCCGGTGCGGTCGTTCGTTCCTGAACGGTTGTGACGGGGCCGGTCCGTTCGCGGCGACGTCGGCAGCGTGTCATCGGCAGGCGCGAAATCGAGCTTGCGCGCATCGAGATCGACCCGGGCGATTTTGACGCGCACCGGGCGGCCGAGTTGAAACGTCCAGCCGCTCGTGCGAGCAATGAGCGCGTGGGCGGCTTCGTCGAAGTCGAACAATTCGCCCGCCGCGGCGCCGAGCGTCGTGATGTGAATCAGTCCCTCGACCGGAAGCTCCAGCCCGCGACAGAACACCCCGAAACGCTCGACGCCGGTGATGACGGCGTCCATCTCCTCGCCGACGCGGTCGGTCATGTACCGCAGCAGCTTGATCTTCACGAGTTCGCGCTCGGCCGCTTCCGCACGGCGGGCCAGATCGCTGCACCGCCGGGCGACCGTCTGCAGATGGTCGGCCGACGGTCCTTTCGGCTTCTTTTTACCAGCCGTCAGCCCGCCGACCAGCCGGTGAACCGTCAGGTCGGGGTAGCGGCGGATCGGGCTGGTGAAGTGGCAATAATCGGGAACGGCGAGCGCGTAGTGACCCTCGTCGAACACCGTGTATTCCGCCTGCTTGAGGCTTCGCAGCAACGCATAATTGACGGCATGTTCGGTCGGCTCGCCGCGAACGGCGCGAATCAGCTTCTGAAGCTCGACACGGCTCTGGAACTGTTTGAGCGGATGCCCCAGCGTGCCGACGAACTCGGCGAACACGCGGAGTTTCTCTTCCTCCGGGTCGGCGTGCGCCCGGCGGATGAACGGCGCGTTCCGGTCCATCAGCGCCGTCGCGACGGCCACGTTCGCCGCCAGCATGAACACTTCGATGATCTGATGGCTCTCGTCGTGCTCGACTTCCTTCACGCCGGTGACGTGGCCGGTCCGGTCGACGAGGATCTTCGTCTCCGGCAAGTCGAGTTCCAGTGCGCCCGCCTCGAAACGCCGCTGGCGAAGCAGCATCGCCAGTTCGTGCATTTCGACGAGCAGCTTGCGAATCTCCGGCGGCACGTCGCGATGAGCTTTCGGCTCTCTGACGATCGGCATCACCTGTTCGTAAGCAAAACGGCGCTTGACCTTGATCGCCGAGTTCGCGAACCGCGCATCAAGCACCAGGCCCGTGGCGTCGAAATCGATGAAGGCCGATTTCGTGAAGCGGACGCGACCTTCCTGCAAGCTCGCCAGGCCGTTCGACAGCACTTCCGGCAGCATCGGGATGACGAGTCCCGGCAGGTAGACGCTGGTTCCCCGCTGCTGGGCCTCGTCGTCGAGGGCCGAACCCGGTCGCACGAAATGCGCGACGTCGGCGATGTGCACGCCCAGATGCCAATGACCGTCGTCCGATCGCGACAGTGAAATCGCATCGTCGAAATCGCGAGCATCGACGGGGTCGATCGTGACGATCGTTTCCGCCGTCAGATCGAGCCGGCCTTCCAACTCGTTCTCGTCGAACGCCAGAGCGGTCTCCGAGACTTCTTCGAGAACCCGCTCCGGAAACTCCTGCGGCAGACCGAACTCATGAATGATGCTGAGCGTGTCGACCTCGGGTTCGCCGGCCGGCCCGAGCACTTTCGACAGAACGGCCTCGCCCGCCAGCGCGTGCGTCGGAAAGCGAAGCATCTCGATGACGACCTTGTCACCGGGCTGCGCTCCCTTCGCTCCGGGGTCGCCCACGGGGATCGCCGATTCGAACTGAGAGCCGTCGACTCGGACGAAGCCGCGACCATTGAGTTCCTGATAGGTGCCGACGAACGTCGCCCGTGCCCGATTCAGCACTTCTTCGACGCGCCCGTTTCGCTTGCCGCCGGCACCGCGAGGTTTCGAGAGCCGCACGAGCACTTCGTCGCCGGTGTGGGCGTCGCGCAGGTCTTCCGCCGAGATGTAGACGTCTTCGACCTTTGGACCGGCGCGATCGGGGTGCGGAATCAGGTACGCCGCGCCGGACGCGATTTTCTTGATCGTGCCGACGATCGCCCCCGGCCGGGCCTCGCGCCCGACGATCCGCCCCTGCTTGTCCTCACGAAGGCGTCCGGATTCCAGCAGACGATCGAGCGTCTCGTGGAATGGCTTCTTGTCCGGCCCTTTCAGACCGAGCCGGCGAGCGAGAATCGCCGGCTTGGTGGGGGTGTAGTCGGCGTCGCTAACGGAATCGACGATGCGGCGTTCGAGGTCGTTCATCGCCGCATTGTAGAGACTTTTCGCGACGAACAGACATTCGAGCCCACCGGTCGCGGCCGATGGGTCAGCAAGGGAATTCGCCCATTACCCAAAGAGCACGCATTCGTCATTGACCCGATTGGCGGCGGTGCTCCTTCGCGAGGTCCGCCCACCAAGTCGCGTATCGATCCCACCAAATGGCAGGACTTGTTTCACCCAGAGCCTTCCACGGTGCGTCGTACACAGCGAGGTACCATTGGAAAGGCATCCAGCCGCGCCATGCTGCATAAGCTGCCGGTCCGCAACTCGCGGGGAAAGCGACGATGAGAAGCAGGACGATTATCGCGGCTTTTATCCCGTTTGATTTCCACCGCGATGGTCGCCTTTGCTCATTCATCGCACTTTTGTCGATTGAAAAGCTTATGATGGATGGGTTGCGTTTGAACCAGCGAGTTCGGCGGTCCGCGAATTTCCTACGAGATTCGTTCGATGTCAGACGACTTCGCCACGGTCGCAGAATACCGTGAAGCCCTCCTTCGTATGTACAAGGCCGTGCGGCATCAGGCCGAAACCGGACCGAACAAGGATGAGGCCCGCGAGGCGATTCCGATTTATCATCGCATGTTCGGCATCGTCGACGCCATGACGCCGGGCGAGCGCAACGAACCGTTCGAACGGATTGACGCCGGCCGGCTTCACAGGATCGCCCAAGGCGCCGGAGCCGCCGATCAGCACGTGCTTCAACTCCTGTACGACTTCCGCGAGTTTCAAGAAGTTGACGCGCGAGCACGCTTTCAACAGCGCCGGTGCGGCAACGGTTGAAAGTTTGTTGAGGTGGTGACACTTTGACGGACAGGTGAGTTGCTTATTTTGGGTTCCAGAAGGGAGCCCGGAAATGGCGAAGAAGGGGCCGTCGTTGCAGCAGAAGCAAGTCCGTCGCCGTTACACACAGGAGT
>JBAQZJ010000185.1:0-1604 GCA_049790855.1 Planctomycetaceae bacterium | reverse complement strand
TTCCAGGCTGGCGAAACGGTCGAGTTCGAGGTCGTGCAGCATCGAATAGTCGATGATGGTCTTCGGCACCGAGGCTTTCAGCGCCTTGCCCTTGGCGTCGGTCAGCGGGCCATTGTGCTTGACCAGGCCCTCCAGCGTCTCCCAGGTCAGGTTCAGCCCGTCGAATTCGGCGTAGCGGCGCTCCAGCTTCGTCACCACGAGCAGCGACTGGGCATTGTGATCGAAGCCGCCCCATCCCGCCATCTTCTCGTTGAGGGCGTCCTCGCCGGTGTGGCCGAACGGCGTGTGGCCGAAATCATGGACCAGCGCCACCGCTTCTGCCAGGTCCTCGTCGCAGCGCAGCGCCCGCGCCAGCGCGCGAGCGATCTGCGCGACCTCGATCGTGTGGGTGAGCCGGGTGCGGTAATGGTCGCTTTCATGCGCCACGAACACCTGCGTCTTGTGCTTCAGGCGGCGGAAGGCGGTCGAATGGATGATGCGGTCGCGATCGCGCTGGAACGGCGTGCGGGTCGGGCTTTCCACTTCCGGCGAAAAGCGGCCGCGCGATTGCGCCGGGTCGCATGCATAGGGCGCGCGGGGCCGGTAACCGAAGCCGATGTCGCCAAGCTCTATCGCCATGGTCCGATGCCGCCCGTTGACTTGCCCCTTGCCGCTTCATACCTATGGTGAGGACGCGAAAGCAAGGTGACGCCAATGGGCGCTGATGCCAAGACTGCCATGAAGGGTGTGGATCTCTCCGAGGCCGCCGCGAAGCGGATCGCCAGTATCGTCGCCGCCGAACCGGGCAAGATCGCGCTGCGCGTCTCGGTCGAGGGCGGCGGCTGCTCGGGCTTCTCCTACAAGTTCGACCTGACCGACAGCCGCAACGACGACGACGTGGCCATCGAGCGCGACGGCGCGACCGTGCTGATCGACGACCTGTCCCTGATCTACATGGGCGGCTCGGTGATCGATTTCGTCGACGATCTGATGGGCCAGTCGTTTCAGATCAGGAATCCGAACGCGGTCGCCTCCTGCGGCTGTGGCACGAGCTTTTCCGTATAGCCCAATGTCGCCTCCGGCCACGCGCCCGACCGCCTTCCGGCAGGTCGCGCTTGCCGCCGGCCGCGACCTCGACGCCACGCTGGCCTTCTGGCGCGACATTCTCGGGCTCGAGACCCACGCGATCTTTGAACCTCCGGGCATCGCCTTCATCCTGGTCGGCGAGGTGCGGCTTTTGTTTTCGGGCGGAACGCCGCAGGCGACCGTCTATCTCGACATGCCGGGCCTCGACGCATTCTGCGAACAGGCCTCCGCCGCCGGCGCGGCTTTCACCGCGCTGCCCTCCCTCGTCCATATCGACCGCCTTGGGCAGTTCGGAGCGGCGGGTGAAAACGAATGGATGGCCTTCCTGAAGGACCCCGCGGGCAACACGATCGGTCTCGTCGAGCGCCGGCCGGCGTGACGGACGGTCGTGCGGGCTCCGAGAGACTCACTTTGGGTTGGTTCGGAGGTGTCCTCCCCACGGCCGATTTCCCCGGAGGCGCAAACAGACAAGTCCGGCCGCGATTGCAAAAAAATATTGAAAGTCTTCCACGCATTCCGTTGAAGACAATGGATATGAT
>JBAQZJ010000184.1:0-4109 GCA_049790855.1 Planctomycetaceae bacterium | reverse complement strand
GCGTCCGTCCGTTCACTTCAGTCTCGGGTTCGGGCCTGCTTTCCCGAGGCGAGCGGCGGCCGCTGGCCTCGTCAGGAACGCACCGGCAGGCTGACGCCGGCCGCTCGCCAGTTCGTCTCGATGAGGCGATGAGACTTCCCCATGTCACACGATCACGATCATGACCACGCGGCGCAGGCTCACGGCGACTCCGACCGACGCCGGCTCGCCTTCGCACTCATGCTGACGGCCGGTTATCTGGTCGCTGAGGTCGTCGGCGGCCTCTGGACGAATTCGCTGGCCCTGCTGGCCGATGCCGGCCATATGCTCGCCGACGTCGCGTCGTTGGCGCTGGCGTTCTTTGCGATCTGGCTGGCCGCCCGCCCGGCGCCCGCCCATCGAACCTACGGCTATCACCGGGCGGAAATCCTCGCCGCCCTGGCCAACGGGGCCGCCTTGCTGGCCGCCTGCGGCTGGATCGCCGTCGAGGCGTTCGGGCGGTTCCGATCGCCGCCGGAGGTCGTCGCTTCCGGCATGTTCGCCGTCGCCTGCGGCGGGCTGGTCGTCAACTTGCTCGCCGTGAAAGTGCTGCACGGTTCGCACTCGACCAACCTCAACATTCGCGGGGCGTGGCTGCACGTCGTCGCCGACACGCTGGGCAGCGTCGCCGCGATCGTCGGTGCGGTGCTGGTCTGGACGCTCGGCTGGAACTGGGCCGATCCGGCGGCGTCGGTCGCCATCACGCTTCTCGTGCTGGTCTCGGCCTGGCGATTGATCGTCGCGGCGACTGCCGTGCTGATGGAAGCGGCTCCCCGCGGCATCGACGTCGACGAAGTTCGCGACGCGATCGCGGCGACGCCCGGCGTCGCCGGCCTGCACGACCTGCACGTCTGGTCGATTACGACGGGGCGCGTCTGCCTCTCGGTCCACGTCACCAGCGAGCCGGATCTGCAGCGCGGCGAACTGTTGAACCGGCTGAATCCGAGACTCCGCGACCGCTTCGGCATCGTCCATACGACGATTCAGGTCGAGCCGGAGGATTATGAAGTCTGCGAGAGCTGCACCGCTCCGGATCGGCCCGATTGACTTCGCCGCCGCCGTGCGGTTTGCTGACGCCCTGTTCCATTCACGCGTTTCACGTCACGAGGTGCGTCATGCTGCGCAAAGCGATCGTCGGGGTCGTCGTCTGTCTGGCCGGTGCCGGTCTGTCGTTCGGGCAGGAGTTTCCCAAGCCCGGCCCCGAGCACGAGAAGCTGCACGAGCTGGAGGGCGAATGGGACGCCGTCATGACGATGAACGGCCAGGAGGCCAAGGCGAAAGCGACCTATCGGACGATCTGCAACGGCATGTGGATGGCGAGCGACTTCGAGGGCGATCTCGGCGGCATGAAGTTCACGGGCCACGGCCTCGACGGCTACGACCTGAACAAGAAGAAGTACGTCGGCGTGTGGGTCGATTCGATGTCGAGCGCCCCGATGCGGCTCGAAGGGAACTACGACAAGGAATCCGGGCTTCTGGTGATGACGGGCGAGGCGCCCGGCCCCGACGGCACGATGCAGAAGATGAAGACGACCACCGAAACCAAGGACAAGGACCACTTCACCTTCACGATGTACATGGTCCCGCCCGACGCCGATGAGCAACTCGCCTTCACGATCGAGTATTCGCGGCGGAAGTGACCGGCCGGCGGGGTGGCATGCCTTCGCCGGAGGCGTAGGCATGTCGAGCGTCATTCGACATGCCTAGGGCCGTTCGGCCAAAGGCATGCCACCCGACCGAGCGAGACCGGCCGGCCGTGCCCTCGGCGAGCGTGGACCAGCCCCGGTCAGGCGACGTGCCGTCAACTCGTGTCGCCGTGACAGTAGGCTTCGAACTCGGGGGCATACGGCTCGCAGCTGTCGTGATCCGCGATCACTTCGTAGTCCTGTCCGGGACCTGGGTCGTCGCACCGACCCGCGCAGAACGTGCAACGGTCTCGCTGAATTTCCAAGCTCGAATTCTCACAGGTATCAGGCCCCTGTCCGCCGATGAGCCAGATGTCATCTTTACAGTTGAACGTGTCGGGATATCGAAAGCACGTGCCGCCGTAACGGTAGGCTTCGACGTAGCCGCACTCTTTGACGCAGACGGCACCCAGGCCGACGGTGGCGCAGCTCATCGTGACGCCGCCTGCCAGCGCGACGGCGAAGAAACCGAAGTTCCTCATCGCAAGTTCCTCCAGAGCAGTGAAGAAAAGAGGTGAAGCGACTTATGTCGTCCGGTACTTCCGGATTCCGTAGGCCAGCAGCGCGGCTCCCAGAACGGCGAGGCCGCCCCACAGCAATATTCGAGGCCACGGGGAGGCGGGGACTTCGGTCAGCCGTCGTTGCCGCCGCACCACCTCCATGGCATCGAGAGGCTCGTTTCCCTCGCCGGCGTCGATGTATCGTTTCGGATTCCGCTTGTCGCGAGCATCCTGGTAGTACATGCCCGCGGAAGGCTCGATCTGGAAATCTGCGCGGGTCAACGGGGGATTCATTTCGAAATCGGCCACCAGCATCTCGGCACGGGACTGGAGGCTTCTTTCTTTCATCGTGCTGTAAGCCTCAACGATCCAGCTTGCCGGCAGCCAGCCGTGCGGTGTTTGCGAGTAGTCGATGTCGAACGTCAGGACCTCCTCGCCCTCGTAACTGTCGACGAAGCGGACGACGGCGGAATCCCGTTCCAGATCGACCCACAACTCCGAGTAGAGCTTCCCGTCGAATCTCGGTGGCGTGCGAAGGATCACGCATTCGCGGCCGTCATGTACGGCCTGGCCGGCGACTTGCCAGCCCTTCAAATCGACCGGCTGGCGCAGCTGCTCAATTGATCCGGGCATCGGCACCATTCCGTGCGCCCAGTAAAGCGGACGCTCCGTGCGCTCGCGCAGCACGCCGGATGCCGAGTCGAAATTGATATTGGTCAACTCGAAGTGAACGCGTTTGCCGGCTTCGACCAACTCCGCCGTCCGCGGGTTCCGATCGAGGGGCGTGAATCGCTTACATACCTGTCCGTCGAAGTAGTAGATGTCGACTTCGTTGACGAACTCCGGCCCCTCCGGTCCCGGCTTGAGCACCTCGCGCTGCCGTTCGACCTGCATCCAGTTCTTGTCTTCATCGAAATGCACCGTCAGCAGGATGTTGAACGGTGAGAAGCGATCTTCGGCCGGCAGATCACCGTCGGCCTCAGAAAGACCGTGTTCGTGCCGGATGATGTTGTAATGCCCCTTCGGCGTCATCTCCGTGCCCTCGACCTCATACCGCACGGCGTCCGCGATCTGCTGCCGCTTCGTCCAATCCTTCGCGACCTGATCAAGAACGGCGTCGTCCGCGACGAGGCTGATCGGAACCAGGACTGCGGCAACGGCCAGCAGGCGTACGGTCAAGCGGAACATGACGGCATTCCGAAGCGGTGAACGTGTCACGGCGCGGCGTCGGGGTCAGTGAGCGCATAGGATTGCACGGTCGCCGTCAGGCTGCTGTTGGTGTCATCGTCGCTCACATAATCGAATCGCACCTGATCGGTCGCGGAGCCGGACTCGGTGATCGTCTTGGTGATTTCGTAAAGCGGTCCGCCGGACCGGCCGGCGTCGAGCAGCGTCAGCGTCACGCCCTCCGAGACGGCGACGGCCTCCGTCACCTGGAACGCGGCGGCCGCTGCGCGATTGCACCTGCATGGTCGTCCGCACCGTCTCGCCGACGCGGAGTTGCGCCGAACGCGGCTTGTCGGACCGACACCGCGCAAATAGAGTGGGCAATTTGGCCTGAGCGTCCGGGTGACTTCACCGGCTACTCGCCATGTGCTTCGGCATGACAAATGCCTTGGTAATCTTGGTAGACCTGTTGGCAGTTGTCGTGGTCTGCAGACGCTTCGACGGATAAATTGGCGATATTGCATATATTGACGCAGTCCGTGCAAATGAATCGCGCGATCGGCTCCGCACTGTAGTACTCACAAGCTCCCGCTTCGCCCCCGGTCAGGTGAATTGAGGTGGTGACACTTTGACGGACAGGTGAGTTGCTTATTTTGGGTTCCAGAAGGGAGCCCGGAAATGGCGAAGAAGGGGCCGTCGTTGCAGCAGAAGCAAGTCCGTCGCCGTTACACACAGGAGT
>JBAQZJ010000183.1:0-5897 GCA_049790855.1 Planctomycetaceae bacterium | reverse complement strand
CCCCTAACCCCTCTCCCCAGGGAGAGGGGGAGCGATGTGATCGATGACCGCGCCTATTGGGAAAAGTGGTACCCTGCCGACCTGATTCTCGAATGCTTTCCCGGCCAGTTCCGCAACTGGTTCTATTCGTTGCTCAGCATGAGCACGATGATGCGGCACGGCGAGACCGACGACCCCGCCGAGAAGCGACCGTTCGAGACGCTTTTCGGCCACCGCCTCGTGATGAACGAGGACGGCAAGCCGATGCACAAGTCGGACGGCACCGCGATCTGGTTCGAGGAAGCCGCCGAGCAACTTGGCGTCGACACGCTGCGCTGGATGTACCTCGCCCAGAACCCGTCGGCCGACCTGCGATTCGGCACACGGCATCCCGACCAGCCGGTGACGCTGCGGACTCCCGACGGCGAAGTCTCGCAAACGAATGAAGGCTTCGCGACCTGCCTGGTGACGAGCAAGCCGGCCGATGAGGTCCGTCGGCAAGTGCTGATCCCCCTCTGGAACAGCTACGCCTTCTTCGTGAATTATGCCCGGCTCGACGGGTTCGATCCGCAGGCGGAGCAAGTGCCGTATGACGAACGGCCCGAGATCGATCGCTGGATCTTGTCGAACCTCCAATCGTTGATCGAAACGAGCGAACAGGCCTGGCCGAACTGCGATGCCGCGACGGCCTGCGCAGCCGCGGCGGACTTCATCGACGATCTGTCGAACTGGTACATCAGGCGAAACCGGCGGCGGTTCTGGCGGTCGGCGAAGGTTGAGGGACGAGGGACGAGAGTTGAGGGAGAAAGCAACAAAGTTTCTCAAGCTTCGAACCTCAACCCTCAACTCGACGCCGACAAGCTGGCCGCCTATCAAACGCTCTACGAAGTCCTCGTGACGCTGACGAAGCTGCTGGCCCCGGCGATGCCGTTTCTGTCGGAGAGGATGTACCGGAACCTGGTCGTGAACGGCGCCTCGCAAAGGCGAGAGGCCCCCGAGAGCGTCCACCTCTGTCGTTTCCCACAGCCGAACCTCGATCTCGTCGACGCTTTGCTCAGCGTGAAGATGGCGGCGGCGCAGACGATCGTCGGCATGGGGCATCGCCTGCGCGAGGAATCGGGGCACCGCGTTCGCCAACCGCTCGCCGAGCTGCGGTTCACGGCCGACTCGCCGGAGCTGTCGGGTGCGATCGAGACGCTGACCGACGTCGTGGGTGAAGAGTTGAACGTCAAAGCCCTGGTCCGCGCCGACCACCTCGACGAACTGGTGCAATACACCTACAAGCCGAATCTCAAGACGCTTGGTCCGAAACATGGCAAGCGACTGGCGGCGATTCGAAACGAACTCCCGACGCTCGGAGACGCTCTGCTTGCCCCGCTCCGGCGGGGTGCGAACGTGACCGTCACGATCGGCGGCGAGCCGCTGGAACTGGCTCCCGAAGACGTGATGGTCGGCACGGCCCAGGCCGCCGACTGGGTGACGGCGTCCGAGGGCGGCATTCAGATCGCGCTGTCCACGAGGCTGACGCCCGAGTTGATTTGCGAAGGTCTCGCCCGCGACTTCATCCGCCAGATCCAGCAGATGCGGAAAGACGCCGGGCTGGAGATCGAGGACCGCATCACGATCCGGTACGCTGCGAGCGGCGAGGCCGCCGCGGCGATCGAGACGTTCGCGGAGTACATTCGGGCTGAGACTCTGGCGGAGCGGCTGGAGCGAAGCGGCACGCTGCCCGAAGGGCAGACGGTCCGTGTCGGCAGCGCGGAAGTGAAGGTGAAAATCGAACGCGCCTGAAGGCGAGCGGCAGGCGTCAGCCTGCCGGTGCGTGCAAGCGTCTCTCCAGCGATGATCGCGGTTCAGGCCCACCCGGCCGCGCAGAATTCTGTTGAACCGGGGTCGCGTCGACATCATGCTTTCATGCATGAGCGACGTCCCCACCCACCGGCAGGCTGACGCCGGCCGCTCGCCATTTCGTGTAACGCACATCGTGCCTTCCCGTACATGCTGGCGAACATAAGCCGCATGTCCGGGAGGCGTTCGATGCGACTTCTCCGCCAGATCGTCGGAATCAGGCTGCTCGTCTCGCTGGCCGGGTCGGTTGTCGCCTTCAGTTCGGTGCCGCTGCTGACGGTGCCGGGGTTGCCGGCGGCGAGCGGTCGCGACCGATTCGAAGGGCGGCTGCTGCTCGAACCGGTCGACGGTCCCGGCATGGTGATGCGGCTGGGCGACGAGTTCGCCTACGTCGATCCGGCCGGCAAGCGATGGGTCGCTCCCGCGGGGCTGGAGACCGACGGCGCGTCGATTCCGCGGGTGCTCTACTCGGTCGTCGGCCCCCCGTTCGACGGCAGCTACCTGAAGGCGGCGGTCATCCACGACGCGGCCTCGCCGAGCGACGTCGATTCGTGGCAGGACGCCCATCGAATGTTCTACTACGCCCTGCTCCGTTGCGGCGTCGGCGAGGCGAAGGCCAAGGTCATGTATGCCGCGGTGTATCACTTCGGTCCGCGATGGGCGACGCCGGGACAGCCGGCTCCGTATGCGAACAACATCGTCGCCGAGCGGCTCGCGAAGTCGGCCGGCCGGCCGGCCGAGCTGCGATACGATCGAGAACGACAGGCAATCGACGCGGTCGGCCCGGAGGCGCCGCCGACCGAGCAGGTCGATGCGGTCGAACGGGAACTGTTCGACCAGTGCCGTCGCTGGGTGGAACGGGAGCACCCGTCGCTTGCAGAGATCGAGGACTGGACGGGCGGTATGAGCGAGGCGATCGACCAATGAAGGCGAGCGGCAGGGTCAGCCTGCCGGTGGGTGCGAACAAACCCGACGCGCCCATTGCCACACCGCGAGAGAGACGCTTGGAAGCACCGGCAGGCTGACGCCTGATCGCTCGCCAGGCCTCTTCGATGAAACACCGCGGATTGCACGGCGGCTCGATGCGGTCGGTCCCCCATTGACCGCGCCGAGTCCGGATTTTCCGTGCAATCCGTGGTTTTGTGCGGCTTCCGTCAGACGCGGGCGAGTTCGGCAGGCTGCTCAACAGGGGCCGACAGCTCCTGCCGCGGTCCGAAGAACTCGAAGCGGATGCGCTCCTCGGCGACGCCCCAGCGTTTCAGGCCGTGATACAGGCCGCTCATGAACGGCTTGGGACCGCAGAAATAGAAGTGCGCGTCGTTGTCGGGCAACAGTTGCTGCAAGAGCTGCGTGTTCATCAGCCCGACGGCGTGGCAGCGCCCCGATTCCTGGTCGCCGGGTTGCGGTTCGTCGTAGACGATATGCACTTTCACATTCGGCCGACCTTCGCAAAGTTTGTGAAGGTCGTCGGCGAACGCATGCACGTTGCTGTTTCGAGTCCCGTGAACGAAGTGAATCGGCGACGCGACGCCGTGATGGACGAGCGTTTTGAGCATCGACATCACCGGCGTAATTCCCACGCCGCCCGATGCGAGAACGATCGGCCGACCGTCGACCGTCGCGGGATCGAGCGTGAATTCACCGCACGGAGGTCCGACGTCGATCACGTCGCCGACTTCCGCGTGGTCGTGCAGGTGGTTCGACACGAGTCCGGGAGGTGAGCCAGGCTCGCGCTTGACGCTGATCCGGTAATAATCCAGCCCTGGTCGATCGGACAGGCTGTAGCTGCGCGGTGCCGTCGGAGTGGTCGGGTGGTGGATCTGGACCGTGATGAACTGACCGGGTTTGAAGGTCGGCAACGATCCGCCGTCCTGCGGCTTCAGATAGAACGACGTGATGATGCCGCTCTCCCGCTCCTTACGGACGACCACGAACGGACGGTAGCCGTTCCAGCCGCCCTCGCACTCGGCCTGCTCGCGATAAATCTGCGACTCGCGCTCGATCATGATCTTCGCCAGCAGGCCGTAGGCCTCGGCCCAGGCGTCTCGCACTTCGTCGGTCACGGCATCGCCGAGCACATCTTTGATCGCGGCCAGCAGATGTCCGCCGACGATCGGATAGTGCTCCGGCTTGATCATCAGTGAGCAATGCTTCTGAGCGATCAATTCGACGGCCGGACCAAGCACCGCGAGGTTATCGATGTTCGCCGCATAAGCGCAGATCGACCCGGCAAGTGCCTGCTGCTGGGTTCCGGCCTGCTGGTGCGCCTGGTTGAAGAAACCTTGGACCTCGGGGTTGCCGGCGAACATCAAATCGTAAAAGCGACGGGTGATCGCTTCGGCATTTGCTGCGACGACGGGAGCCGTGGCCTTGACGATGGCGATTGTCTTCTCGCTGAGCATAACGGGTTCCGTTCCAGGAAGAGGCGGGACAGCGTTGCGGCAGGGGCCGCCCGAGGGTTGCGGCGGCTGTTCCAGGTGGGACCGCCCGGCAATGTCAGGCGGCATGTGGACACCGTGGTCCCGAAATGTATCCGCATGGAAGACACAATACAAGACCATGTTGTCCATAATATGTGCGGCACGTCGTCGCAGCTTGGATCGGGCGATTCATCGTCAGATGCAACGAAGCTCGCCTGACGCCGCATGCTGAAAACCGACGCACCGCGGCGCGGAAACACGCGACGGAAGTTGATACGTTGAGTGGAGAGTTTTCCACGTCCGTTACGCACCGGCAGGCTGACGCCTGCCGCTCGCTGGAGCGATTCGATGCGCTGCCGTTCGATGACGACTCTGCTCGTCCTTGTCCTCACCGGCGCGGTCGTTGCTGGCGATCGATGGCCGGAGTTCCGTGGCCCGAACGGCATCGGCGTCGCTGCGGAGGCCGATCTGCCCGCCGAGTTCGGAGACGAAAAGAACGTCACTTGGAAGACGGCGATTCCCGGCTGGGGGCATTCGTCTCCGGTCGTGTGGGAGAACCAGGTCTGGATGACGACTGCGACCGAGGACGGGCTGAAGATGTCCGCCGTCGCCGTCGACGCGACGAACGGCAAGATTCTTCACAAGGTCTTGCTGTTCGAGAACGAGTCGGTCGGCGAAGGGCATCACGAGATGAACAGCTTCGCCAGCGGCTCGCCGGTCATCGAAGAGGGACGCGTCTACTGCCACTTCGGCCACTACGGCACCGCCTGCGTCGATACGGCGACCGGGAAGATTCTCTGGCAGCGCCGCGACATCGACGTCGACGAATGGCGCGGGCCGGCGTCCAGTCCGATCGTGTTCGAGAACCTGCTGATCATTCACTTCGACGGCATCGACCGGCAGTTCGTCATGGCCCTTGATAAGACGAACGGCAAGACCATTTGGCGCACGAAACGAGACATCGACTACGGCACCGACGTCGGCGATCTTATGAAGGGATACGGAACCCCCGGCGTCTTCGAGATCGGCGGACGCCGGCAACTCGTCAGCCCGACCGCCGTCGAAACGATCACTTACGATCCGCGAAACGGCGAGGAGATTTGGCGGGTGCGTCACGGCGGAATGAACGCCGCGGCGCGACCGTTGTACGCTCATGGACTCGTCTACATCGCCGCCGGCGAAGACGACACGAGCCTGGTGGCGGTGAAACCCGGTGCGGGCGACCTGACGGCCGACGGCATCGCCTGGAAGAGCGGCCGGATGGTCTCGGCCAAACCGTCGCCGCTCGTCATCGACGACCTGCTGTTTATGGTCAGCGACGCGGGCATCGCCACCTGTCGCGACGCGAAAACCGGGAAGATTCACTGGACCGAACGTTTGGGAGGCGACTTCTGGGCTTCTCCGGTCTCCGACGGCGACAAGGTTTTCGCCTTCAGCAAAGAGGGGAAGGTGCCGGTGTTCGCCGCCTCGAAGAAGTTCGAGCTGCTCGCCGACAACCAGTTCGATGAAGGTTTTCACTCGACGCCGGCGATCGCAGACGATGCCATGTTCCTCCGCAGCCGGCACCACCTGTACCGCATCGAGGACCGTTAGCCGTCGGGCTTGCCCGACGCTCGCGCTTTCTCGCTTGATCACGGCGTCGGGCAAGCC
>JBAQZJ010000182.1:0-2565 GCA_049790855.1 Planctomycetaceae bacterium | reverse complement strand
CCTACGATCCGACGTTCTTTGGAGGCCGTGCCGACGACGAAGCGGAACCGGATGGCGTGGTCGTTGCCGACCTCGACAAACCGCAGGACGGGCCGCGCGAACCGTTGGACGCCGAGATCGAGCCACGAGACGTCGACGATGAACCAGTGGTCGCGTCAACCGATCTTCCCGAACTGCCCGTCGATCCCGAACCGCCCGCGGACGACGAGCCGATCATGGACGAAGACGCGCCGACGACCGACGGTGCGAAGCCGCCGAAAATGGCAGCAGCGGCGACGGCGGTCGCCGATGCCGACGCAAAACCGACCGACGATGTCACGCCGGCGGAGCCGGTCGAGGCGTCCGAGAGCGTCGCCGCGGTCCCGCAAACCCGCACTCCTGCGACGGTCAAGACGCCCGCGATCGATATCGTCTCGAAGACGGGAACGGTGCTGCGCTTTGAATCGCCTTCGGGCCAATGGTTCCCCTTGGCGACTGACGAAGAACCCAAGGCGGGGGCCGCCATTGCGGTTCCGGCGCCTTTCGAGACGAAGATCGCTGTCGGCGACCTACCGCTCGACGCGACCGTGCTTGGCGGAACTCGATTCAAAGCGTTCGGCGAGACCGAAGCCGGACCTGTCGGCTTCGACCTGGTGCAGGGACGCCTGCGTCTGGCCGCCTTTGCCGCCCAGCCTCCCGAACCGTCGGAAATGATGTTCGCTTTGCGTCTTGGCCCGGCGTTGTGGCGGGTCGAACCACTGACGCCGGACACGACGCTCGGCATCGAAGCGTTGCCGTTGCAACCGACGGGCGAAGGCCAGGATCTGTCCGACCGCACGCCGCAAGGTGTGGTTTATGTCGGCTCGGGAGCGGTGCGGGTCGTCGATTCGTCCGGTCGCGTCGAGGTGGCCTCCGCAGGGAACCGGCTCATTCTGACGCCCGACGGAGACGGCGCGATCGGCACGCCGGCCGGCGTCGCCGCCCCGGCCGCCGCGGTTGCCGAATCGGCAACCGACGAGACCGTCGTCGAGGAGCCGCCGGAGACCGGCGAGCCGGCAACTTTGGAGGAACCGTCTCGCGGGCTGCCGACGGCGGACCTGGTGGACTCCGCGACATCCGAAGAAAAACCGGCCGACGCCGTTCCGGAAGGCGCCGCGATCACCGAGGCGGCGACACCGGAAGAGGCGACCGCCAAGGCGATTCCGATCGGCGTCCCCGACTGGATGACGCCGCGCGAACCGACCTCGGCGGCGCGTCGGGCGATGGTCGCGTTTCAGAAGGAGTTCGTGCCCGGCGCCCCGGCCGGCCAGAGTCTGCTGCCGGCGGTCGACAGCCCGTTGTTTTACGTCGCCGAACCGGCCGCCAAGGCACTCGGGCTGATCGAGGACGTCGACGGCATGGTGAAGGCGCTCCGCGACAGCGAACATCCCGAAGCCGTCCTGGCGGCGATCGAAGGCCTGCGAAACTGGCTCGGCCGCTCTCCCGAGCACGGCGAGACCCTCAAGAAGCAGCTCGATCTCGTGTTCGCCCGCGCGGGAATGTCCGACATTCTCGAAGAACTGCTGTGGGGCTACGACCTCGACGACGCCCGCGACGACGCGACGGCCCGCCAGCTCGTCGAATGGCTCGACCATCCCGAACCGGTCGTCCGCGAACTGGCGTTCTATCACGTCCGCCGCCTGTCGGGCCGCACGATGTACTACCGCCCCAACCAGACGCCCAGCGACCGCATCGGCGCTGTCAACCGCTGGCGCGAGTTCGTCAACCGCAACGGAGGACTGCTCGTCGGGGAATAGGCGACGCTCATCAGAGCCGCGACCGTCAGGGAGCGCTTCTCGACGACCCACCCCGAAACTCGCTCCCTGACGGTCGCGGCTCTGATCCCGGTCCGTTGAAGCGACCTCGGAACCCCAATTCCGTAGAACTCTGTCGCCTTTCTCCACGAAAGGCGACATTGAGCATGATCGGAAGAACGTCTTTGCCGCGACGTGAACACGTCCTTCGCACGCTTCTCGTCGCCGCCTTGCTCCCGTTGTGCTGGCTGACGATGCAGGTCGTTCACGAAGCCGGGCATGTTCTGGCTGCGTGGATGACGGGCGGAACGGTGACGGCGGTCGTCCTGCATCCGCTGGCGATCTCGCGAACCGACGTCTCGCCGAACCCGCATCCGTTGCCGGTCGTCTGGGCCGGACCGCTCGTCGGCGTGATCGCACCGGCGGCCATCTGGCTCGTCGTCGCTGCTCTTCGACAGCCATCGACGTTCCTCTGGCAGTTCTTCGCCGGGTTCTGTCTGATCGCGAACGGGGTCTACATCGGCTCGGGCGTGGTTGAACCCGTCGGCGACGCGGCCGAACTCGTCGACCACGGCACATCGGCTTGGACGCTCGCGGCGTTCGGCCTGGTGACGATTCCGGCCGGCTTCGTGCTGTGGAACGGTCTCGGACCGTCGTTCGGATTCGGAAAAGAACCGCGACCGGTCTCGAAGCGGAATGCGTGGTTCACCGCGACGTTGCTGGCGATCGTGGTCGTTGCCGAGCTCGTCTGGTTCAGTTTGATGGGCGTCCGGTAGTCGCTGGTTCCCTCGCT
>JBAQZJ010000181.1:0-1678 GCA_049790855.1 Planctomycetaceae bacterium | reverse complement strand
CAACAGGTTCGTTTCACGGGCGGTGTACTTGCGTCCGGCCGCGAAACCGTGCGTTTCGACCTTCGTGCGGTCGTCCGGCGGCTGCGCGGCAAGCTCGACGGCGCGAAGCGGCTCGGAATAGTGAACCTGCACGAGTGCGAGATCGGCCTTCGCATCGGCGGCGACGACTTCGCCGCTCCGCCATTGGCCGCCCGCGAATACGCGGGGCGACGTTCGCCACGAGTCGGAATCGCCTTCGACGACGTGGGCGTTCGTCAGCACATACCAGGTGCCTTCCTCGCCCGGACCGACGACGACGCCCGATCCGCGCCCTTCCGACACCTTCGTTCCGCTTGCCGGGTCCGCAGGGTCGGCTTCGCCTTCGTAATAATCGACCTGCACCGCGACGTACGGGCCAGGCTCTTGGGCGGCGAGGCTCAGGGCGAGACCGAACAGCAGGGCAAGCGCGGCAACGGCGCGAAACGACGGCTTCATGGTCTTCTCCCCTCCTGGGAGCGGCGATCAAAGTTGGAAGTGGTGCGGCGAGCGGCTCCGTGGGGAATGAACCCCGGCGATTCTAGACGCGGCCTCGGAATTTCTCCTAGACCCCCTCACGGCCGATCCAGCAGGCGGCGCGTCGACCGGGTTGAATGGGCGGATTGGCGAAGGTGATCTTTCAGCCCTTCCCGCGGCGAACTTTGTAATTTCCGCGGGTTTCGTCCCAATCGAGCCGGATCAGGCTGCGTTCTTCAAGATCTTCGAGCAGATCGGAAAATCCGTCGTAGCCGTAATAGCTTTCGTTGAAACTTGGATAAACGCGCCGGATCGCCTGCTTGAGCATCGACCCCCACAGCACGTCGTAGTCCTGCTCGAGCGAGTCGAGAACCTCCAGCACGCGGTCCTGCGCCTCGTCCATGCGATCCTGCTCGGACTTGCCGACGGCTTTGCGAGGCGGCACTTCCTTGGCCGGTTCGGATTTCGACGTCGCCGCGGGCTTGCCGGCTTCCGATTTGGGAGGGGCGGATTTTCGCGGCGGCGTTTTCGCGGCGCCTTTGCTGCGATCGGCGGGCGTCTTCTTCGAAGCGCGAATCAAGTCGTCGTAATAGAGGAATTCGTCGGAATTCGCGACGAGCAGGTCCGACGTCGACGCCTTGATGCCGCAGCCGATGACCCGCTTGTTGTTCTCTTTCAACTTCGACACGAGCGGCGAGAAGTCGCTGTCGCCGCTGATCAGGGCGAAGACGTCGATGTGCCCCTTCGAGTAGCACAGGTCGAGCGCGTCGACGACCATGCGGATGTCGGCGCTGTTCTTGCCGCTCATCTTGCTTTGCGGAATGTCGATCATCTCGACGCCCTGACTGTGAAACTCCCGGACGGCGTCCTGGTAGTGGCTCCAGTCGCAGTAGGCGCGTTTGAAGACGATCCGCCCCTTTTCGAGCAGTCGCTTGAGAATCAGCTCGATCTGGAACTTGCCCGCTTTCATATCGCGGACGCCGATCGCCAGGTTCTCGAAGTCGATGAAGACGGCGATGAGCGGTTCTTCGGAAGCGTTCGACATGGCGGAACACGGCCTTCGGGTGCGGATTCAGGGTGCCGCGAGTGTATACGACGACGCGCGTCGATCGAAATGCAACGGGGAATAGTTGTGAACAACGTCGTTAGCCGTCGGGCTTGCCCGACGATTCGCGTCGGGCAAGCC